>JAJFMA010000001.1 GCA_021772415.1 Chlamydiota bacterium
GAATTGCTGGCCTTCTACCTCGATTTTCGCAGCGGAGTCATATTCCGCTGTAGGATCTCCCGAGCCTCCGAAGGGCTTTGCTTCGTCACTAGCGAGATAGGCTACTGCTCCTTCCAACACCCTACGTGTAACAGGATTGGCGACGCGTTTGGGATAGGCGACACAGACTCCCATAGGATTCATAAAACTCAGGCAGTCATTGTCTTGCAAAAGCGAAAGGGCGAGTATCTCCTGCCTAAGCCTCTTAGCCCTATGATCCCCCATAGGAGGCCATGAGCAACTAGAGCCCGATGCGGGGCTCAGTTCATCGCTAGCCACTTTAACATGGGGTGGATCCGAGACACGTTGACAAAAGAGGGGCATTCCCATCGTCCAGGAGTGAACTTTCCTGCCGGATTCATGTTTTTGATCGAATGGCTTGCCGTCGTCGTCGTCTTCTTCGACATCAGAGTAGGCGTCCAGCAGTGCATCTATGGGATAGGCAGGGAAGATGACATGCGTCGTCCCGTCTGAGCCGTGCAGAGCCTCGCTCGCCAAGGTCGTCAACACAGGGACATCTTCGTCGTCGTAGTTGTCGTCGTTGCTGGCATTTTTGCCCTTTCTAGAGGACGACGATGACCCAGCAGAAACCCAGCTCGAACCCTTTACTGTTACTGTTAGATGCGTATCATCCACTGCCCCCTCCTAGAAACGCTATAGCTCAAGATTTAAGCAGATTTCGATATAATTAGCCTCTTTCTGAAATGGGGTGAGAAAGGGTGTGTGGGTGGGAGGGAACCCTGTGGTGCGTGCAGTTCTAAGATCTTTAGGCCTGCGTGGACTGAAACTCGGAAAACCATGGAGGCCATGGAGGTCTGCATGGAGGACATGGAGGTCTGCATGGAGGCCATGGAGGATAATGTGGGGAATCTATTGTCTTTGTTCACAGGCATAGCCCTTGAAGTAGGCTCGTGCTTCGAATAGGCTTCAACGACTGCTCGCTGCTATGTCTTGTCAACTCTTCATCACAGAGCAACAGAGGAGCAGAGACACAGAGAGGAATTTTTCTCCGTTGCTCTGTTTCTCTGTTGCTCTGTGTTGAAAAAAAGGGAAGAGCTAGGCCCCTGCAGTGCGCTTCAATAGGAATGACTTTGTGAACTGCTAGTCCCTCCATGACCTCCATGCAGATCTCCATGGCCTCCATGGTTTTTTCCGAATTTCAGCATCAGCCAGGGAGGGGAAATCGACGGGAAGGGAAGAAGGAAAATCGGGCACGCACACGGGCACGCACACGGGCAGGGGGAAGAGGGTAGGTGCAAGGGAAGAGCTAGGCCCCTGCGATGCGCTTCAATAGGAATGACTTTGTGAACTGCTAGTCCCTCCATGACCTCCATGCAGACCTCCATGGCCTCCATGGTTTTTCGAATTTCAACATCTGCCAGGGGGAAAAATCGACGGATAGGGAAGAAGAATCGGGCACGCACACGGGCACGCACACGGGCAGGGGAACGGGCAAGGGGACGGGCAGGGGAACGGGCAAGGGGACGGGAAGGCTACGCAATACAGGCAAAAAAAAACGAGCCAGGGGGCGTCCCCCTGACTCGCTTTCCTTAGGAAAGTGTGGCTTCCCTTAGTTCACTATCGTGCTCTCTTCCTGCACGATCGGTGTAGTAATCGAATCAGACATCACTTCGACCTTAATTCTAGCGTCACCTCTTTCCTTAGCACGTGCGTCAACTCGGTACTCGAGTGTGTGGCGTGGGCTAAGAGGAGAATATGGTGCAAAGGTCACCGTCTGTCCGGACACCTGTCCTGGGCTTGCTCCAACGGCGCTTACTGGCACTACTTCCCTTGGGAAGCGGACAACAACGCGCACATTTTCGTCAGGCTCAGAACCCTGGTTTACTACTGAGATCCTGTAGCTTGTGTTGTCGCCAACACAGATTGGATCTTCTAGGTCCTTAACGCAAACGTTAAGAGCAGGAGTACCTCTCCATCGGCAGGGGCACTCAGCGCAGCAGCATGCACCTTGGCAGTTGCTGACGTTGACCGTGTTGCAGTAGTAACCTGGAGTGCAGGTAGTCAAGGTGAGAGGTAGTGAAACATCTTCACCCTGGCGGAGCTCGTCGATCTTCCAAACAGCGCGGTTACCGGAGATGGTAGCGCCGTTAGCAGAGACGATAGACGTGCCATTAGGAGCACAGTCCACAACACAGAGGTCTGTGAGTGGGCGATCCCCAATGTTAGTGACAACGATCTGGTAATCAGCATTCTGACCAACACGTACTTCGCGAGGACCTTCTTTGGTCACAGAGCAGCAGTACTTGCAGACTGTTGTTGTCCAGTCGCAGGATGTTTGGTCAGCATTGCACGCATTAACGATAATGCTGTTAGTCACCTTACCACGCTTGCACGCTTTGAGGCATAGGTTCAGGGTCTTCTGTCCGCAAGGAGGGATATCACCCAGCTTGAAGGTCAGAGTGTTCAGACCGCTGACATGCTCTAGGCCGTCGGGCAGATTGTCGATAACATGTACGTCGTACGCGGTGCACGAGCCTTTGTTACCAACAGTGATGCAGTAGTTGAGGCAATCGCCTGGGCAGGCTTCTTCTGGGCCACACTTGTTGCACCAAAGCACAGGCTTAGCGCAAACAATTGTGCAGAAGGCTACTGGTGTCGCAGACACACAGAAGCATGCCTCTAGGCATCCCTCACGCTCGCAGCGAAGGTGAATACGAATGTTTTCGCAGCAACCCGCCTTAAGGTGACCAACGCTCCATACTAGGTGCTGGCCGTCTTGGAAGGCTTCTGGGTCGCTCTTAACAAATTGAACGCCGTCTGGCAATGTCGTACTTAGTGTGACATCGCAGACATCGCGGCATGCACATACACAGAGATCCATGCAGTACTGATCACCCATCAGGCACATGTGTGGCTGACGTGCAATCACTTGGACTCCATCGCAAGTGATGTCGCTAGCGATTACCTGTTGTTGGCAAGGGCCACAGGTATCGTTTTCTGGACAAATGGCTTCACAACATGAGTTGGAACGCACAGATGCGGCGTCATAGTAACAACGGTTACAGTCTGAATAGCCGCGGAAATCTGAACACCCCATCCAGGCCAAAGCCATTGTGCTGATGAAGAGTAGCGAGCTTAACGCTCTCAGTTGTTTCCTCATTCAAGTTCTCCTTATTGGTTTACGTCTAACAGATCATTGGACCTTGCGGCCTACTTGTTTCTGCGATCTGAGTTGTCCGTGGGCTTTATTGGCCGGCGTTGGGACATTCGATAAAGAGCTGACGGGTTGCTTACAGTAAGTAATTCCGTCAGCTCATCATCGCGTAACCGTTAACGCGTCGCGGGCTAGTACGACAGACGGTAAGCGGTTGGATCGCAATAATCGTAGGCTTGCTCGCCACACCATGCGGGTTGTGGGCAGCAGCTACAGCTACGTTGCTGGCAGCAGGGCTCGCAGCAAGGTTCACAGCAAGGGTCGCAGCAGCAGTTATCCCAGCCACAGCTGGTCATCGTTAGTGCAATAGCACCGATCGATAGTGAGGAAGAAAGAAACGCCAGTGATTTCTTCATCTTCAGTCTCCTTAAATTAGCTTTGCTCGGTCATTTAATTCTCTCTGGTCAATTCCAGGTTGAGTACTCGACTCTAATGCATCACCGGTTGTTAATCCCGGGGTGAAGTGATGTCCTATTTAACTGGGTGGGTGGGAAGAATTAGGGTCCTTCCCACCCTAGCTACAAAATAGCTACACAGTGCCGAAGCACTGCCAGAAACCTTAGTAGTGGCAGCCGCCGTGATCGCAAGGATTGCAGCAAGGCTGAGGGCAGCAAGGCTTAGGGCAGCAAGGCTTAGGGCAGCAACGAGGCTTGCAACAGGGATCGCAGCAAGGATCGCAGCAGCAGTTATTCCAGCCGCAGCTTGTTAGTAGTGCAGCAGTAGCAGCCATAGCAGTCATGGAAGACAGCATTTTCTTCATGGTTATCTCCTTTTTTTGGGTTCAACCTGGTTAGGGTAGCAACTTTTTTTGAATGCAAAACTGTCAAACTTTTCTTTTTCACGCAAGCGTAAAAATCGTTCAACAGTGCTCTCAGTAACTTTTGAGTACGTCATTTTGTCTATCATTCAGCTCACTCAGGCTCCGCACCAGCGGCGCCATAACACTAAAGGATTTACCTACGATACATACTCGTCCGCAATTAAATGATCTACCATATTTTTAACTTGACGCGATTATTTTTTGAGATATTCTCACAAAACGTTGTATGACAATAACTTACGAATAGTACTAATCGGTAAGAGCTACGGAGTTAGTGGGTTGTAGGCATTTATGGGCGCCATTAGAGGACCTTACGACGTCCGTTCTCTACATTTTAGTGGTAGAGAAATCGGGTTTACGACTACTTGTCAAGCCGATTATGAACATAAGACACAGTTGCTTTTAGCGATTGGGCATTTATTTTGGGTCGCGTTTGACGATGAGCTTCTTAGGGCGCGCATTTTTACTTGTACGCGAAAATTTTGTGTGAGGAGAGTTACGCCGCTTGGGATCCGTGTCTAATCGGATCTTTGTTACTATCCGAATGGCTCAAAACTAATGTGTTTATTTCATTGGTAGCTTCGCTGTTTTTCGTTGTGCGGCTTGGTGTCATTTTTTGGGCTTGTAGCCTCGAAGGATATGCCGCTAGGTACAGAAGCTTGAATCAGCCCCAGAAACATCAAAACAGCATAATTAAACACTTCTTGTTTTTGATAACGAGTTCAAATACGACAATCTCTGCGTAAATATCTAAACTAACCGTCTGGGTTATAACATGATTAAAAGCATAAAGTCCATTTCATCTATTACATTACTCTGCACATTATTAACATTATCCGTTAATGCGACAGCCAACGAACTGGCTGACTGCACCGACGGCCACTGTGGCTTCGATACGCCGGCTCCTATCCGCAACACATTGTCGATAGAAGCCATTGGCGACGACGACCTTGGCCACTACTACGGTCCAGCGCACAACTACAATCGTCCTGCTGAGCTAACGTCCATCAAACTAAAGGGTGACAGCATCAGAGTCACTCTTCCTACAAAGGCAAGAAAGCTCAACATGTTGAGCGAAGCCTTTGATCTTTCTGGCTCCTCTTCATATGGGGTGAGCTATACACTCGAAGTGCGGCTCTTGGATGACGCAATGCGAAGCACTCCTCATCAACTTCTTCTCTGGAAGCAAATGGACGAAATTCAAGCCAATTTGTCTGAAGAAACCGTTGATCTTCCCCCTACGGTAATGCTGGGCAAATCGGGTGGATACAATTATCTAGAAGTTCTCACCGAAAAGGACGGAAACGCGAAGGTTTCTCACCGCATCATTGTCACTGATCTTGCGTTGTACCACCTAACGGTAGACACCAGTGACGTGAAGGAATCTAGCTATCGCAGTATTAAGCAAATCACAAAGGGAATTACACGACATCTTTTGGATTCTATGACAGTAATTGTCGAAGACCCTAGTGACGAAGCGTCAGTCGACGCGGACTAAATAGCGGTTATGTTCAATTTAGAAGCGTCGGAGGCCGCGGCTTCCGACGTTTTTTTGTGTCTATATGTCGCATAGGTGTCTGGAAACCACAGCGTGTTATTCACACAAACCTTACTATTTAATAAAAACTTATTGCAATTAATTCAAATTTAAGTTATTATATAACAAGAAGTTACAACTAAAGTTATCATGGAGGTTACATGTTGTTTCTAAATAACAAGTCTATTTTATCCACTACATTATTATGTACACTATTAACGTTTTCCGCTCATGTGTCAGCCAACGATCTCGTTGACTGTACAGATGGCTCCTGCCAAACTGGCACAGAAGTTAGAGCCGATCACTCCTTCTCAATGGAATGCCTGGAGAAAGACAACGTCAGTTATTTCTTCCATACACACAAAGGACCTTGTTACGCTGAGGCGACCTCTTTTCAACTGCTGGGCGAGACCGTTAAGGTTACTCTTCCCACAAATGAAAGAAAGTTCAAGCTGTCACGCTCAGGTTACGAGATTTCCGGCCCCTCGGACTACGGAGTGAGCTACACATTCACTACGCAGCTGCTGGACGAGGCTGCTCAAAGCATCCCTAAAGAACTTATTCTCTGGAAGAAAGGGAAGGAAATCCAGAGCCACTTGTCTGAAGACCTCGTTGACCTTCCCGCGCAGGTATTGCTTGGCGACAGTCAGGGTCGAGATTTCTTGGAAGTCCTCACAGAAAAAGACGGGGCTATGAAGATATCACACCGTGTCATTGTCACAGATATTGCGTTGTACCACCTTGTAGTGGACACTAGTAGAGTCAAGGGGTCCACATACCGGCCTACTTCGTCAGTCACTCGGGGTCTCACACGACATTTTTTGGATTCGATGACAGTAGTCGACGAAGACAACTCTGATGAAGAAGAGACTTAGGAGGGCGAAGACTCGCTTTTGCTCTAATTAAAGGCGTCGGAGGCTGCGGCTTCCGGCGCTTTTTTGTGTCTTTTGACAGTACATTAGTTATTTGCAATAGTATATCAATCTATTTATTATAGATATATATATATCAATATAAAAACGACACGATTGTATATGGCTAATTTAGATGATTTAAACATCTATGCTATTCTCCCTTTGGTGGATATGCAGACAGCGATGCCGGTGCATTTGGGGCCGGTGACCTTTTGTGCTGCGTCGATGCTTGGCGGCGATGCTCCTGTTAAGCAGGGAACCTGCGTGCTTGTCAGCGAAGACGTTCCGTCGTCGGAATGGCATTCCCTGTTTTTAGATGCCGTGTGTCTGCTTTATTTTGCCACTATCTTCCCTCGCCTCTATGTCGAAGGGCGTGCGCTCCCCTTTGATAGCTTCACTACGTACTTATTGATGTCGTCATCTGGTGCTGTGCGGGCTGAATGCGGAACACCCTTTGTTGTGGAGCATGTGGATCCGGAGATTGCGGGGGGCCTTGGCCAGGCACTAGACCTCGTTTATGGTGACAGCCCTATCACTGCCGATGCAGATCCAGCTTTAGTGCGCAGTCTGATTCGTGCTATCCGCTATTTCGTCGACCGCTTTATCACGCGCTTCGAGGACTTGGCTGTCCCGGAAGAAGAGGTGCCCAGTGGCTGTTCTCAGGCCGAAGACATCGTCTTTTTGGTGACGGCATGTGAGGCGTTGCATCACTTGGGCACGCAGCATCCGCACATCGACTTCAAGCATCAGCTGCGCCCTTTATTAAAAATCAGGCATGGCACCCCTGTGGAGCTCTTTTGGAAATGGGTCGACGGCTTCTTCAGTCTGCGCCACGATCTTGTGTGGGGCAAGGTCCTTCCGGATCCTGTCTTTCGCGCTAATCCCAACTTTGAGATCCCTTACGCCTATCTAGGCGTGAAATTGTTTCTGTATAGCGTCTACCATACCATGCATGACATGGAGTTGGTTCCCAAGTATAGCCGTGGGAAGTCTGATGAGCCGTTGGATTTTCGGTGGGTGCATCCCGAGGAGATTCTCGTTTACTTTTGGCCTGAGACGGCACTCCTCATACGTATCTGGAAGCTCATGCATGCTATTGAGAAGCAGCCTGATCGTGAGGAGCTTCGTAGCGATCTAAATTTTCTATCGAAGACGTTCGTCTACTTTGTCGAGCACTACTACAAGCCCAACGAGGGGCCTCGTCCATCGGCTGTCGTGGCCCATCCAACACCCTTTGAAGAGATCTCTGAGCCTATTTTGCAGGTATTGCAAGTCCTTGAAACTCCTGATTTAGGAGCGCGGAGAAGAATTAATATCGGTGCCATCGTGCACCCTCAGTTTATTTCTGCACTGCGCCAGCGCTTACATCCTACGAGGGAGTGAATTGTCTGCAGGCTTTAGGCGTGCTAAGCCCTACTCAAGGTTCGGCTCGCAATCTGGTTCTTTGGTACAGCGTTTTGTTAACTTTTGTTGACAGTGGAGCTTGCAACACTATCGCAGAGCAACAGACTCGACTTTCGACATTTTTCAGCTAGCCATTAGCCAGATGAGAAGATCCAGAATAGCTTTTTTCCTCATGAACCTGTTTTGGCTGGGCTGAGGAAAAACATTTGCATTGATCATCAGCAACTTAACATATCAATGCACGTCTGAGAATGTAACGTGTATTCTGTCTGGTTCTGAGGCCCGAAGGGCCTCATGAGGGAAATGATAGTGCCTTAGATAATTACGTGTTGATAGGGTAACCTAAGACATTAACCTACTTTTTCTTATGATAAAAATGCCGAAAGTCGAGTCTGTGTCTCGGTGGTGATTTTTTGACGTATCAGAAACTCGTCTTCGTTAGCGCCAGCTCTCATCCATCCGAGTCGAGCATGTCACGTGCGTCGTTGACGGTGTAGCCTTCTCGGATAAGCTCGTGCAAGCGTTCGGTTTGTCTCATCTTCGGAGTAATCGTTTTACTGCAGGCGCCTGCATCAATCTCTATACCTTCAAGCATCACTCGCAGCAGACTCAATGTCTCATACCCTTGATTCAACGCTTGCATAACGCTTGCTTGAATAGGAATGAGCTCTTCGTGCCCACTGAACACTAAGTTACCAAGGAGGCTCTTGATTTTAACTTCCTCACCGAGAACCTGCTGGTATTGGCTCCGCAGCATTTCCAAAGTTCTGGGAGCTTCTACATTGGGCATCAAGACACTTTGTGCCATAGCGGTCTGTGGAAGGCGCACCAAGCCTAGCTGCTCTTGAGACATAAACAGCAGATCCGACGCCATACGGTTGCAATCGAGGAGTATAAGGCCGACTAGATGTACAACAACGGCTTCAAATTTCCCCCAGCTAAGCTGCGCGTACGAAGAGCTGCTCATTACACGCTCGAAGCCTAGCATACGTGCTGACGCGTCCCGGTCTACATCAACGACGGGAATCCCAAAACCCGTCCCGGATCCAAGGGGACTTTGGTCAAGTAGGGTAAGAGCAGCAACAAGCTGCTGTATGTTGTCATGTGCCGACGCAGCATAGCCCTCTAACCAATCCCCCACTGATGTTGGCATCGCCGCCCGCATATGGCTGTATCCCGGAAGAGAGATCTCTCCCCAGCGCCCCCGCAGGCTACGCAAAGTTTCGATCCAGTGATAGAGCTCAGAGCGCAGAGCAACAAGCTCTTCGCACTCAAAAAGCCTGAACGCCGTTACAGCAACATCGCTAGGAGAGCAGGCAGTGTAAACCTTCTGCGCCTGCGGGCCAAGACTCTCGACTAGGGCACGGCGCACGATAGTCTCGCTATCTTCAGCCTGCGTTGTCACCGAGTGGGAGCTTTCTCCATGTCTGATAATAAGCCCTTGGAGTGCTCCCACCGCGAGCTGTTCCTCGGCTCGTGTGATAAGCCCGAGATCGCCGAGGGAATGCGCGTGAGCGATGAGCACTCTGCAGTGGTAGGGAACGAGTTCGTAGGCGAGCTGGTGCACGGTGTAGAGAGAGCGATATTCGCCTCTAAGTCTGGCACGCAGTGGTTTGGTGGCATCTTCTTTCATACTTCTATCATCACGAGGAAGAGTACTTTACTGCAAGTTGCAACCTAGCATCCCTTAAGTTACAATGCTTTGAGACATCACCCCCTGGAGACTATGTTAGTTTTAGGCCTTGAAAGCACCTGCGATGAAACCGGATGCGCCCTTGTGCGTGACGGTACGGAAATCCTAACGAATGTTGTGGCATCACAGATAGACCTTCACACGACATATGGAGGTGTGGTGCCAGAGCTTGCCTGTCGCCGCCATGTTGACGTGTTGATACCGGTTATAGATCAAGCGATGAGTGAAGCTAAGCTGTCGCTATCAGATGTCGACGTCATTGCTGTGGCGCATGGGCCGGGACTGATTGGTGCTCTACTGATAGGCCTCAATGCCGCCAAAGCGCTCGCTTTAGCCCTCGACAAGCCACTCATAGGCGTGAATCATGTCGAGGCACATCTCTATGCGGCACTGATGCCCCATCTCGAGCAGATGGAGTTCCCTGTCCTGGGGGCTGTGCTGTCTGGTGGCCACACCACTTTGGTTTTAATCGAAGCACTTGGGCGCTACCGCGTCATTGGACAGACCCAAGATGATGCTATCGGCGAAGCTTTCGACAAAGTCGCCAAGATATTGAGCCTCCCCTACCCTGGGGGGCCTCCGATCGAAAAGCTTGCGCGTGAAGGCGACCCCAAATCTTTCCCATTTAAAGCGGGGAGAATGCAAGGGCGCCCCTACGACTTTTCGTATAGCGGCCTAAAAACCGCCGTTCTCTACGCCGTCAAAGGTGTCGGTGCCAAAATCAACGACCCTCTAAAAATCAGTGACGCCGACATCCCCAATGTCGCCGCTTCATTCCAGGAAGTTGCACTCTCGGCGGTTGTCGATCGCTGTGTGCGTGCTGCCAACGATTATGGGTGCAAAACTGTAGTGTTGGGTGGAGGGGTCACCCACAACAAAAGATTGCG
>JAJFMA010000002.1 GCA_021772415.1 Chlamydiota bacterium
CTACCACGGGCTGCACCCCAGGCTATGCAGGTTGCCAGCCCTTCGGGTCTTAAAAAGGAGCCTCGCACGGCCTTATTTCTTTACACTCTCAACGGGGCGGCTTGTGGCCCCGGTTCATGGCTCCGGAGAAAAGCGTGCTTCGCATTACTCAAAGCAATGGATAAAACACTCTGTGTCGGTTTAATCCGCTGGGGCCACAAGCCGTCCCTAATCGGGCTCAGGGCACTTTTTTGCCTTACCCCACCCTCACGGGTGGGGCTATCATAAGGCGGCCCGCTGGGTCTCATGATGGAACTCACTGCGTTTGATTGAGGATGCCAAAAGAACCTCTGTTCGAGTCTTTATTTAAAATTTTTGGGTAAGGACAGGGGCGTTGCCCTGGGCTGTAACATCTGAGCCCTTCGGGCTCCTCATGTTGGTGAACTGCACTCTTGGTTGGTGTTTTGGTTGGTGTATTCTACTCTTGTGTGTAAAATACTATTTTTACACTCTACGCGGCAGTCTAAGCCAGATTTACATGATCTTAATATTTGCTTAATCCAACGATAAACCTTTCACGACATAGTGTGATGAGCATGGCAGCATAGCTGTGTAAAAACTTAACTTTTCAAAAATGGATTTGGAGGACAAAACATGGACAACGTATTCACCAAAATGTTGATGGGTATCGCTCTTACAGTTCTAGGTACGGTATCTTTTGCTGATGGCCACGCATGCGACAAATGTGCATGTGATCCAGAGCAAAGCCCCGTAGTAGAAATCGAAGTGAAGGGCGCTAAAGACGTAGTCGACGATCAAGAGCTTAACGAGCAACATTTTTCTGTGGCGAACGAAGAGCTTACTGACGAAGAAGAAGAGCTTCTAGCAGCAAACGAAGAGCTTGCTGACGAAGAAGAAGAGCTTCTTGCAGCAAACGAAGAGCTTGCTGACGAAGAAGAAGAGCTTCTAGCAGCAAACGAAGAGCTTGCTGACGAAGAAGAAAAGCTTCTTGCGTAGCGCTAGTTTAAAGGGGGGCGGTTTCGCCCCTCTTTTTTTTGTGTCTATGTGGTTAATCAAATCTTGATGTTGGCTTAATCATTCCACAATCATAGACGAAGATACTGATGAGCGCGGATAGGATGCCCGCGAAGGCTATAATTGTAGATGGAATTCGGAGTGGATATGGACAGCATTTTCAGTAGGCTCATTTTGAGTCTGTCACTAGTGACTTTTCTGGTAGTTTCTACAGCGGATGCACGTTCTCGAGAACCAGATTTAGATCCGAGCCACCATATTTGCGTCGGATGTCGCGAAGTTACCGACGACGAGATGGAGGCGATCGAGTCTCAACGGCACTGGGCGTTAGCACGTATTGCTTTAGCGGATCAGGAGTTTTTAGATACCGATTACACTCCCACCGATGAAATAGGCTCCTCAGAACTTGGAGATAGCGACGCGTCTGATGGTGAAGACGAGCATCTTCTCTATCACATGCCAGGCCAAGAGCATGCTGTACGCTCACTGAAGGGACTGCCCCACAACCCTGCAAGTCTTTTTTTTGCCGAAAGTTACCCGTATAGCACACACCATCCTGTACACTACTCTCCCGGCGGTGAGACCGTTGAATTGGAAAACGGCTCTATTTGGCGCGTCGACGACCGCGATGCTGCTCTTGTCCGGAACTGGATACGTACCGATGAGCTACTCATCGCCCCTAATTACACTTGGTGGTCCACTTACCCTTTTAGGCTTGTAAATGTCGGAACGAAAAGTTCGGTACAGGTCAAACTTAAGATGGGACCATTTGAGCAGAGCAAACACAATAGGTGGATCACAAGTATCGACTACGCAGCACAAGAACTTTGGCTTGACGACGGCTCTCGCTGGTCGATGTCAGGGCTCGATTCTGCTATTTCTAAGAAGTGGCTTGTTGATGACAATATCATCATTGGTACCAATGACGACTGGTTGTCTTATTCCATGCCTAACATTTTGATCAACGTCACAACATACATTCCTAGCAAAGCAAATCTTAGCTATGTGAGAGCTGTACACATCCCGTAGTTGTGTGAAAGTACACATTTGAGTCACCCTAGTGCGTCGTTGTCTAGAAATCACCAACGCTATTAAGGATAAGGAGAGGATAAGTGGAAGGATTAATGAATGGTTGCCATTCTGTGATGAATCAGTTTCAACAGATGTTGGGAGTGGATTCGGAGAATTTAATGAAAGCTAAGACGGTAGCTACACCTGGCGGTACAAACGACAGTATCACGTCGGTGGCACTGGCGGTCATCGCCGCAGTCGGTGCAGTATGCCTTGTCAGCTTCGCGCTGAAATTCACCATAGACATCTTGTTTTTGCCTGCGATTGCCCTTGCTCTTGTGGCGATAGGTTTTGGAGCACGTGGCTCGTCAGCGATATTTGTGTCGCCATCGCATTACCACAGGTCCAGTAGCTGGTGGGGTGGTGGAAGCAGTCCATGGTTTGCGACAAGCTCTCGAAGCTCGAGACCTCCATCAAGTAGTTGGGGCTGGGGTGGTGGAGGCCGTCAGGCTCCTGGAACCAACGTCGGCGGTGGCTGGTTTGGAGCGGGACCAGGGACACATCGTTCGAACGCTGGTCAAGGCGGCGGCTGGGGAACTAGCAGCGCATCTCATCAGATTCCTGGAACAAGCGCGCGCCGTCGTTAACCCGACAGAACTTATGACGTATGGGGTGGGCATCTCCCACCCTTCGAATTGACTCAAGACAACCAAGTACATAAGACATATCGTGCTAGCTATACAGCCTTCTGGAAACGATTACTTTTGTGGGAACATCCGTGGCCTGCTAGACCTGCCATATTTACATGGTTTGCGCTACCTGCAGGTGGCAGCATTTGGTAACATCTCGTTTAATGAGCAGGTCTTCGAGCATCTAAAAAAAAATCCTGATGGAAATCCCTCTGAGGATTTGTCGCGGCGTATTAAAGCGGCAGCGATTGGTCTTGTCCTCCTGGTGCCGATCATCAACATTATTGTGGATGCAGCCCTGAGGATCGCATGTCCACGTACCAATCATCATCCCCGAGAATATCGCGTTGTCGACGATCCCAACGATGTTCAAAAGCGCCTTTCTCGGGCATGGAGAGCGGCGGATTGTTGCAAAAATGAAGGCAAAAATACGAAATTCGACAAAGCTCTCCCTAAAATACAAGCAAGCTCGTCGAATGCTCACGTTGAAACAGCGGTCTTGGAAAAGACTCCAGCAGCCGTGGCCCATCTGCAAGGCAGGCGCCCGACAATGGAGGACGAGCACTTGATTGACATGATCAATCTTCGTGGCACACAAGCCAAGGTGTTTGGAATTTTTGATGGGCACGGAGGTAGCGGCGCTTCAGCGTTTGTTGCCAACAATTTCTGTCGTTGCTTACGTCGTCGTTTGATGGATCAATGGGTCTGGCCTGTTGAACAGCTTACCGATGCGATGATCTGGAACGCCTTTAAACTGGCGTTCGTTGATCTAGACCGCGAGTATGGTGGCGATGCTGGTACCACAGCTACTGTTGCCGTTGTCATCGATGGAAATCTATGGGTAGCCAACACGGGAGATTCGCGGACAGTACTCAGCAACGGCAGCGGATGGTTCGGCAATAAAGTTGTACAGCTTAGTTGCGATGCCAAGCCTTCCAACGCCAATATCCGCAGGCGTGTCGAAAAGCGTGGAGGCTTTGTAGGCAAGCCACACCCCAGCTCTTGTGATCGAGTCAACTACCAGGTTGCCGTCGGAGGCGCTATCGGTGATGGCAATCTCGTTGGGGTTGACGGAACGAAGTGCCTATCGCCGAGGCCAAAGATTGTGAAGATGCCTCTCAAGGATATTGATAATGACAGCCTACTGTTTCTAGGCTGTGACGGTGTTTTTGATGTCGCTTCATCGAACCAGGTTGCCGGAGCACTGTACAGAATGAATAAAGACGGTTTGAGTCTACACGAGATGGCTGCTAATATTGTTGATACTGCTTACGCGGCAGGGTCCACGGACAACATTTCTGGAATGGTTGTGCGTTTACACGGCCCTGTGTTGTAGTGCCTGCACGTGGTAGGGTACAGCGCTCTTCAGGGCCTCTAACGAATACCCTCCCTCCAACACAGATACTACGCGTCCGGCGCAGTATTTATGCGCAATATTGACGAGATTTTGGGTCAATGTTACGTAATCGCGATCCTTTAGTCGTAAATCTCCCAGTGGATCCAGCTCATGAGCGTCAAAGCCCGCCGATATCATCACTAGATTAGGGGCAAAGGTTTCCAGTGCAGGTAGTACGCGGTCTTTGAACGCTGCAAGAACCCTTTCGCGTGCGCCCGCTCCACCACGAATAGGGCAGTTGATAGTCGTCCCTTCTCCATCGCCAACGCCGCATTCACTCGCAGCTCCTGTAAAGGGATAGAGCGGGCTTTCATGCGTGCTTATATATAGGACGCTAGGGTCGGCATCGAAGATGTCCTGGGTGCCATTTCCATGATGGACGTCCCAGTCGACAATCGCTACTCTGTCCACACCCCACTGCTTCTGTGCCCAGCGCGCTCCAATAGCGACACTATTAAAGAGACAAAAGCCCATGCCACGAGAGCGCGTAGCGTGGTGACCCGGAGGCCTAACAGCACAAAAGACGCTGCGAAAGTTCCCTCCCATGACAGCGTCGACACCAGCGATGACACCGCCGGCTGCAAGCAACGCAATGTCATACGAGATTGGACAGACGATCGCATCGCCGGTACTTAAGTAGGCAAGCTCACCTTCAGTAAGTTGCTCCGCCTCTTCTTGTACTAGCTTGATATAATCGGGATTGTGACATAGGGCTACCTGCTCAAGTGTAGCTACAGCTGGAGAGATACGTATGTCCTCGCCAAACAGACCCGCTCCATTCAATCCCGATGCAATCGCATCGAGGCGCGCGGGACACTCAGGGTGTCCCGAGCCCGTCAAATGGTAGGTGTACCTAAGATCTGTAACAACGCCGACCGCTGTCATTAGCCCTCTGGCAAACGCTTTAGTGCGACGAGCTCTCCAACAGCCTCGTACAAATCATCGTCTACCGCTTGGTAGCCTAATGCCTCACGCTTGCCTACATCAGAGACACGTGATACTTCGCTCACCTTTGCGACAACATATACCAAAGGCCCGCGTATGCCACAGCAGCAACACGACGTTTTAGCAGGTTCTTGGTAGATCTGAAGAAGAGGATCAACAACGTCTTTCCGTGCACGTAATTGCACCAGTAAGCGACGCCCATCATGCTGTGGGTTCTTGGAAAAAAATGCTGTGGCATGTACCTGCAATTCATCACCGTCTTCGATGATGTCGTCAACAATGCACTTCATTACAACAGGCTGCTGCGTTTCCGTGACCAAAAAACGCTGCAAGGTATAGGTGAACACAGCACGGTCGGCAAACTCCTCCGGAGGAAACAACGTGCCCTTGTGTTCGGCGAGCAGTAACTTCTGGGCGGCTTCATACTCTGCGCTTAACTTAGCCCAGCGTTCCTGTTGCTTCTTTGTACGGCGCTCATGCCCATCGTCGCAGCTGCCTAACACAAGCGCAAGCATCGCACATAGTAGTATCTTTCCAATGGCGTACATCATCATCTCCGTCTTTATATACACATATAATGACATAGCAAATTTTTGCTTTATATACAGCCAGCCTATAGATGTGACATTCATTGCCCGTGTGAGTGCCCGTGTGCGTGCCCGATTCTCTAATTCGAAAAACCATGGAGGACATGGAGATCTACATGGAGCTCATGGAGGTGTTTCTCGTCCATTACTCCCGTGCCCGTGTGCGTGCCCGTGTGCGTGCCCGATTCTCTAATTCGAAAAACCATGGAGGACATGGAGATCTACATGGAGGTCATGGAGGTGTTTCTCGTCCATTACTCCCCGTGCCCGTGCCCGTGTGCGTGTGCGTGCTCGATTCCCTAATTCGAAAAACCATGGAGGTCATGAAGGATCTACATG
>JAJFMA010000011.1 GCA_021772415.1 Chlamydiota bacterium
CAGAGGGCAGTGTCACAATCGATAGTTTATTCAATAGCTGTATTCGTGCCGCTACTGAAAAAGTAGCACATGAGCGCGACTGGATGGTGTCTGTCTTTAGCGACAACGCCGGAGTCATTCGCTTTAACGATAGCATCGACATCGCCGTAAAGGTAGAGACCCACAACAGTCCATCAGCTCTCGACCCATACGGAGGTGCTCTCACGGGTATTTTGGGAGTAAATCGCGACATTATGGGTGTTGGGATCGGAGCCCGCCTGATGGCGAACATGAATGTTCTCTGCTTCGCCTCTCCAGAATATAAGGGCACGCTTCCTGATCGCCTTCTTCATCCACGACGTGTGTTTGAAGGAGTCCGTCAAGGTATCGAACACGGCGGTAACAAAATGGGTGTGCCTACAGTAAATGGTGCTCTTGTTTTTAATGAGCGCTACCTTGGGAAGCCATTAGTTTACTGCGGTAGCGTTGGGACAATGCCCAGAGAGCTACATGGGCAATCAACATCGCACAAGGAGATCGTTGCCGGGGATCTTATCGTTATCGCGGGGGGGCGCACTGGGCGTGATGGCATCCATGGAGCGACTTTCAGTTCCGAGGAGCTTCATGAGTCCAGTCCAACAAGTGCCGTGCAGATAGGTGATCCATTCACACAGAAAAAGCTTCATGACATGCTCTTGGAGGCTAGAGATTTGGGGCTCTATCGTACTGTTACCGACAACGGTGCCGGCGGATTTGCATCGTCAATAGGGGAACTTGCCGAGTTGTCTGGAGGCTGCGAAATACACTTGGACCGGGCGCGTCTCAAGCACGGTGGATTAAAGCCGTGGGAGATTTTGGTCAGCGAATCTCAAGAGAGAATGACCTTTGCTGTGCCGCCACACAATTTAGAAGCTCTTACAAAGCTGGCTCAGCAACATGAAGTTGAGCTAGACAGCTTGGGTATCTTCACCGATAGCGGACTGTTTCATGTGTTCTACCAAGGCGAGACTGTAGCTCTAATGGAAATGACCTTCTTGCACGAGGGCGTTCCTCAGCTAGAGCTTGAAGCGGTTTGGGAGTCTCAGAGTGACGCTGAATTGCCCACGAAACAACGGAGTTCACATCTGGATGATCTACTCCAGATTTTATCGAATGAAAACGTCTGTAGCCGCGAGTCAGTAATACGCCAGTACGACCACGAGGTACAGGGAGGATCTGCGCTAAAATCCCTTGTAGGTCCAGAGGAGCTTGGGCCCAGTGATGCCGCCGTAATCTGTCCGCTAGAGTGCATGGAGCAGGGGTACATCAAAGAAGCGGTCGTCATCGCCAATGGAATATGTCCTGGATACAGTGACTACGACACCTACGCTATGGCAACATGCGCCATCGATGAGGCAGTGCGAAATGCCGTCTGTGTAGGCGCTGACCCAAGCCATATTGCTGTTCTTGATAACTTCTGCTGGCCCGATCCTATCTACAATGAGACAAAGACACCTGACGGTAAATACAAACTCGCTCAGCTTGTGCGCGCTTGTCAGGGTCTTCACGACTATGCTGTCGCACTAGGAACGCCGTTTATATCGGGTAAAGACAGCATGAAAAACGATTACAAGATCGGCGATGTCAAGATCTCGGTGCCTCCAACGCTTTTAGTTACAGCGGTAGGGCGGCTTCCCGATCTGTCAAGAACCACAAGCATGGATGTGAAGAGTCCTGGCGATGACGTCTACGTTCTTGGAGTGACACGACCTGAGCTCGCAGGCGGGATCCTTGCCGCTATATATGGATGGGGTGGAGGCTACGTTCCCACTGTGGAATTTGAGGTGTCGCGTGCACTCTATGAAGGAGTACACAAAGCTATCAATGCTGGCGTGGTGGCATCCTGCCATGACTGCTCTGATGGAGGCCTCGCCGTCGCTTTGGCAGAGTCTGCCTTCGGAGGTAACTTGGGAATAGAGGCCGATCTAGGCGCCATAGAGAGCGAGGGTATAACAGATAATACCGAGCTGCTGTTTTCCGAAAGTGCCGGGCGCTTAGTGGTCACGGTATCGGAACGGCACCGTGAGGAATTTGAGAACCTTCTAGGCGCAAGCCCCGTGATTCGTGTGGGTAAGGTGCGCGAGGATTCTATGTTCCGTCTGTGTGGAATTGACCACAGTGTAGTCATCGAAACTGACATCAATGTACTCAAGACAGCATGGGGGAGAGATCTATGACTAAGGTAAATGCCCTCGTTTTGCATGGGTACGGAATTAACTGTGAACGTGAGATGGCACTAGCCTGTAAGCTTGCTGGTGCAAATGTGGAACGAGCCCACGCACACGACTTCTTTAGTGGAAACGTAGATCTATCGGGCACTCATTTGCTCGTCTTCCCCGGTGGATTCTCCTTTGGTGATGCTCTTGGTGCCGGAAAGGTCTTTGCAAACCGAATAAAAGCCGTCCACACCTTACGTCAGCGACTACATGATTTCGTCGACCAAGGCCATTGCATACTTGGAGTATGTAATGGATTTCAGATCCTAGTGAAGCTAGGATTGCTCGCACATGGAGAAAAAGGTCCGGTGGCGGGACTGGCACCCAATGCCAGTAGCCGATACGAGAACCGCTGGGTGACACATGCCATTCCGGAGTCCAAGTGTGTGTTCACAACAGGAATCCAGAGTGTGCGCCTTCCTATTCGACACGCTGAAGGACGCCTTGTCTTTCGTAGTGACGAGGATCGCAAACAGCTGTTTGCAAGCAGACAAGTGGCTCTGCAATACGCTGATGGTGATGGTAGGGTCACTGAGCAGTATCCTGACAACCCCAACGGCACCGAGGATGGTATCGCAGGTATATGTGACAGCACAGGGCGCGTGCTGGGTATGATGGCACATCCCGAAGCGGCATTGTACGCTTTCAATCATCCCCAATGGACACGTCAACAGACCAAAAAACCAGACGGAGTGGGTGAAGGGCGACAGCTCTTCACCAATGCAATTAACTACTTGGAGACACATATATGAGTGCAAAAGACACGCTGTTGATACGTACCGTCCTGGCTAGTGTCACCGATAAGACGGGGCTCGTGGATTTTATTGCTGCTCTAAAGCGACATAATCCGCAGCTAAAAGTGATAGCCTCAGGTGGCACAGCAGCTACTTTGGAAAAGGCAAAAATTCATACCATTGATGTCGCAGACTACACGGAATTTCCAGAGTGCTTTGGCGGCCGTGTAAAAACACTGCATCCCAAGATTGCCGGAGGAATACTCTATAGGCACGGCATCGACGATGCCGAAGCCGAGAAGCTTGGGGTCGAGTCCATAGATCTCGTAGTGTGTAATCTCTATGCTTTCGAATCCGCAGCACAAAACCCAGACCTTGCAGTCGAGGACCTGGTCGAGCAGGTAGATATCGGAGGTCCAACTCTTCTACGGGCTGCTGCAAAAAATTATGCGTCTACAGCTATCACCGTGGATCCTAAGGACTATACTGCCATAACTGAAGAGATTGAGCGCGACGGGGGGGTGAGCTTGACAACACGCGAGCGGCTCGCTGTGAGTGCATTCAACGCCACGGCTGACTACGAGGCGTGCATCGCGCAGACACTGACAAGGCGGCTCGCAGGCGAAGAGACACGGCGCCTTACACTGCGTGGAGGCAAGCGCCTACGTTACGGAGAAAATCCCGACCAGGAAGGATGGGTCTACCAGTTCCCTACCCGTGCAGGCATTGCCCACGCGCGAGTTTTAGGGGGCAAGGAGCTTTCCTATAACAACTTCGAGGATGCTACCATTGCCTATAAAGCGTCAGGTGCTCTTACACGTCTGGGTGCTGAGCATGGCGTAGCCATCATCAAACATGGTTGCCCTTGCGGATATGCCACAGGAGCTAATCTCGTTGATGCCTTTGCTCGGGCGTGGGAGGGTGATCCCAAGTCTTCCTTCGGAAGCGTCATCTCCTGCACATCTTCGGTGTCTCTCGAACTGAAAGAACAGCTGACAAAGCGCTTTGTCGAGGTCATTATCGCCCCTCATTTCAGCGAGGAGTTTGTAGCGTGGGCACACAAGGCCAAACCCAAACTTAGGTTGCTAGAGGTCCCTTCTGAGCCTTCAGACACTGTGAGCTACAAAAATATCAGTGGGGGAATGCTCCTTCAGACTGAGAAGCATCAGTTTTTTGCAATGCCATGGCCAAGCTTGATACAAGGTTCTCACGACAATGACGGTAAGCAGATAGGTGCTGTGACGAAGCGTAAACCCAGCAGCGGGCAAGAGGGGCTTTTTGCTTTTGGAGTCGCAGCAGTACACGCTGCGAAATCCAACGCAAGTGCTGTAGTACGCGAGTATGCACCAGGATACTATCAGCTTCTAGGCATGGGATCGGGACAACCCAACCGTGTCGATACTCTCCAAAAACTAGCCATTCCTCGAGCGCTTCAAGTACTTAATGATAGTGAAGGTAGTGATGTTGGACTTGACGAGTGCTTGCTTGCTACAGACGGCTTCTTTCCCTTCGATGACAGTATACGTTACGCCGCGTCACAAGGGATACGCTATTGCCTTCAGCCTGGCGGAGGTGTACGTGATGACGAGGTTGTTGCTGCTGCCGACGAATGCGATGTCTGTATGGTGATGACAGGGGCTCGCTACTTTTCGCACTAGATGTTTGATGAAGGAATATGACATGACTACAGAGACACTACACAAGTCTTTTCTTCCTGAGCTTGGTGTACCCATACGCGGCAAGGTACGTGATATCTACGACCTGGGAGATGAGCTTCTGTTGGTCGCTAGCGACCGTCTCTCGGTATTTAACCGAATACTTCCTGATCAAATACGTGATAAGGGGCATCTGCTCACGAAACTATCACATTTTTGGTTTGAGCAGACTCGGGATATTGTGTGTAATCACATCGTGTCGTATCCCGCTCCAAATGCTCTCATAGTAACAAAATGCACACCTTACCTCGTCGAAGTCGTTGTGCGCGCCTATCTTGTAGGGTCGATGTGGCGGGACTACCAAGCGGGAAAAAGAGACAAATGCGGAAACATTCTTCCCGATGGACTAACAGAGGGTTCTGAACTCCCCACTCCAATTATCACCCCTACCACAAAAGACGAAGATGACGATGACATCACCAAAGAGGAAATCGTCCGTCGAGGTCTGGTACCCCCAGATGTGTGGGCGGACATGGAAGCTACGGCGATGAAGCTTTTTCAGCGCGGACAGGATATCGCCAAAAAGCGTGGGTTGATACTCGTCGACACCAAGTACGAGTTCGGCAAAGGTCCCCATGGAGAGCTTGTCCTAATTGACGAGGTGCACACCCCAGACTCTTCGCGTTACTTTATTCAGAAGGAGTACGCACGTGAACAGATACGCTTTCCCGACAAGGAATTTGCCCGCAAATACATCCGGGAAGAACTCGGGTTTACCGGCGAGGGACCTGCACCCACGCTCAGCCCCGAATTTCAAGAACAGGTTCGTGAGGGGTATCGTGAGATCTATTCTCTCATCACAGGTAATGGTTTAGATGATGGCATGACTGCAGAAAGCGAGACTCTTGTTCAAGGTCTTAAAGACCGTGGCGTGATCAAAGGGGTGTTTGCTCTTGTGCTTGCAGGTGCTAGGTACGATGGCGCAAGTATCAATACCATCGTGAACGGCTTGGAGAAAGAGTGTATTCCCTGCAAGTTGGAGAAGGGGCTGGCAAGCGATGATGTGCAGGTGCTGGATCTAATTGACCAGTACAACGACTCACTGGAACCTGTCGTCATTATTGTTGTGGGGGATGCTCAAAGCACCCTTGCTGATAGTGCTCGAACTAATTCTCGATGGCCAGTCATCGCGTTCCAGACGTCCAATAATGCTGAAGACATTGCCAGAAAAGCTGCCCGAATACTGAAAAATGCAGAGGTGTCATCATGAAAGTACTAGTATTAGGTTCGGGTGGACGTGAGCATGCTCTCACACACAGCTTTTTGCAACATGGGCATACGGCGTGGTGCTTCCCAGGTAATCCCGGTACTGACCAGGTGGCGCCACTACCTGCTTCTACTGAGGGCTTGAAGCTTGAAGCCAATGCTATTGCGGACTTTGCCGCAGGCCTAGATGTCGATCTCGTTGTGATTGGTCCAGAAGCTCTTCTAGCGCAAGGGTTCGCTGATGTACTTACAGAAAGAGGGCTTAACGTATTCGGTCCATCAAAAGAAGCAGCGCGTCTTGAAACAAGTAAGGCGTGGTCCAAGGACTTTATGCGGCGATATCACCTGCCTACCGCGGATTATGCACTGTGCCAGTCAAAAGATGAAGCGCTTGCTGCTGTGCAACGTTTCGCTGACGCAGACGAGCGAGTAGTCATTAAACCTAGTGGCCTAACGGCAGGGAAGGGTGTGCAGTGCTGCGAAAGCCTCGAAGAAGCCAAGACTGCACTGCGTGAGATTATGGATGGACGCTATGGCAGGGCGACAGACAGTATAGTGATTGAGGAGATGCTACAAGGGCCCGAAATTTCCGTGTTGGCACTCTGTGATGGAAAGCAGATGCATGCGATGCTGCCGGCACAGGACCACAAGCGTCTTAAGGATGACGGTCTAGGTCCGAACACCGGTGGGATGGGGGCCTACGCTCCGGTGCCCTTTGTCGACAAGCAGTTGATGCAACTCATCGAAGACACTATCGTCGCTCCTACGCAGCGAGCTCTTGACGCTGAAGGTGTCATTTACAAGGGTATTCTCTACTTTGGCTTAATGCTTACGGAGCAGGGGTTCAAAATTCTCGAGTTCAATTGCCGCTTTGGTGACCCAGAGGCACAGGCTGTGCTTCCCTTGCTTGAAAGTGATCTCGCGCAGCATATGCTGCAATGTTGCAAGGGTAAGCTTGTTGACCCGATCCGTTGGCGCCCACAGTCAGCGTGTTGTGTGGTGCTCGCTTCTAAAGGATATCCTAGCAATCCACGCACCGGCGATGTGATCGAAGGTTTAGAAACACTAGAAGGCTATCACGATCTTGCGGTGTTCCATGCAGGAACATCTGTGGATAGCAAAGGCCGCGTATGCACGGCTGGTGGTAGGGTTCTTGGAGTTACAGGAATAGGTGATAACCTCGATGATGCCATCGCCGCAGCATACGCCGCTGTGAGAAAAATATCTTTTCCTGGCATGCAGCTAAGGGAAGACATAGGTTCAGGAGCGCAAGAGATTCTTGTAACAAGATAGGATCCGTAGAGATAAATGGTGAATAAAGGACTATGAAAGACTCACTGCACACACCTCACCCAGGCAAACCCATGAACGTTGCTGTCATGGGCTCAGGGTCTGGTACCATTCTTGAGGCAGTGTACCATGAACAAATGCTGCTGGGAGCTAAATCCCCGTATCGCATCTGTGCCGTTTTCAGTGACCGGCAATGCCGCTGCCAGGAACTCGCTAAACAATGGGGAATTCCTGCCCTCCATCTTCCTTTGAAGCGCTTCCTTCGTGACGCAGGCTTCGACGATATTAAAGATCCCGTTGGGCGCCGTGCTTACGACATTGAGATTGTGCGCATGCTAATGGAGTGCGGGGCTCGGTATGGATTCCAAGCTGACGTCATCCTGCTAGCAGGCTATATGCGCTTGGTGACATCGGATTTCTTGAGAGCCTTTCCTAACAAAGTACTCAATGTGCACCCGGCGGACTTGACGACTCTCGATGCTACCGGGCGAAGGCGCTACGTGGGGGCGCATGCCGTCTATGACGCTCTTACTTCGGGTGAGAGCCAGACCCGTTCATCGGTAATACTCGTCGATGACGGCATAGACACAGGTCCGCTTCTCGTATCCGGTCCTTGGGTGAGCTACGAGGAAGGCGAACCCGTCGACACCGAGCGCGCAAAGAAGCATCAAGAACGACAGAAGGAACTCAGTGATTGGCCTGCGTGTGTAGCGGCACTAAAGCTAATGGCAAACGGACGCTTGGGGTTGTCTAGGGACGGGAAGGTGCTGCTGGATTCAGTAGCTCTACCTAAAGCTGGAGTGGATATGGCCGCTCTCGCTGAGGTGCTGTAAACATTTAATGAGGGTTGGGTAAATGTGTGGAATCATTGGTATCGCTGATGTCGAGCCTGTCACCGACGGTTTGTGTCTTGGCTTGATGCATCAACAGCACCGAGGAGAGGATGCCGCTGGTGTCTTTGCCTATGACCCGGAGATCGATGAAGCGTGGTTTCACAAGGGACACGGATTAGTGAAGAGCGTCTTCTCTGGGGTGACTCTGCCCGATACCGAGCGCTGGGGAATTGGACATGTGCGCTACACAACATCGGGTAGTGGCGGCACGCGCGATATCCAACCTCTATGGCAAAAGCATGGCGACGGATGCCTTGCTGTGGCGCACAATGGGAATCTTGTTAACTATGTCCCTGTGCGCAAAGAGCTCGAAGACCAAGGGTTCACTTTTGAAACGGACTGTGACGCCGAAGTTCTTCTCAATGTTCTCGCCAGCGCGCTACCTAAGGACGCCCCCACATACGACAACCTGTGTGCCGCCGTCCAAGCGGTGATGCAGCGTCTCACAGGCGCATATTCCGCCGTGGGATTGCATAGCCCAAGTGGAGTCTTTGCCTTTCGCGATCCATGGGGGATACGTCCACTGCTAATAGGGATGCACCCTCAGCGGAAGGCCTATATGTTTGCATCAGAAGTCGACGCATTGGCGCATTTGGGCTACACCCTGGCCGGTGAGGTGCAACCGGGGGAGTTGTGTTTTGTCGACAGCGATAGCACACTACACCGCCGGCAGCTCATGGAGTGTGCACACGGGCATTGCAGTTTCGAATACGCCTACTTTGCCCGCACAAACACGACTTTTGAAGGCATGGAGGTATATGCTGCCCGAACACGTCTTGGAGAAGCACTAGCGCGCAAAATTGTGGAAGCTAATATCCAAGCGGACGTCGTCATACCCGTGCCCTCGACAGCGCGTACAGCTGCCAACGCTCTGGCGCGGGCATTGAACCTCCCCTACGAGGAAGGGTTAGTGAAGAAGGACCACATCGGGCGTACGTTCATTATGCCTACACAGCACATCCGTGAGAGGGCAGTGTCTCAGAAGCTCTCTACCGTGGACTCAATCTTTGCAGGAAAAAATGTCATCCTCGTTGACGACAGTGTTGTGCGAGGTACTGTATCGAAGCGTGTTACCCAGCTGGCGCGCCGGGCTAAAGCCAAGTCGGTGACCTTCGCGTCGACCTTCCCGCCCATACGCTACCCTTGCTTCTATGGCATCGATTTCCCACAAATTAACCAGCTTATTGCCTCGGGAAGAAACGCTCAGCAGATCTGTGAGGCCATCGGTGCCGATGCGCTGGTTTACAACGATATCGAGACATTTAAGGATGCTGTAGGCGTCCCCGACCTCTGTACAGCGTGCTTGAGCGGAAAATACCCCACCAAATCTACAGGAGCGTCCGAGCTCCAAGCTCTTCGTGAACTTCACTTAATAGATAGGTAGTAGAATGGAAGATATAGAGAAAGTAGGCATCATAGACTTCGGCTCGCAATACACACAGCTGATCGCACGGAGGCTACGGGAACTAGGAGTCTACTCAGAGATCTATAGCCCCGATGACGTGGAGCAGGTGCTGAATAGTCGATCTCTTAAAGGTCTCATTCTCTCTGGTGGTCCGCAAGAAGCACATGTTGACGCACAGCATCTCACGGTGCACCAATCTGAAACACATATTCCTATACTGGGAATCTGCTATGGGATGCAGCTGCTGAGCGTGGTCTCCGGAGGAAAAGTCTCGTCGACGCACACTCGGGAATATGGTCTCCAGTCGGTGGACCTCCAGATAGAAGATCCCCTATTTCGCGATTTGAGGGCTGATGAACAGGTATGGATGAGTCATGGCGATAGTGTAACGGAACTAGGGAAAGGATGGGAAACCGTAGCGCGAAGTGGTGACGGCACCGTAGCAGCGATACGACACAAAGTGCGCCCACAGTACGGCTTGCAGTTTCATCCTGAAGTGACGCATACATGTAGTGGCGAGAGAATCCTATCCAACTTCCTTGACCTATGCACATGTAAACGCGACTGGAACGCCGGCTGCTACATCACTCAGGCTAAAGAAAAGATTCGCAAGCAGGTGGGGACTGGGCGCGTCATTAGCTTAGTCAGTGGAGGGGTCGACAGTACCGTAGCAACACTTCTTTGTGTCGAAGCTCTTGGCGCCGAAGCAGTCTATCCTGTCTACATCGACACAGGTCTGATGCGAGCAGGCGAAACCGAGCAGGTACGCGAACTTCTCACTAGTCATGGTATGGATAACCTCGTCTGTGTGGACGCCAAAGAGGAGTTCTTGACGGCGCTTACAGGCATAGCGGACCCGGAAAAGAAGCGTACAATCATCGGCGATCTCTTCATCAAAGTCCTTGAACGCGAAGTGGCTAAACTACACGGCGACTCCAAGGACACCTTTTTCTGCCAAGGGACTCTTTATACCGATCTAATCGAGTCGGGGCACGGCTGCGGAAAGCAAGCTGCTGTCATTAAAAGTCACCACAACGTGAACCCACCGATTATTCGTGCAAAACGAGAAGCAGGACTCATTGTCGAACCCAACTCAGGGCTATTTAAGGACGAGGTGCGCCGCGTTGCCGAAACCTTGGGTGTGCCGCATGCTCTCGCATGGCGCCATCCATTCCCAGGACCCGGTCTGGGAATTCGCGTCCTCGGCGAGGTTACACCCGAGCGCGTTGCCACACTGCAGCAAGCAGACAAAATCTATCTCGAAGAGATTCACGCCGCAGGGCTATACAATGCCATATGGCAGGCGTTCGCTGTGCTTCTTCCCGTCCAAACAGTTGGTGTAATGGGAGACAAGCGCACCTACGGCTATGTCGTGGCTCTGCGCGCAGTCACTAGCCAGGATGGAATGACCGCAGAGGTCTTCGACTTCCCCCACGATGTACTGGGACGTATCAGCACACGTATCGTCAACGAGGTCGATGCCGTCAACCGTGTTGTCTACGACACAACCTCAAAACCCCCAGGCACCATCGAATGGGAGTAGGAACGAGCGTAAAGAAATTGGTGGTGATGAAATGACCAATAGCCCACATGAGCTCGCACATTTTCCGGCGGCCTGAAAGGCCAGCAACCTGTATAGCCCAGGGCAGCGCCCTGGGTACGTCCAAAATACACTCTGAGCGCTGTAAGTGCGACATATCCATGCGAAACATGTGTCGCACTTACAGCGCTCAAAAGCTTAATTAGCCTACCTGGGGCTACGCCCCAGGCTATACAGGTTACAGCCCTTCGGGCCTAAAAAAGGTAATGTTACATTTCTTTACACTCTCTGCAGGGCGGCAGATGAACGCGTGCATATGTCGCCC
>JAJFMA010000101.1 GCA_021772415.1 Chlamydiota bacterium
CCATCAGCGTCCAACATACACACATTTTTCACGAAATCTTCGGGTGGCGCCTCTACTGCTTTAGCAGCATCAGCAACAGAATGGCATGAAACGTCAAAAGACAAATGCTCGCCTTCTACGCCGTTCTCAAATAGCCACTGCTTAAGCCTAACTACATGCTTGTCTGATTGCGCCGTACTCATCGTGTCCTCCCCTTTCCTAAAAGTTAGCCACAGAGTCTAACTAACAGGACCTTATCCCACAAACATCAGCGTAATAGTAAATTATAAAATAAATGAAAATTATAATGACTTAAATAACGTAATTTAATATGATTATTGTTTCGTTACGTTTAGTTTAAAATCAGAGAGCTCTTGCTAATGGAATTTACAGACTTAAATCAAATTAAAATCGACCCCGCAGGCTTGATTCACTACGGAAATGTAAGTACTCCTGACGAAGCCGATGTCATTGTCATCGCTGCCGGCTCACTCGTGAACTTCGACACACATGCACGTATCTCAACTTTACTCAGCGCCGCCCCCTTCGCAGATGTTTGTACCGCTGGTGTGTATGCCGCACATGTCCCAGTCGGCAGCACAGTAACTTTTGAATCTGATGCCATGCGCACCTTTGGAGCGACCATTCTTCATGGATACGGCCCTGAAGGCTCACGTAGTATCGGTGGAAGCATTGCGATGCAGCTATTTAATAGCTTGCCTACTGGAAAGAGTGTTTCCCCGGCCGAATTCAAGATTCACACCCAGAAGAACTTCAAAGCTGCCCGTAAAAAAGCGCAAGAAGACCTAACTGTCTACTCGAATCCATTCCAGTGGTTTTCCGTCCAACGCAACCTCCGCGTAACCCTCGCAGACAGCTCATCGGAAGACCGACGGGTGCTGGTCGTTGAGCGCAATCGCCTATTTGGAGGCAGTGCGTCCGTAGAACTTCCACCCGCCGTCAGCGACGACCCCCATTGCGAATACGTGACTGAGTACATCAACGACGTCAAAGAAGTTCTCCTTCACAAAAAGTACTACCTGATCGACATAGGCTAGGCCCCATAGACAGAAGATCCCTTAGCGCGTATGATTCTGTTCTATAAAAATAGGATAGAGCCATGCCGAACACTGTTGCCCTTATTTTTGACTTCGACGACACCCTAGCACCAGATACTACTAGCAGCTTGTTAAACTCCGTCGGTGTCGACGTCAAGCGATTCTGGAACGACGACGTCCATAAGCTCATTCAAGATGGATGGGACCCCGTCCCCGCCTACCTCTATCGCATGATTGAGATGTCCCAAAGTGGGGAAATCGAGCCCATTACCCGAGATAAGCTCGTCGCGTGGGCATCACAGCTCAGCTACTACCCTGGTGTTGAATCCATCTTCGACCGTCTTCGCGCTTATGCGAAGGAGATCAACCCGTCGCTACAGCTGGAATTCTACCTAATCTCTAGCGGCATTGCTACGACACTACGCCATACCTCTATCGCCAAGAATTTTGAAGATATCTGGGCTTGCGACTTCAGCTACAAGAGCGATGGTACCATCCAGTTCCCGAAAAATGTGGTGAGCTTCACCGATAAAACTCGATACATCTTTCACATCTCCAAAGGCATCTACGGCAAGCGATCAAAAGGACGTCCGTTCGACGTCAACCGCAAGATCAGCCAACACGACCTTCGTGTCCCCGTCAACCAGATGATTTTTGTTGGAGACGGGTATACCGACATTCCTTGCTTTTCACTAGTACGCAAGGGTGGAGGTATCGCCATCGGTGTCTACGACAGGCACGACCGCGAGCAGTGGGGACGTGCCTGGGGCTTTATCGAGCAGCAGCGCGTCTCCAACCTAGTACCTGCCGACTACACCGAAAATTCCGCACTCACTAACTCGCTCGTGATGGCACTCGAAAGCATGTCGCGAAAAATTGAATTGCACCACTTAACCTATCAAGGATAACCTGGAGGCACCATGACGACCAATGGCACACACCCTATTGCTAGCGAGTTGAAGATCCGTACACTAGAAGCTGATGATGCCAACAGGGCTCTGGAGCTTTCAAGAGCCGAGGGCTGGTTGCAAAATGCACGCGACTGGGAAAATCTCATCCGTTGGTCAGAAGGTGGCGCTTATGGAATCGAAGACGGCAACACTCTCGTTGCTGTAGGCGTCTGCTGTAGCTGGGGAAATACCCGAGGCCGCCTTGCAAATATCATCACCCATCGCGATTACCGTCACCGTGGGCTGGCCAAGGTAATCATTCAGACCTTGATGCGCACTCTTCAAAAACGCGGTGTCTCCGTCATCGATCTTGATGCCAACGAAGATGTCAGCAAGATGTATGCCCCCTATGGCTTTGTCGCCACCCATGACGTCGACTTATACATGGGAACACCAAAAACAGCAGTACCGGTACTGAAGCCCAATGGCACTGAAGCAGACATCGACGCCATCATCAACTTAGATACACAGATTTTCGGAGCCCCACGCCCTCTAGTCATCCGTGACTTAGTCCACGGTCCCGACGCTAAAATTTGGGTGGACAGAGAAGAAGAGCAGCTCAACGGCTACCTCATCACCCATCGACACGATAGTTTCATTAAAGTCGGTCCTTGGGTGCACCACGACCCCACGCAAGCACGTGCGATGCTAGAAGGCGTGGCAAGCTACTATCAGGGCGCAAAGATCCGCGTCGATACCATTAGCGCCAACCCGCATGCTGTATCTATTGTCAAAGACTTAGGGTTGGAGTGTTTCCGCCAATGCCAAAACATGGTGCTGACATCTGGAGGTAAGCCCCCACTGCGCGCCCAGGCCTACTTCGGTATCGTAGCTCCTACAGTAGGATGACACCGTGAAGGTGCCCCTACCACCCTTTGGTGAGGTCAATACGGATAGATTCCCGCTGTACCCCTTCCCACTCCTTGTCAAAGAACTGGCGCAGAGGTTCAGAGTCCAGAAGATTACCTACAACGGCCGGCGAATCCACTCGCCCTTGCCGGCACATCTCAAACAACGAGTAGATGACAACTTCACCATCGATACGCTGCCAAGGATAGCTCAGCATACGAGGCACTAGGAAAAGTTCGAGCTTGCCGCCACCCTCTCCGACTTTCGCTGCGATGGCATTGAGTTTCGCTTGAGTGCCCTTGACCCTAGCGAAGATTTCAGCCTCGTTGTGTTCGGGAAATAGGCGTTTCATCTCACGCAAAATCAGGGGGTTGCGTGCGTCAGACATGACTAAACGCAAACGAGTTCCGGGCTTGGAAAGAAATTGTGTCAGCTCTTCGGCATAAGTGTCGACCCAGGTACCCCAATAGAACACCATGATGTCGAGGCTTTTGTCTGCGTATTTCAGGATAGATTTCCAGTCCACATCGCGGGCTCGGTCATAAAATCCGAAGAGTTTGGCTTCGGCCTTCCCCTTACCTTCAACAGCATACATGAGTGGTGAGCGCGTGGCGGTGGTCATAGGTGTCCTCTTAGATAGTGATCCCACAAAACCATGGGACTATAGCAAGGGCCACCACTCCTGGCAAGCGGCAAAAGCGCAAATCTACTGAGGCGTCGAAACGAGGCGACGCGCCTCTTCAACAATCCGGTCGAGAGCTTCCTTAAATTGCTCCTCGGAAAGCAACTCAGCTGGACGACTTGAAGCTGCGGTGTAGTGATAGCCGATATGCTCAATACCCGCCTTTTGCAACGCCGCTTCCATGTTGTCGACATTTTTACGCCAGTCGTCCACAAACACGACACGCTTGGGTAGGTACGGAATCTGCTGCAAGAAATCAACGAGCAGCTGTCCCTTGTCAACGTCCAATCGTCCAGAAAAAAGGATGCCTTCATAGAACAACGGGGCCGGCCCAAAATCCTGCTCATAGTGTTCAAATGACACATGAGTAAGATCAGCAAAGGCTCCTGAAAAGTCGATGCCGAACTCATAAAGAATTTTGCGACGCCTTTCAGCGAGGTCCTGCCCTTCGGGGCCTAAGCCATTCCACACTGCTGTAAGAGCGATGGTTTTCACCCCTTCCCGCTGCCAGCCAGAGATCATTCGCGGGGTATCGCCGTCCAAAAGCTCTGATGAAAATCTCAGAACCGTGAGATTCAATAGGGCGTCAAATTCCTCGGGGCTTAGAGTCGCCACGATCTCCTTAAATAGCGCTTTATGGCGATATATATTAGGAAACTGAAAGGCGGGCTCACTAGGTACGATCAACACATTGTCAACGTCAAAGACCACGAGAGTGTCAGCGTCAACACTCTCTTGGAGCACGTTAAGGGATTCAACTTGGTAAATCACCGCAGGCATCAGCCTCTCCGTTAAGGTAGAGAACAGGGTAAAAACAAGGACAAAAACAGTGCTCAGTCGACAAAACATAGCACGTAAAATAACTCATAAACAATTGAAGGTCAACAGTACAACGCTCTCCTAACAGCGTCATTCAAAAAATAGAGGCCATCTGGCCTGAGCTACAATACACCCTATAGTCTTTTGGTCTAGACATTGGGGACCACTATACATTGCGCCCCCTATCTTTTCCTCTTTGCGCCTCTGCGTCTTTGCTCCTTTGCGTTAAAATTCTTCGACTGTCCATACGAATCACTTTTGAACGGAATACGCCTTGAGCACTTGTCGTGTCCTACCCTCAGGCATGGCTACATCGGATCTTTAACGCAAAGAAGCAAAGACGCTAAGGCGCAAAGAAGAGATCTTTTGCTAAAATAGTCTAAGGAAATTCTAATATGATCTGGCGACAAGGCGTCGAATTGTTGCTACAAGGCGTATGAGCATCTCTGGGAGCTCTTGAACAAGGTCCAACGACAGCAGCTCTTCCAGCGCTCGCCGGTGAACGGTAGCGCGATCCTCAGCACTAAAGACAGCGCAGAAACGCTCCAGAATAGTGCGATGCACTCCCAAAGCCTCAATTTCATCGGGCCGCTTGTGTAGCAGCCACTGACAGGCATCATCGAAGGGCATCAAAGACTTATCTAGCGAGCCATAAACCTTTGGAAAGGTTTGAAACATCAGCAGATCAAAATTCATGGGCCCAGATAAAAAGAGTCCACAGCGCTCTAACAGATGGATCCATGGTTCCATAGGAACGCTGGAACTGTCACTGTCGGGCAGCGCATCGATATCTTCGTCTCTCAAATGAGAAAGAATGTTCTTATGACGCCCTGGAACAATACTTAGGGTTCGAATGAGGTATTTAATTTTCACCCAGCCACCTTCGCGGGTGCCAAGGTTAAAATCCGTCAAAGTGACATGTGGCATCTTTAGGCGACCTAAGAACGTCCATGCTTCGCCAAAACTCTCGCCTTCACGCAAAGTCCACACAAAGACCTGCTGATGCAGGCGTCCGTGCAACTTTAAAAGGTGATTGAACACTACTCGCTCGGCTTCTCCAGAAACCAGCAGCACCAAGCGCGAACTACGAAAACGGGGATTTCCCGCGAGCTTATGCGCGGATCCTGAAAGGGCTCCTAAACCCAAAAACATGTCAGGATGCAGCTTCTCCGGCTGCCGCAATTCTTGAGGCCGCGGCGCCTCACGCAGCTGTGTCGTGGTCTCTTCAATGATTTTGGGGCGCACTTTCTCTCTTTCCACCGAACGTTCCGCACGCTCCAGCTCCCGCGCCAGCTTGCCATCGCTGAGCTCACGCCCAGGGCGCCAACGATCGGCTTGATTGTCCGCTACGTCACGTGCGTTATGCCCAAAAGACGCTTCCTGGTTCGCCAGCTCCCGAGGGCGTTCCTGACCATTCATAGCCTCTTTACCCGCTTGGCCGCCAGCAAGCCATCCAGTCATTTGGTCCGTATTGGCATCTAACTGCGGCATACGCACATGTGCGCCTCCAGCTTCTCCAGAAGAAAAAAATCCCTTTGCTACCGCGTCGCCAGTAGGAGTACGCGCTTGCCCTTGATGTAGTACATTGCCTTTGTGTGCCTGTTCTGATTTGCCCAGCATCTGATTCACAGCACGCTGTAGCTTGCTAATCACTTGGCTAGAAGACGGCTGGGTTCCCTGCTGCGCAGTAGGTGCGTGATTACTTTTTTGATTTTTAGTTGGCTGCGCACGGACTTTCTTGCGCATGGGCATTTGCTGAGGCATCTTCTTCGGAGGAAGCTTAGCCAACGTTTCTTGGATCATCGCAATCCAGACCTCTCCATCCCCCGAACTTTTGGACGTAGCAGCTTGCCCGGAACTACCGGCCTGATCAGGCACGGCGCCCTCACCCTCAAGCAGCATCCCTGCCATAATCACATCTACCGGGGGAATCGCGTCCATCCACACCTCTATTTTTTAAATCCCCTATATTATAGTTCAAAAAAGAATTTTACACAAGTAAAACATTGGCAATGTGAGGGTTACGTAAAAAGCATTCGAGGATTGTCAAACCTTCACCTTTACCCTACAATGAGAGCCATTTCACTAATTTCAACTCCGTGGGAGACAACACATGACAACAAAAAGTATCGATCTATCCTGGGTCGTCGTCAAAGACCTGACAAAAGCCGTGAAATTTTACACGGAAGTCCTCGGCCTTGAACTCAAGGAAATGAACGAAACATTCGGATGGGCTGAACTCCAAGCCACTGGTGGCGGCTCCAGGCTCGGCATCGCACAAAACAACGATTTCTCCCCCGTCGGCCCAGGCTCCAATGCCGTCGTCACCTTCACCGTCGAGGACATTGAAAGAGCCAAAAGTGAAATGGAGAAGAAAGGTGTTGAAATGGTAGACGAGATCATGGAAATCCCCACGGTCGTCAAACTCCAACTCTTCGTTGACACCGATGGCAACAAAGGCCAGCTCGTCGAACTGCTCGGCTAAGCCCCTCTACGAGCGCGGAGCCCTCCGCGCTCGGCCTTTTCCCTCCCTCAACCTAGCCTTTCCGTTTCCGACAAAAGCGCAGAGAAAGAGAAAAAAGTAAAAACGGATTTTGAGAGAGTCCTCTCCATGACCTCCTTCCTACCTCCATGACCTCCATGGTTCCTTCTCTTTTTCCAACACCTTGACCCTAGCTCATTTAATTAAATAAACTATTGAACTTCAAATACATACAAGTTTAAAATAATAAATAGACGTAATAGATTAGTAATCAAAAAGAAGAGGGGAGCTATGAAATTAACAAAATATATTCTTTTTTCACTCTGGCTATCGCTTACTGCCTGTATCGGACTCAATGCCGACACCCTCATCTGGGAAGGCGATGTAAGTAGCAACGGCTCTAAGGTCAATGTTCCGGGAATTCAGCCCGGGAAAGTCTATAAAGTCGCAGTAAGCGGAACCATGTGGTTTGGCAACTATTGGAAAAATGGTGAAGATCTGGACTATGATGCCGCCTACGAGTTTAACGCTGTCAAACCACCCCCCACCTACATCCCAGTGTTCAAGGTTATCGCCAACAAAAGCGAGCACCCGTTCGTTTCGGAGGGCACTCCCGAAAACTACAACCCCAGCCACACCTATGAGACGCCTCCGTTCGTCATCAACGACAACAAGCTCACACTGTGGGTCTTTGATACGGACTACCGAGAAAACAGAGGGCAAATACACGCCAAAGTGTACGAAGTGGCGATGGACGACGGTACTGCCGGTGGAGGAGTCCCGCAAGGCGGTTTCTTCGTCGCTGCCAAATGGTATATACCTGAGCCAGTTGAGCCGCTTGGAGAGGGCGAGAAGTACTCGGTATACCTCCTAGAAGCCAAGGAAGGAAAAAAAGAAATCAAATGGACCCCTGTAGACGATCCATGGTTTTTTCACCTCTCCGAAGATTGGAAGAACTCGCTCAACAATCCCAAAAAATTTGACAAAGGAAAGCGCTTTTCAATGAGCGGTAGCATGGTCGTTGCCAGACCTATTGAAGGAACAGACGGCGGTGACGGCGGAATGGAAAGCAAAACCATTGAAGGCGCCTATCTTTTCGAATCTATGGGGACCTACGGCACACTAGACGAAATAAAGAAGGCCCACCCTGAGTCAGATGTAGAAGCCAATATACAAAAAGTAGGCGAAGACGGCGCATTCTCCGGTATTCAAGCAACCGATCAAGGCGATGCCGGCTTGGCAGGCGGCGACATACAAGAGGGCTGGTCCGATGACCGTGAGCAGCGAGCTATCGACATGCTCTATAACCTTGCAGACTTTTATGGCTGCTTCATTGCCACCGCGGTATACCAGTCTTGGGATGCTCCTGAACTGGAACCTCTGCGTGAGTTCCGCGACCAGATTCTCATGACGAGTGCTGCCGGTCGCAGTCTGGCATCAGCCTACTACTACTGGGGACCTCGCTGGGCTCATGAGCTGCAGGACATGCCTGTGACACGTACGGTTCTACGACCCTTTATCTCTGGGTTCTCGTGGCTAATGGACTCGCTGGATTTGTCCAATGAGACCACACGCTCAGTGATGCACTCCATGATCGATGGCGTAGCCTGGGTTCTGTCACCATGGCTTGAAGAACAAAATGAGGAGGGTAGTGCTCGGCCAATACCTATCCTAGCACCGTAAGACACTAATCTGCGTCGGTGCAGAAGACACACACGTCCGCCCCACGGGCTCTACAGTCCTTGAGGCGGACCTTTTTCTTTAGAACTTTCTCATACAAGCGACGCTCAGACTCACAAAACTGCGGATATTTCCTAGCTACGTCAATGAATGGACAGTTGTGCTCGCGCAGTACCAACGTATCTCCGTCGCGATCGGTCTCAGCCATGTACCCTTTGCTATCTTGTAGCTCACCAATACGCTTGAACTTTGCAGAACACGATAACCCCTTGGTCTCCCGAAGATAATGCTCCTCTGTCGTCTTACGTCTCTTTGTAAGTACTTCAATGAGCTTTTTTTCTCCCTCAAGCTCCACCACTGTATCGATGAATGACAGCGCAACATCAGCATAGCGTTTGGTAAAGTGCGATTCCGCTTTATCCGTCAACGTGTACAGGTGCTTCGGTCTCCCTGGCCCCTTGCGTACCGAAGATGTCACCACAATGCCCTCGCTTTGCAGAATCGCCATCTGCTGCCGTGTAGCTGACACCGTAACACCTAGCGCCTGTGACAAAGTTTCCAAGCTCTGCGGGCCTTCTATGCGAAGCAGGTGTAAAATCTTATCTCGTGTTGTGTCGGGGACTTCACTCATCGCGCATACCTCGTCTTTACCTAGGTAAACTCTAGCACGAGGCCTTGTTTTTGGCAATATTCACAGATTTTACTGTTTTTATTACCCAAATTATGCTATCCTTAGATCACAAGAAGGAGACGCCCATGTCACAGAAAGCCCCTACGTTCATGCCACTCTATCTGATCATTTTCTTAGCCGAGGTCGGCTATAGCATGTCGTATGTTCTATTTACGGTCTTGCTGCTCGGAGGAGACAGCACCCTTCTTCCTCATGGAACGTCGCTAGAAGTGCGCACTCTTGCTTTATCCGTAACCCTCTTCATGTATCCGGCAGGGCAGTTTTTGGGTGCTCCGATACTCGGCGCTCTCTCCGATTACTTTGGACGTAAAAAGCTACTTCTCTCGTCGTTAACACTGGCAGTGCTCACCTATACAGCCGTTGCAACATCATTGACCCTACATAGTTTTTATCTGCTTTTGGGCAGTTTATTTTTAGCTGGATTTTTCGAAGGCAACATCGCCGTGGCACAAAGTGCTATCGGCGACGTCGTTGCCCACGAAGCGCGCAGCAAGCACTTTGGAGCCATCAGCACAGCAGCGAGCTTAGCATGGGTGGTGGGGCCTGTAGCAGGAGGAGTCCTCTCCAATAACACGCTCGTTAGCTGGTTTAGCCCCAGCACACCTTTTTGGATGCTCATTCCGCTTCTTGGTCTCGCTTTGGTCTGGACGGCTTGGAGGTTCCATGAAACGCGACAAAGGGGTCCTGACGCTAAACTCGAGCCACTGAAGGCGTTGACGAATCTAAAAACTGTCGTCACAAACAAGCGGCTACGGCCACTGTACTGGAGCAATTTCATCGCTTTCCTTGCTGCCTACGGTTATTTCCGCGCATTTCCCATCTATGCCATCGAAGCATTCGACATAGACGCTACCACGATCTCCATGATGGTCGCTTACATCACAGTCCCGCTGGTTATCGCTAACAGCTGGGCTATCCCGCACCTAGCAAAGCATTTCTCTATGCTACAGCTGTGCACGTACTCATCAGTACTAATGGGTCTGTTCACAATTGCTATTGTCATTCCAACGTCGCCTCATGCCTTTTGGATCACACTCTTTCCCGCAGCCTTTTGTCTAGCTGTAGCAATGACGAGTCTAACGACATTGATATCACAAAGCGCTCTCCCACATGAGCAAGGACAGGTTATGGGAAATAATCAAGGTCTACGCGTAGGTGCTGAAGCGCTAACTTCCATCAGCGCCGGCCCCTTGGCTCTTGTAACTGTAGCCACACCCTTCATTGCATATGGAGCTATTGGGTTGTTAGCTGGGGCTTTGTTCTATCTGCTTTGCGCTCCTGCGAGAAAAGCAGCTAAAGCGCTCGCTTAGATCAATAGCAACACACTTCTATGAAACCCAAGCGCACGAAATAGATGCCGCCCTTGCGAAGGTGTCAACAAATGGGTGGTGATGATGAAATGACCATTAGCCCACATGAGCTCGCACATTTTCCGGCGGCCTGAAAGGCCAGCAAGATGTATAGCCCCGGGCGCAGCCCGGGGTGAAGGTAAAAACAGGTTCTGAGCCCTATAGGGGCGACATATGCACGCGTTCATCTGCCGCCCTTCCGAGAAGGTAAAGAAATAGCACAAGGATATAAATCACGATAAATTATTCATAAGGCCCGAAGGGACGACTCATTGTAGCCCCACCCGGGAGGGTGGGGTAAGATTCAAAAGAAATCTGAGGCCTGTAAGGCCGACTCGTGACTCCATAAGCGCTTCATGAGTATCTGTGAGCCATGAGTCGGCCTTACAGGCCTCCGGAATTTTCTATGCTTCACCCCACCCTTCCGGGTGGGGCTACAATGAGTCGCCCCTTCGGGTCTCATGAAAAATCAACGATTGCTCAATCGATCTCGGGATTTCTTTACACTCTCTGCAGGGCTCAAAATCTTCTTCTACACCTACCACGGGCTACGCCCTAGGCTATACATCTTGTCAGCCCAACGGGCTTCGGGAGGGGAGCTTTTGGCTATTTATTCAGAAGTCCGACCTCTTTTCCGTGACCTAAAGCTTGGAGCAAGAATATACTATTGGGTCGCCACGCTTGTTCGAATGCTTCCAAAGTAATTTCTTTTTTACTATTCTTGGGGGCCATATCCCAGCGCAGAAGCGACGAGACGACTTTACGGTTCTAACATGGCCCGGTGGGCCGGATTTTACGGAGAGAGTACATGGGTATTAAATCCTTATGTCTGAGCTTGCTAGCGTGTCCTGCGTTAGTATTGGGTGGGGTGTCGACTGAGACTATAAAAGAGCGCATGCTTCGCGACTTAGACTTCATTCGTAATACGTTCGAAGTCAAATACGCTCCAGCGGAATGGAAGAGGCGCTATTCGGGCTGGGACCTGGAAACAGAGATTGAACGTGCCAAAGACTTTGTGCGCTATAGCGATGAAGTGTCCATAAAGAGCTATCAGCATGCGGTGCGCGAATTCATCCTTTCGACTAAGGACTACCACGTAGGGGTGCACTTCTGGTCGACGGAATGGGCGGCGCTCCCTTTCCGTGTTTGCGGTGCCGACGGCAAGTACTTCATTACATTTATTGACCGTGCCCGCCTGCCTGCACGCTCCTTTCCCTTTAAGGTTGGCGACGAACTCGTGAAATTTGATGGTCGCCCCACAAACGAAGTCATCCAAGAGCTCAAGGCGCGCGAGGTCGGCGATGCTAGCCCTCTCACTGACCAGGCTTTGGCGGAGATCTACTTGACCAGACGCAGTGGAGCCGCGGGACTGATTGTCCCTCGAGGCCCAGTGACAATCACTGTCGCCAGCGGTGAGACGAATAAGCTATCGTCGTATCAGATTATCTGGGACTACAGCCCAGAGAGAATTAAAGACACTCCTATCAAGTCGCTGACTCCAGATGTTGTTCCAGCGTCGACAGCTCTTGCGGACCATAGCTTCTTCAAGAAAAAGCTCCATGTTCCCCACTTAGAGACTCTCAACAAGTCTTACCCCAACTGCGCCTGTGAAGATCCCAACGACATTGGCGCGCGACGTAGCTTCATTCCGGATTTAGGACCCAAGCGCTGGGAGTCGGACCCTTCCGATCCCTTCCACGCCTACCTCTTTGAGGCTCCCGACGGACGCCTTATCGGCTATGTGCGTATTCCCCACTACCACGGCGGTGCCCTCGAGGTGCAGGCGTTTGCTCGTACCATCGCCTACCTTGAAGAAAACAGCGAAGCCCTCGTTCTCGATCAAGTGAACAACCCCGGCGGCTCGGTCTTCTACATGTATGCACTAGCATCACTGCTTACTCAGCAGCCGCTATATACTCCCAAGCACCGCACGACGCTAACCCAAGAAGATGTTGCCTTCGCCCTAGAATACGAGCGTGTCTTCGAATGTATCCGCTCCGACAGCGACGCTCGGCTTGTCCTAGGGGACACGATGGAAGGGTATCCGATCACTTATCAGACGTCTCAGTTTATGCTGAACTTCTTCCGTTTCATCATGGAGGAGTGGAATGATGGGCGCACTCTGACCCGCCCGTATTACTTGTATGGTGTGGACTGCATCAACCCACACCCGGGAGTGCGTTATAGCAAGCCAATTCTGTTGTTGGTGAATCATCTCTGTTTTTCCGGAGGGGACTTTCTTCCAGCGATTTTCCAAGACAACCGTACGTTAACGATTTTTGGGTCGAAGACTGCGGGAGCTGGGGGCTATGTGGACGGCTGTAGCTTTCAAAATATCTTTGGTGTCGCAGAAATCAATTTTACGGCATCCTTGGCGGAGCGTATAGACAAAAACCCCATTGAAAACCTTGGGGTGACGCCGGATATTCGCTATGATTTAACAGAAGACGATTTAAAGGATGACTTCCACGGCTATGTCGAAGCGGTGTTGGAGGCTGTCAAGGAGTTGTGAGATAGGGATGGAGACGATGACCGAGACGCTAAAAGACAGTTTAGTCACACGCTTACGCGACCGAGAGGTGGGTACCACAGAGTTTCGTCGGACGGCGCGGCGCCTCGGAACCTTGCTTGCTGCTGAGGCGGCGGAGCATCTCAGATATGAGGCGGAGACTGTTGTGACTCCACTCAACGTCCCTGCGGAAGGCGCCTCCCGTGTGGGCAAGCTGATCCTAGTTCCTATCCTGCGCTCGGGCCTCGCGCTGCTGGACTCCTTCCTGGACTACTTTGATGATGCTACCGTAGGGATGGTAGGCCTCAAGCGTGACGAAGCGACGGCTATCGCCGACATCTACTACCGCAATGTGCCAAGTATTGGCGTAGCTGACAGCGTGATTCTCTTAGACCCTATGATCGCCACGGGTGGCAGTGCCGCCGAAGCCATTAAAATCCTTATTGAGGCGGGCGCTACCCAAGAACAGATCGTCTTTGTCTGCGTCATCACCGCTCCAGAAGGCCTTGCGCGTATCCGTGACGTATACCCCAATGTGCGCATTATTGGGGGGACGCACGATCCGGGGTTAAACCCGAATAAATTCATCGACCCCGGACTAGGGGATTTTGGGGACCGCTACTTCGGTACGGTATGAGCTCCGAGCGTTTTCCAGATCCTGTTCATCCAGGACAAGAGGTCGATAGGCGTCGCCGCCATAGGCGAGCACGTCTGATGGGAGCGACACGCCGTGGAGTGATTTTCCGGGGTGTTGTTGTCGCCGCAGAGCTTCTCGGTTTTTTAGCATTTGACAGCTCTGCGCTGCTTCTCGATGCCTTATCTAGCCTAATGGATATTGGCTCGACACTCTTCCTTATGCTTTGTATCCGCGCAGCAGCGCGGCCTCCTGACCACAATCACCCCTTTGGACATGGGCGCTATGAGCCTTTGGGAGGTCTCCAGCTCGGCCTACTACTAGCTCTTGTAGGAGCTGGGTTATTCATCCAGCAGGGTCACTCTTTGGTCGCTGGCCACCATATCACCTCAAGCATGGATCCTCGCGCTTGGATGATATCCCTGGTCTGCGCCATCGTCCTTGAAGTCGCTTTCCGCACAACACGAAAAGCGGCGCGACGCGAAAAAAGCCCGGCACTAGAAACGGAGGCATGGCACTACCGCATCGACGCGCTCAGCAGTGCCCTCGCAACTCTCGCTCTCGGCGCAGGGGTCTTTGCACCTGAGTGGAGCGTAAGCTTCGACCATATGGGCGCTATGGCCATAGCCACAATGATGGCTGTTGTGGGGATCAGGGCTGTGCAGGAAAATATGCACCAAATCATGGACCGCACTCCTGAGGAACCTGTGTTTGCACGTGTGTGTAATGCCGCCATGCGCGTTCCAGGTGTCCTGGAGACAGAGAAGATCCGTATCCAACGCTACGGCCCCGACGCTCACGTCGACATCGACGTCGAGGTCGATCCCAAACTATCTGTCGATAAAGCACACCGCATCAGCCAGCAAGTGCGGGCTGAAATCCAGCGTGACTGGCCTCAAGTTCGCGATGTCACCGTCCATATCGAGCCATTCTACCCCGACGACCACTAACGTGGGGCTACGGTAATAGGGATATTAAGCCCTGCAAACAGTGTCAGAAAAACCAGCAGGCGCTCCAAGTACATATACGTTTTCATGAGGCCCAACGGGGCCACAAGCCGCCGCGATGAGAGTGTAAAGAAATAAGCGCAAGACTCCTTTTTGAGGCCCGAAGGGCTGTAACCTGTGTAGCCTGGGGCGTAGCCCCAGGTAGGCAAATCAAGCTCCGGAGCGCTGCAGGTGCGACACATGTTTCGCATGGATGTGTCGCACTTACAGCGCTCAAAATGTATTTTGACCTTTACCCCGCGCTCAATGGCGTCAACTTAAGGGCAACTCACTAACGTTATGTGATGTGGAATAGGTCAGCGATAGGGGTCTGGCCTGTCCAAGTGACGCTTCACGTGTATGGTCGACAAGCTGGTGTCTAGGTTAGATAAAGCAATACGGAATAGATGTTACGAAGAGTCACTTTGTCAGGCCTGACCCCACCTCCAAAGAGGTCTAACAATCAATTAGTTGCCCTTAAGTTGACGCCATTAGCCCCGGGCTACGCCCGGGGCTATACATCTTGCTGGCCTTTCAGGCCGCCGAACGGATTTGTCTGCACCACGAATGGACCACTATAAAGCTCACTTTCCACACTACTTTACACCCGGCTCAGAGCTCAATAGTCACTACACATTACCTAGCCTTACAGGCGAGGCTATAAAGATAGCGGAGCTTCGCCGCTAAGAGAACCTTCCTAATTAAATATTTATAGTAGTTAATTAAATAAAATAATGATACTAATGTTTATTTACAATTCTATTTTATTAGTATTTGTGGTAATATAACCTTACCATCTACTAACAAAATAATAGCTATGCTTACTACTTCTACCTGCCTAGACTCTCCTTTTAGCACTCCATGCTACGAACCTTCTCCGCTGGATACACTACCAAAGCCGAACTTCACCGCTCAGCCCGACGACAACGATGAAGAGAATTTCTTGGCGAATGGTGGTCTGACAGGCGGTAAACGTAAAACTGCTGATAGTCCAATGGAACAGCAAGAGGAGAAACGGCGGGTTGTTACTAAAGTCTTGAAAGACGGAACAAACATTCCTGTGTTTTCCCCCAGCTCAGTGCTAACGCCTAAACGCACGCCTGTTGCTGACCCCGCTACCCATATGCCTATCAGCTTCATCGAAGTTGTACGCAATCCCAGGACGGGAAAAGCAGGTCTGAAATGTCCTAAGAAATGGAAGAACCTTGGACCTCTCATCTACATGTGGATGTCTTCGGATGGCAGGGCGTATATCGGTAGGACCAACGACATCGCGCGTCGAGTTAGAGAATACATGGGTTATTTTAACCGCGACGATGGCGACGCGAGCCAACGCTCATTAGCGCAAGCATGGAAGAGTGGACAGAGCGTCTTTGTGGGAATTCTACACATTTGCTCTAGCCATGTATCCTCAAAGCAAAATGAGACGGCGTTTGTCGTCGCTAAAGACACCTTTAGAAATGGCCATAATGGCAATAGAGGCGAGGGAGCCCTCCCTGAACCCGATAGCACAGATTATCATTTCGGCAGTCCTCTCAAAGACGGCGGTGGTGGCAGGCTCCCTAAAAAGCTCACTGCGCCCGCAAGCCCCTTAAACCATGACGGCATGGAGCCGATAACACATCCTCTTGAGCACACCCCAAAAAAATACACGAAGGTACGCAAGGACTGGGAAGGGAAATTTGAAATTGAGCTCAGCCCTCGTCTGGCACAGAGCAAAAGAGTCATCTACGTGTGGAAGACAGTAGCGAAAGACGGCACTGTTAAGCGTCTAGTGGGGCAAACGAGCCGCCCAGTGATTCAGCGAGTGAACGCATATATCAACAGCTTCAACGGAAATGGAAATAGCAGCAGATCTGCTTTACCTCAGGCCGTTAACAGCTCCGAAGAGGACGAGTTAGAAGTACACTTCGGTGTGTTGGCGACGGTATCGCCGCAGCAGCTCCTGGAATGGGAAGCCTTCTTTATGCACGCCAAAGGCGCACATCGACAAGACGGTGGCTACAACGTTCGAACTGAAGTGAGACTGTCGCCCGGTCATGTGCCCACAGGAGAGATCTTCGATCCCAACCTCTCTCCGGTGAATGGAGGCTCTTCGTCGTCATCCGCGCCAGGGGGAGCGCGCTTTTTGCCTCAGAGGGAAGTTAAAAAGCGAGGCAGCTATAGGCCGCGATCTCTTTTCAAAGAGGACACGGGTGAGTCAGCCTAAATTTTTAACATAACATACTAAAATCTTGATATGTCAGGTGAGTGAGACACGCCTGACCTTATAGGTCAGGCTACTTGAAATTTATCATAGGTAATGCTATAATGGGCTCGGTTGTAACCTGCCTATGGACACTTTAGACATTACGTGACACGATGTTTGTTTCCCCTGTTCCTCTTCCTCTCTCTGCCAATCCCTTCCTGTCGCCGTCGACACCAATAAAACGGAAGCCTCTTCCAACGTTTCCGTCACCGGTATCGGGTCTGCCTGACGACTTCAATCCCTTCGCACATGCGTTTGGCTTGGGGCTGGTCGAAGATGGTCCGGTCGATGATGATGATGACGCCTTCGCTGTGTTTATCTCGGAGCTGGTCGATGATGATGACGACGCCTTTCTACGTTCGGACCCTGTCTACGACAATACCTTTCCTTTTCCCCCATTAGGGATAGAGGGGTCTTCGACTCCGTTGCAT
>JAJFMA010000102.1 GCA_021772415.1 Chlamydiota bacterium
TGCGCATAGGCTCCTCAAAGATCTCAGATTCAGGGCGTATTGTACCTCCTAACCAAAAAAATACGCTACCTATGCATGCCAGCTCGAGCTCGGGTGAGAGGAAGAAAATGCACTGGGAGTACGACGGGTTCAGACGGTATATCCGAAACACTCCTTTTAACGTATCGTAACAACGTGAGACCCAGCCCCTTTTATCGTAAGGCATAAGGCGTGGGTATGCGTCACGATAGAGTAAACACAAAGTGGGAAAATTATCTTTGCGCCTCTGTGACTTAGCGTCTTTGCGTTTCTTTTCATGCAAGTCGAACAAGCCTTAAGCAGAAAAGCAAGTTATGGACATATGCACGCCCCGCCCCTTTTACCCAGCCCCTCTTACTTTTGTTTTCTTGTCTTCATCGTAAGCATAAGACGTGGGCACGTGTCACGACAGAGTAAACGCACTTGATAGTGGAGTTAGCGACACTAAGGAGCAAAGTGGGGAAATTAGGAAAGGGGCCGTGGGAAAGGGGCCGGACCCTGCGATTCGTGCGATTCTAAGATCTTTAGATCTTCGTGGACTGAGTTTCGGAAAACCATGGAGGACATGGTATTTCGAATTTTAGAAGCGGGCACCGGCAGGGGAAAACAAACAAAAACGGACGTACATGTTCACGGGGGCGGCTCCTAAGTGGGGTAGCTACCCCCTGAGATTTCTCTATTTTTTGTACCCCTCCCGTGGAAATATACGGTTTTGTCCCAGATAAATACTTAAAAAATGTAGGTGATTTGAACGTTAGTAGCTTATATGTTAAAATATAATTGTAATAGAGCCTTTTTTATGTGGTGCCAATTATGACAACGAGAAAGACAGCTCTGGATATGGTTCTTGATCACTTGGAAGAGGTCTTGCGCCTCACGCGTGATGGTAAACTTCCCGACAAGCCTCTGCCCAAAGATATCAACAAGCAAGTCGATGAGCTCGAGAGGGTCGTATCTGAGTTTACCCAATTAAGCGAGCGCCTACTTAAAGAACTAGGCGTCTCGGAGCAAGAGTCGCAACGCGTTATGCGCGAAGGTCCCAAGCATCTGAGCGACGGCGACGCGCGCACGCTGAAGCGATCTTCAAGTCTTCTTTCTGAGGCACGCCAAAAGTACGCTAAGTTAGGCTTCATCATCGAAGCTGCTAAAAGGCGTGGTGACATCGATCTAGGCAAAGGCAAAAAAGCCACAGGACAGGCACGCAAAAAGAAGTTTCGTCGCGTGGGCGGAAAACGTACTTGGATGCCAATGTAGAACTAGGGACCGTTGCGATGTCATCTGAGCCTTTGTTCGAATCCAATGTGGAACGGTTTGCCCAATTTCAACCTAAAGTGGCGTATCTGCTGCCTTACCATGATCCCGAAGATATTTCAGAGGCACGGACCGATGTTGGTGAGCTGAACCTTGAGCTTACTGTCAACGGGAGCTCAATCCCCCTTCATGCGACTTCAGGAGCCCGTCAGGAGGCCCAAAGCTGGTTTGCAAGCTTAGATCTCAGCGACGTTAACGTTCTATACGTCTTTGGAGTGGGACTCGGGTACTACTACAGTGCAGCACGACAATGGCTGCATGCCGATGCATCGCGAAGGTTAGTGTTTTTAGAAAACACACTTTCAGTACTGTTTGCTTTTTTATATACAAAATCCGCTTCAAAGCTACTCAATGACCCGCAAGTGTCCGTTCGCTACTCTGAAGACATCCTCAACGACAAGGAGCTTAAAGACTGGTTATGCTGGGACTTTCTTCTCACTACGAGAAAATTTAGCGCGCTATCGAGCTACCGAAATACGATGGGGACTTTAACTCGTGAACTCGAAGACAAGCTCGCCTTCGACCATCATCGCGCAGATGAGGCCATTGACGAATATATCGATCATGGGGTCTCATACTACCGCAACTTCTATCATAACCTCAGCGCCCTGCCTGAAGCTTATGTGGGAACTAAGCTGTTTAAGCAATTCGAGGGCGTTCCAGCAGTAATCTGTGGGGCAGGGCCTTCGCTCGATAAAGCATTCGAAAGCATGGCGAATTTAAATGGCAACGCCCTAATCTTTGCCGGGGGATCGGCTGTTAATGCCTTAAATCAACAGGGGATAATACCCCATTTTGCTGCGGGTGTGGACCCCAATAGCCCTCAGTATCATCGCCTGATGACAAATTCCGCCTTTGATGTGCCCTTCTTCTATCGCCAACGCATGCATCGCCATGCGTTTCGTAGCATCCATGGCCCTCGCATTTATCTCCCTGGAGGAGGGGGCTATGATACCGCAGCATACTTTGAAGCTGCCCTAGATATCGATGTGCCCGAGGACGATGAGCTCGACGAGGGGCATAACGTCATTAATTTTCTTGTCTCCATAGCTCACGCCTTGGGCTGCAGTCCCATCGTGTTTGTTGGTCTCGACCTCGCCTACACCGGAATGAAGGCCTATGCTCCTGGTGTTGTTCACAAATCTGCCGTCGATGAAAGGCAAATATTGGAAAACACCGGTGTGGACAAAGCTGCAGTGCTGCGCACTGATATTTATGCTAACCCGATATACACACTATGGAAGTGGATAGCCGAGTCGCAGTGGTTGTCAGATTTTGCAAGCAAGCACCCCGAAGTCACCTATATTAATGCTACTGAAGGAGGCCTTGGAGCTGCAGGTATCGAAAATAGAGCGTTTGATGAAGTGATCAACGCATCCTTTACTTCTCAACGTGACCTTGATGGAATGATCTGGAGAGCACTAGAGGCAGCGCACGTCTGTGGGGATGCTTCTGCCGTTTTAGATCACGCCTGGACGGATCTCTACGAGGGCTTGCAACGCTGCATACGCTGCTTCGATGTGATGATCGAAGAGTGGCGTGGCATAGCCGACCAAGCAAACAGATTTCCAGATGCTACTCTCACAGTACCTACAGGAGCGATGGCTTTGGCAGAAGTTGAGCTCGAGGAGGAGCCTGCCTACCTCTATGTTCTAGATATGTTTAACCAAGTTTTTGTACGCAGATACAACAAGGAATTACGAGATATTAAGACCAACGCAATGTCACCTACCCAACGCATCGGGGCGCAGGCAGTATTGGAGACAAGGCGCTTCGCCTTTCTAAAGGAGACCGCGCGTGTTAATCGTACACTCATGGAAGAAGTGCAAAACTCCCCAACAGTGTCCAGGAACTGAAGATGCAACAACCTACGTATAGCTACGATGGCACGACACTTATCATCTTTGATGAAAGTCTTGGTATCAACATCGAGGAAGAATTCAAAGCATCTGAACCACTTAGCGCCATCGTGCCGTCTGCGACAGGTCGCTACGTTGAAGAGCAC
>JAJFMA010000103.1 GCA_021772415.1 Chlamydiota bacterium
GATGGAAAAACTGCAGTCCGTTTATACGCCCGCGATCTTTCCCGTCATTATGAGTGTCGGGTGCGCCTAGGTCAAAGCCTTGCTCATAAGCTTTTCGTGTCCCCTCATGCTTTTCTGCACGATCCAGCATATTCGTCCAAAACTTGATCGTATGCGCGATACGTGGAAGAACGCGCTCTTCAAGATCTTGCCTTTCTATCCCTTTACGACTCTGAACACTCCTAAAAATTTCCACTGCTTCCGCGCGGACCTGAATAAATCCAGCACGAAACGATTTTGGAGGATGAAATGGAGCGTTCACCCAAGGAGCGTTCCACATCGGGGGAACTGTACCACCTTGCTTGTCTATCTCTTCTGTGTTCCATACGCCGTGAGTAACGGGTGCAAGAAGCGAATTTGTATGTGCTGGGAGCAATACTAGGGATTGAAGCATAGGATTCATTAACATCCTCCGAACACAGGGGAGAGTTGATATAATTGTTTAAATACATGCACATTATAAACAATTAAAAGTAAAAAATCAACTAATTATTAACTAACTACGTTAATTGCTCTTTCATAGCAGCGAGCCATTGTCGCTGTAGCAGGTCGCGAGCTCCAAGGATTCCCTTGCGGATAGCGCGTGCAGAGGAGCATCCGTGGCATTTGATAAGGATGCGGTCAACTCCGCTCACGATCGCGCCGGGGTATTCGTCGTAGTCGACGATCCCCTGCAGGGTCTTGATGACGTTATCGAGTCTATGATCGGGGTCTTCAGCAAAGGCATCTTGGAGGTAGTCCAAAATGAAATGCGAGACTCCCTCGGATGTTTTGAGGAAGATATTGCCAGTAAAGCCGTCGGTAACGAGGACATCGACTTTGCCTTGAAAGACTTCACGCCCTTCGACGTTGCCCATGAACTCCATGGCGTGCCTATCGTCGGCGCTTGTATTTCGGCATGCTTCTTCGAGGACCTCATAGGCTTGCTGCGCCTCGGGAGTGCCCTTTTTGGACTCTTCACCAATGTTCAGTAGTCCAATCCTTGGCGGCCGCCCCGCCGTCCGACTACGCAGGTAGGCGGCACCCATTTTGGCGAACTGCAGCATATGCTGCGGCTTAACCGAAACGTTTCCGCCCACGTCAACAACAGCCACATAGCCCTGGCGGGTGGGAAGCAGTGCCATCAGCGCAGGGCGCTCTACCCCTGGCAGCATCGGTAGCATGATAGTTCCGCTGGCGATCAAAGCCCCAGTGTTACCCGCAGAAATAAAGGCATCGAGCTCGGCATCACGTAATTGCGTAATCCCACGCACCATCGATGACTCGCGCTTACGGCGCACTGCCGTAAGGGGAGAGTCGTCCATTTCGATGATCTGCTCACATACTTCAAACTGTAGGCGATGAGACACGCAGCCCTCAGATGCCGGGCTGCCTTGAAACTGATCAGCAACCTCAGCAGTAGCGAAGGCGACAACGGTGTCGCCATCACTAAGCTCTTGAGTTGCCTGCGAAAGGGCAGAGAAAAAAACCTTAGGGGAACTTTCGCTTCCCATCAGGTCTACGCCTAAGCGCAGACCTTTCGTCTTAGGTGTGAGTGCCAAAGTGGCTACTCCTCGTTCTCGCCAAGGAGATTGCGGCCCTTGTAATGTCCACAAGAGGAACAGGCGGCGTGAGGAAGTTTGGCAACACTACACTTTGGACATGCTACGATATTCTTTGGCTTCTGAGCGTGGTGGGCTCTTCTGCTGTTCTTGCGTGCATTCGATACACGATTACGGGGGACTGCCATGCGTAAACTCCTAAATTCTGTGCGCCTATCATACCTGATTGGCTCTTTTGAGAAAAGTCAACGATCACCAAGGTCGAGATCTGCGAAAGGATGGAACCCTGTTTCACTGTCGTCACCACCCTCGAGTTCCTCCCGAAGGTAGTCGCCTATCTCCCCACGAACACTGCAACCGCCGCGACATTCCGAGGTAAGAGGCAGCTCAAGGAGCAGGGCCTCGCGGAGCATCTCCCGTAAATCGATATATCCGCGCTTAAGCCCTCCAACAGGAAAAACCTGCAGGTGGTTCTTAATGGAGACTTCGACATCACAAGATTCGTTGCAGATCCGGCAGGGCATCTGCGCGTGGGTGGTGGCGCTGACTTTAACGATAAGCTCGTCCTGAGCAAGGTAGGCTTCCCCTTTTAGGGCTACCGGCTCACTGAAGGACAGCTCCTTCTCCTCGACATCCAAAAACTCGGGGCTGACTTCAGCATCGAGTACTTCGACTTTACCAGCGCGAAGCTGGTCGACGTAGATTTTAAATGCGGGGTCGATGGAGACCATGACGATTTCTTCTTTCCAATCTTAACTACTGTTTATCAAAGTATTAAGTATAGAAAACAGAGGTGATTTTGTCCAGACGTTTCCACAGGTTGAGACAACTTGGTAAAGCCAGCAATTATGTGCTGATGTTGTAAAAACTACCACCGAGCCCACAGAGATCACAGAGAGTCCGCTTGCACAATCAGGGGTTCAACCACCAAAAGGACTCTTCTTTTCTCTGTGATCTCTGTGGGCTCAGTGGTGAATTCTTCAGGTCACTCCGTCAACCCTGGAAACTTTATTTATTCTAACCACGTCCCCTGGCGTTGCATCTCTTTTTGATGGCATCTATCGCTGTAATCTCGTAATATTGTCCTTTACAAGAAGGATAGATCGGCAGCCCCACAGTATCGGGGCCAACGGAGCGCCTTCGCGAAGAAGTTAGTGTGTACTTTCCGCTCAAAACGGGCGTTTTCTACAATTTTGCGACCTGGACCGTAGCGGCTAATGGCCTCTGGTCCCTGCATCACGACTTCTTTGCAGCGCTCTCGTGTCGACCAGCAATGACCACGGGAGAAAGCATGGACGAGATCCTCTTAAATATTGAATCGAAGGAACGCCGCTGCGCCCACCTGCGCAACGGACTCCTCTATGACCTGACTATCGAACGCAAGAAAGAGCGCCAGCTTGCTGGCAACATCTACCGCGGCAAAGTCACCAATATCTTGCACAACATTCAGTCTGCCTTCATCGACATCAACGAAGGCGAAAACGGGTTCATCCACATCTCCGACATCATCGAAAACACGCGTAAGTTTGAGCAAGTTTTCGATATGGACTTCGACCTCGACTACGACATCGGCGAGGTGGATACCCGCAAGCAGAAAGACCTCAAGATCGACGAAGTCCTCAAAATCGACCAGCCCGTACTCGTTCAAGTTGTCAAAGAGCCCATCGGCACCAAAGGTGCGCGCTTGACCTCGAACGTCTCTATTGCCGGCCGTTACCTCGTGCTACTTCCCAACTCATCGCACCGCGGAGTATCGCGAAAAATCGAAGACCGCAGCACGCGCGACAAGTTCAAGAAGCTCATACGTTCCTTTGAGATGCCCCAAGACATGGGACTCATTTGCCGCACCGCCGCCAAATCCGCAACAACAGACCAGCTGGTGGCAGAAGCCCATGAGCTGCTTAAGACGTGGCAAGAAGTTATCGAGAGCTTCCACCAGACCACCGAACCAGCGATGCTATACGCCGAAAGCGATCTGATCAAACGCGCAGTCATCACAGCCATTGACAAGCGCTACGAGCGCCTTCTTGTCGACGACTACCCCACATTTCAGGCGTGCAAGCGCCTGTATGACAAGTACGCCGAAGAGCACAACTTGCGCATCGAATTCTACCGCGACAAGATCCCGATGTTTGAGCGCTTCAACGTCGAGCGTGAAATCGACAAGGCCGTGCGCCGAAAAATCTGGCTGCCTAGCGGAGGCTACCTCTACTTCGACCGTACCGAAGCTATGCACACCATCGACGTCAACTCGGGACGCAGCTCCAACACCCAGGCAAACGTCGAAGAATCTCTCGTCCGCATCAACCTCGAAGCTGCCGAAGAAATAGCCCGCCAGCTGCGCATCCGTAACATCGGTGGTCTAGTCATCTGCGACTTCATCGATATGCGCATGCGCCGCAACCAACGCCGCGTGCTGGAGAAGATCCGCGAATGTATGCGTCACGACTCTGCCAAGTGCACCATCTTAGGCATGAGTGACTTTGGCCTTGTCGAGATGACACGCCAACGCCAACGGGGCTCTCTCATGCAGACGATGTTCACAGCATGCCCCTACTGCGGCGGTGGCGGCATGGTAAAGACACACGAAAGTATCTCTATAGAGATCGAGCGCAAGCTCAAGAAGCTCATTCAATGCCAGCAGCAGTTTGCTATTAAACTCGTCATCCACCCGGAGCTCGACCGTTACCTGTCAGATATCGACAAGCGCTACCTGAAGGAGCTTGCTGAAAGCCTCAACGCCAAATTAGCCTTCGAGAAGGACGACACCCTACACCTGAATGATTTCCGTTTTTACTCCACAACGAGCCAAGAACTTATAGAAGCGTAATACCCATGCATGAATTTCTCAGACGCCTATCACAGCACCTTGATGAAGGTACTATCACACCGCGGCAAGACGAAATCTTACGGCAGTTCTACCGTACCTACACTGCGGGCTTAGTCGAACGCGGCGTTCCCGTTCCTAATTCCCCAGAGCTCACACTGACATTTCTAGACCTGATCATCAGCGAAATCAAAGACCCTTACTCTTTTGGTTTTTACCATCGTGGAGCAACAGACTTTGCCGACTATCTCGAGTTCGGTGTCAACATGATCAGGCCGCTAATCAATACCGAGGCCTCGGTCCTACATGGCTTAGACAACTTTGACGACATCGAAATGAAGCTCGCTCAAGGAGAGAACTGCATTCTCTTCGCCAACCACCAAACCGAGACAGACCCTCAAGCCATCCACATCATCCTCAAAAACACCCACGAGCAGCTTGCCGCCAATATGCTCTTTGTTGCGGGAGAACGTGTCATCGCCGATCCCATCGCAGTGCCTTTTAGCCGCGGCAGAAACATGCTTTGTATCCACTCGAAAAAATACCACGAAAGCGATGAAGAGGGCCGTGCCGCTAAACAGCACCACAATAGGCGCGCCATGCAAGCTCTAGTAGAACAGCTGAGTGAAGGCGGAAAATGTGTCTATGTTGCCCCCAGTGGAGGACGTGATCGCCCCAATGAGTCAGGCCGTGTGGAACTGGCTTCGTTGGATCCTCAAGCCATCGACATGTTCTGCCTACTAGCACGACAAAGTAAGCGCCCCACACACTACTACCCACTAGCTCTCGCCACACATCGCCTGCTGGCGCCACCACCAAAAGTTGAAGAGCGCATAGGTGAAGACAGAGAGTTCTACTACACTCCTATTGGAGTATCGTTAGGCAAAGAAATAGATTTCGACGCCATCCCTGGACTCGATGATTTGGACAAGCGAGAAAAGCGCCAGCGCCGCGGTCAACACGTCGAAGAGCTTCTAAAGGAGCGTTATGACGGCCTACTCAAAGTGCTCCCTAAAAGCGTCACCCATTGCCAACAAACCGCCCCGCTGTAACCCAGTGAGGGTGTAAAGAAACCAGACCGCGCAAGGGATCTGGCCTGCCCCCTCCTGTTAAGGCATCGAAGTAGTATTTCTGAACACTCTCGACAGGGGCAGCTTGTGATTATGGATGACTTCCGCATTATTTTTGAACACCTTAACGGTTTAAATACTTTTAATTCACAATACTTACTTATAATAAATAAACTTTGATTATTAATTTAATTTAATGCATAATCTGCGAGACAGTAAAACTGCAATTTCCATTACCCGTTAC
>JAJFMA010000104.1 GCA_021772415.1 Chlamydiota bacterium
CCTTCGGAATTGATCAAGCAAATTTCCGGTTACTACCGTACTCAACGGCATCTGCTAGCACATGTCGACGGTCCATGTATGATACACCGCGATTTTCGTCCCGGTAACATCATCGTGAATGAAGGCAAGCTGCAAGGCATCATTGATTGGGCTGGTGGCCGTTCGGGTTTTGCTGAGCAAGATTTTTGTTCGATGGAGCACAGGAAATGGCCACCTCGCCTGGCGGATCGAGAGTCTTTGCTAGAGGGGTATGCCAGCATTCGCCCTGTTCCCGACTACAGTGGAATCATGCCGCTAATAAGGCTAGGGCGAGCCCTTGCCGTGATAGGCTTCACTGTTAATAATGGAACATGGGACAACAAGAACGCGCGTATCTATCGGTTTAATCGAAAATTCCTCGACACATTCACTTTTGGGAGTTCAAAGCATTAGCCACTTTCTTGCCAAGATCGCTGAGAACATATGATCTGCCTTCTAAGACACTGACGGCTTCCTTATGCTCGATATCTTTGATCAGGCCACGTTTTTTAAGCACTTCTATGTCCTCGAAGCCCATTTCGATGAAATCAAAAGGTCCAGTGTCGTGAAGGACCTGTACCATACCCTTGATATTGAAGAGGATTGTCGAGCCACTTTTCTGAGCTTTAACAAGGATTTTTTTTTGGTCGGCGCTCAAGTGGGAGATGACATCATCTACATTGCTCATAACCTGTCTCCACTTTGATGGTTCATTGCCCTAGAGCACAAGCATTAGCAGGGCCATAAGCCCCATGCCCAGATCTTCTGTTAAAGTGACCGTTGAAAGGGGGACATTGAGAACCGTTCCCATGCATGCGCAGCGAATATCGAGACCTTCTTGGAGTGATTTGAAGACCCCTACGGTGCCAATAGTCATTAGAATGATGGTAATTAAGTAGGTGATGGCAGGTATGACAAAGGACAGATACGCCACACCCAGGGTCAGTTCAATCCAAGGATATGCCAGTGCATACGTTCTTGAGTTCTTTGCGATCAGGTCATACATCTGAAATCCGTCAGCGAAGCCTGCTATATCGAAGAGTTTGAACATGGAGAACAGGCACAGTGACACCCCCATGAAGAAGTGCATCCAATGGAGCATGCCGCCACCCGTTCCAATAGATATTGCCGATGCCACTAGCGCCGCCACCAAGACGAGAACCGCCAGCGGCCAGTAGCTTGAGTTTTTTTTTGCCTCTTTCACGAGTAGCCCCTTGGTTATGCGTATATTTTCGTTCTATCATAGGGTTAATACATTATTCAATATGGGAGGTACATATTCACGGGGTGGGCACACTTGTCCTCCCAGTCCAATTTTATCTCTGAGGCCCGGGGAAGGCCAGCTTATGATAGCCCCACCTGTGAGAGTGTAAAGAAGTAGACATGAAAAGTGCCTTCCAGGAGTCTCTGTAGACGATTGCTTCGGCGACGTGGTACGGCAGAAAGCCCTTTGGATTTGTTCGCATCTCCAAACAAGGAGTCACGAACACTAAAATAAGCCTGTGAGGTATATGTGAACGCTAAAAGGCGGAGCGGAGAGGCTTCGCAAAAATTTCAAACCACTAATAATTAGTTACATATATTCGTTTGTCGATGGTCTAATTCGGTGGCTGAATACATGTAAAATGCTTCGACAGATACCTGTAGATGGATTATGACTGAAATGACACGATTTTAAATACCTGAACGCACGTATTCATGGGATAACGTTAATGTGGGGTCAGGCCTGACAAAGTGACACTTCTTAACGGTTATCTTCTTCACTAAAAAGCTAATAGGGAGAGCGACTTTGCTTGCTTTACGGGAAGTGTCACTTAATCAGGCCAGACCCCAAGGCTTCTCTATTTTTAAGTTTGCTACAACGCCCCCTGAACATGTACTTATCGTTGTGTCCTTTAAAATGACATCGCTCTCGATAGGCTCTCTGTGATTTTTGCGAAGCCTCGCTGCGCTCGCGCTATAGGGAATCTATGTAATTAATCCTTAGTGGACTAAACAGCATTATCAGCAGAATGCCGTGTCATATACCAGCAAGATCAGGGGAGAGGGAAAGGACCTTTCAATTTTTAGCGTAATGGCTGTAGACTTCCTTCCGATAAAACTGAGCCCATCTACGAGAGGTAACACATCAATGGAACGTGATCTTGGCGAGCAGCCAATTAAACAAATTTTGGCAAAACATAACCTAGCTAGCGGAGATCTTGTTTCCGCCTCCGAGGAAAATATCACCTACAAGATGGTTAGTCGCGCTTGCAAAGGACGGCGCCTAACTCCGCATGTGCAAGTGAAAATCTGCAACGCGCTAAATCGCGCTGCCGATAAGCTTTACACCCCTAAAGATCTTTTTAACTACTAGGACTGCATAGACCCATGGACGCTGTTTGTGATGTAGATATAGGCTACGAGGGCGACTACGCTTGGGCCTTCCCCTTATTGGGCGATGTGTGCGATCCGCTGGCGGACCTCTTCTTTAGAGCAGCTTCGTATTTGACGGATCCTGTCTGCAAGACACACGAGCTGTGGCGTAGCATCCAGGTAGTGGACGCAAAGCACGATTCGTGGAGCGCCGCTTGGCGTGGCGTGCTAAAGGCTTGTATGGTGGGTGAGATGCTGCTGCTGGGAGTGCTAGCTCTGCCTACAGCTCCTGTCGGTATTGTGGCGCGCAAGATCGCATGCTGGTTCCAGAGACGCCCCTTTCAATGGATAGAGGGTGCTGTAGACAATAAGATCTTTGAGGGCCGAGAAATCACGGTTCTCTCGGCAAACATCTGTTGTGTCGGCGGAGGCTATTCTATCAGTGATGGAGGGGTGGTCCCGTGGCCGGAACGCATCGACCAAATTGCGCAAGAAATTCTGAATTGTGACGCCGATGTCGTGTGCTTGCAGGAGGTCTTTGATGAGCATGCGTGGTCTATATTAAAAGAAAAGCTAGGCCCGAAATACGCGCATTGCTTTGGAAATATGGGGCCTCGGGGCATAGGCCCGCCTTCAGGATTGGTGGTCTTCAGCAAGTACGAGATCCGCAACGCCGAGTTTACTGCCTTCCCCGAAGACATGTTAGTGGGTCGAACGAAGAACTCTACCAAAGGCTTCTTCACTGGGGACCTCTACAGTGAAGACGAGCACATAGCCACGGTCGTGAATACACACTTGCAGCACTCTGAAGAGCCCGAATACCCCACCGAGGAAGAGGTCACAGCGCGGCGACGTGAGATGGATATG
>JAJFMA010000105.1 GCA_021772415.1 Chlamydiota bacterium
AAGCCCTTTGGGTTTGTTCGCATCTCCAAACAAGGAGTCACGAACACTAACATAATCCTGTGAGGTATACGTGAACGCTAAAAGGCGGCGCGGAGCGCCGCACTCCATGGCCCTCGCTGCGCTCGCGCTATACGGAATCTAAATCGCTAAGCATTAGCTAATTAAAAACACTCTGAGTTTGATCCTCTATTTCTTGACACTCTCTACAGGGCTCGCGAGATTGATACATCTGGCCGGGCCCCTGCGCTTCGGGCTTTATGAGGACGCACTCAGACAGTTGTTGCAGCATTGAGGGTGATTTAATTTTAAACGGGAACTTAAAGAGGGGCGCTTAGCTGCTGGTTTAGCTGCGAAGCTTGTTGATTTCGTCTTTAAGGGCTTCACATTTGTGTTTAAGCTGCTCGTTTTTGAGCTCTAACTTGCCAATGACGGTCTCCAGCTTGCCCTGGTTGTCTTGGGATAGTGATGCCCATCCGGGATGGGTGGGGCCACCTGGTGCTCCCCGCTCGTTCGCTTCTTCAAGTTGACTTTGCGTCTTCTTTAGGGAGCGATGGAGGTCTTTGAAGTGTCTGTGTAGTTCAACAACATGCTTGTGAAGTCGTTGTACTGTGTTGAGATTGTCTTCTGGTGATGACACGAAAGACTTGTTGTCGCGTTGTAAACCCAGCTCCCGTGCAAGCTCAAGGGGAGGGACGAGTTTCTCTTGGTCTTCTGTGGGCTCGTCGTGGCTCATGGCGGTGATGAGTCTATCAATGCGTTGCAGCTCCAGCGTCGTCTGCGAGGTCACACGGTGTAGTGTGTCCTCAACGACCGGCTTTTCTTCAAGCGTAGGTATAGGAGTTTCTTCCTCAGAGGTAATGAGGGGGCGTTTTGCAAGTTCCTGCTGGAGTAGCTCAACCTGCTCTTGGAGTGTGGCGATGACGGCTTCTTTGGGATCGATAGTAGGTATGGGTTCTGGCGGCTCTTCCGCTTCTTCGATTTTTTGAGGTGTCACCTTGGGTTCGATGGCGACAGCCTTGGGACCTTCGGGGTGTAGATATCTATCTACCGTCTCAGCTAGAGGACCCGTACATAGTGCGAGAACAGCTTCTGCAAGGGTGCCTCGTGTTTGCGGGATCCCTGCCCAAAAGGAGACTACGCGTAAACGCTCTAGGGTCTCTTGAGATCTTTCAGTAGAAAAGCGATTACTGAAGCGTAGCTGTAGTTTAGACACTAGATTTATTAGGTCTTTTGACCCATCGGCTTCTGAAAGGGTCAAAAGTGGTGTGATGCTGCTGGATTGCCCCTTACAGATCGCTAAAACGGCCTCGGGGAGTGCTAGCAGAATTTCGTGCGTGAGAAAGACCGAGTGCTGCAGGTTTGCTGTATGCGATAGGGTAAGTCTATTCAGAAGACTAAGCGTGCGCTTGCGGAAGCCTCTAATACGAAAGAGGCGTCCTCGCGAATCCGCAACAAGTGAAAGGGGCTTGCCAATTTTGGAAAGGCGACACGTAGAAAGACAACGAATATTGGAGCGTAGCTCTTCTGGTGATAGCTGCAGGGTCATTGGCTTTCACACTATTGTGGTGACAGTTGTTTCAGTTTATCGCTGATTTCGTCAAGTTTACGCTCGTTTTGCTCTAGTAGACTACGTTGCTTTTCGATGAGATTAGCCGGAGCTTTATCGACAAACGCCTGGTTTTGAAGCTGCCCACGGAGCTTTTCTACCGCTTGTGTGAGCTTCACTTGCTCCTTATCCAAGCGGCTTCGCTCTCTGTCCACCAAGTCCGCAGGTAGAGGGATCATTACCTTCAATGGCCCTACCATGCCTGTAGAGGCAAATTCAAGTTGGGGCTCACTGTGATGGATTTCGATCTTGTGGGTACGCACTAGGGCCTGGATGATACCACTATTGGTGCGTAGCGTTTCTAGACTGCTGCCTCCGTTACGTCCAATGATGTGCACGTCTGTGGCAGTGGACGGAGGAAGTTTCATCTCTCCACGGATGTTACGGATGGTATAGACGGTTTGTTCAACAAGGGCGAAGGCGTTGTTGATGTCGGCGTCGATATCTTCGTTTCGGACTACAGTGGGGTACGGAGCGATGATACACGCCGGTGTGTGAAGTGCAGTGACAGCGTCGCGTGTGTAGGGGTCTGCGAAAGGTTCTACAGTAACTCCTTCAAGACGCTTGCGTAGAATTTGGAACAGCTCTTCAGTAATAAATGGTGCCATCGGATGCAGAAGGCGTATAGATTGGCACAGAACAATCACGAGTAGCTTCTGCTTGTTGGTACGCTCCTTAGCGGTGCCGCGGCGTCCCATAAGAACGGGTTTGGCGATCTCTAAATAGAATGCGCAAAACTCCTTCCAAAAGAAGTCATAGGCCTCTGTCGCAGCTTGATCAAAGGAATAATGTCGCAGCTTGTCGTTGACATCTCGGACGGTTCTATTGAGTACTGAAAGCATCCAGCGGTCTTCGAGGGTAAGCAAGCTCTCGTCGAGCCCCTCGCTAAAGGCCGTAGCTGTGAGAGCCTCGCAGCCTTCGCTGTCGTTGCCATCGAGGTTCATCATCACAAACCGTGCACCGTTCCAAACCTTGTTGGCGAAATTCTTAAAGTCTTCGAAACGGCGGCGGTCCAGGTCAATCTGACGTGCCTGTGTAGAGCTAGAGCATAGCGCCATACGGATGGCGTCGGTGCCATATTCTTCGATCACTTCGAGAGGATCGATGATGTTGCCTTTGGACTTAGACATCTTCTCCCACTTGTGCTCGACATCCGGTGGGACAGGTTTACCTAAATCGTAGCCTTTACGTTCTTCCGCTCCGATGTAGGTAATGCCTCCATCAGTATTCTTGCGCCAGTAGGACTTACCGTAGATAAGTCCGTGGAGATATACCTCTGGAAAGGGGAGATCGCCCATAGCGTGCTCACCCATCATTAGCATTCTCGCTACCCAGAAAAACAAGATGTCGTGGCCAGTCACAAGAAGACTGTTGGGGTAGTAGGTTTTAAGTTCATCGGTGTTTTCAGGCCATCCTAGGGTGCTGAAGGGCCATAGAGCACTCGAGAACCAGGTGTCGAGTACGTCGGGATCTTGCTCCCAGAGATCTGGGTGGTCCTCAACCTCTTTTGGGACACCTTCACCGTCGTAACAAATGAGTGTGTCGGGATCGTCTTTACGGTACCAGATGGGGATGCGATGGCCCCACCATAGTTGACGGCTGATGCACCAGTCTCTGAGGTTGTCGATCCAGTGGAAGTAGGTCTTATCCCAGTGTTTAGGTAGCAGGCTTACGCGTCTTTCAACGACAGCGGCCCTTAGGCGACCTGCGAACTCCTTCATGCTCACAAACCACTGCTTGGACATATAGGGTTCGATGGTGGCTTTTGAGCGGTACGAGACACCTACTCTGTGGAGGTGTGGCTCAACACGTTCGACAAGCCCCTGCTCTTCCAATGCTGCAACAACAGCTTTTCGCGCATCAGGCATTGTAAGGCCAGCAAACTTCCCGCCATTGTCGTTGACCATTCCATCTGGGGTCATGATGTTGATAAACGGAAGATCGTGGCGCAGACCAATTTGATAGTCGTTAGGATCATGCGCAGGGGTTATTTTCACCACTCCAGACCCAAATTCGGGGTCGACATGATGGTCTGTGATGACGGGAATTTCCCGATCGGTGAGAGGTAGTAGAATCTTCTTTCCGACGAATTTTCGATAGCGCTCGTCACTAGGTCCGACGGCAACGGCGGTGTCCCCCAGCATTGTTTCTGGGCGGGTCGTCGCGATCACAACGTGCCCACTGCCATCCTTAAAGGGATAACGAATGTGCCATAAGAAGCCCTCGCGGTCCTCATATTCGACTTCGTCATCGGCTAGAGCCGTCTGGGTCACGGGGTCCCAGTTGACGAGATAGTCCCCACGGTAGATACGTCCTTCGTCAAACAGCGTCTTAAACATTTTGCGCACGGAGCGATTACAGCCTTCGTCCATGGAAAATCGTTCGCGCTCCCAGTCGCAGCTGCACCCGAGAGATTTAAGCTGATTGACGATGCGTGCGTGGCTCGTTTCTTTCCATGCCCACACCTTTTCAAGAAATGCTTCACGGCCTAAATCCCGCCGGCGCTTTCCTTCGGTTTCAAGCAGATTGCGTTCAACAACCGTCTGAGTGGCGATGCCAGCATGGTCGGTTCCAGGGACCCACAGCGTCGAACGGCCCTGCATGCGGCGCCAGCGTACAACAATGTCTTGCAGCGTGCTCACCAGAGCGTGTCCCATATGCAGGACCCCTGTAACGTTAGGCGGGGGCATCACGATGGCAAAGGGCGTCTTCTCGGTTTTGGCTTCGGCAGAAAAATAGCGATTCTTTTCCCACAAGGTGTACAGCTTCTGCTCGACATTTTTGGCGTCGTAGGCTTTAGGTAACTCAGACATAGATGGCTAGATACTCACTACATGTGTTTTAGTGCCCTGATTATACCCAATTTCCCAATTGCTGACACAGTAAAACGCCGGAAGCCCGGATTCCTGCCCAAGGTTTGGGTAGCAATCCGGGTCACAGTGAGTGCTCCTCTTTCCAATTTTTCCTGGTGGGGGCAACTATGTTCACATGCTGTCACGCATTTGGCTGAATTTTTACTTTCTGTGCGCGGAAACAAAGTTTCACTTGAAGTGGCTGCTTACCCGGTAAATATTTCTTGATGGATTTTCTAAGGCGCTAAAAATTAGTGAAAAAAAAAGATGCCCACAGGAAATGTTCGCCATATGTTCGCTACAAAAGTTTCCGGAAAATTTTGCCGGCGTTAAATTACACATTTATAGGCCGTGTAAACGAAGTCAAAGCTATCCATTTGTATCCAAATCGGTCGCTTTGTGCCGCAAAATTTGTGGCTTCGATCTTGCATTAACGTACCAATAAATAGCCTCGTAAACCCCCTAGGGGGTATTTATCTTGTCTCTGATTAGACAGAACCAGGCTGTTATGCTATAATACGGGTATAGGGAAAAAAGGTATAGGTACGGTCATGTACAGGATATCCAATCTACGAGCTCTGGCGAAGGTCATCAAGGATCGAAAGCCCGTTGTAGTCGGGCGGTCAGGGCAGTGGCACATCCAAGAGGGCTCCTGGAATGCGTTTAAGCGTCATTTCCAAGGCTCTGATGCGGTTGGATTACGCCTCGCAGAGCGCCTTATTCCCGAGCTTGATGCCATTGAAGCCTTTCCTGTACGCTTTTCAGAGCAATCCGAAGCCCTCGCTTCTCAATCGATCGATTTCCAAGGGTATCTTGAAGTTGCGATTGCATTGTATGAGCTGGTGTCGAAAAGTGAAAATTCATCAGTTCTCAAAATGCGTCAACGCCTTCAGGACCGCACTATAGCCCTTATGTACCGCCTTGAAGGTGCTAACGGAGGTCTCGATGCCCAAGCGTGGAACCAGCCTCTCTTTCAAACCCTTGTTGAACGTGCTCGCGAGTGGAAGACCGAACAGACTGCTTTTTATGGCGAAGAGCTCGATAAGCTAGACTCCCAGCGCCTCGAGCAAGCTGCACGTTATCCTGCGTTCGTCGCCCTTCTCGATCACTCTGGAGACTTACGCAACAGCTTCTTTGAGTGGGTTATTCGCGACCGTATGGACGTCGATGCCTTCGTACAATACCCCGCTCTTCGCGAACGGGTCGCTCAAAGCTACCTCGGTAGCCGCATTGGCCGTTTCGGAGGTCACCTGCTCAGAATCCGTAAGCTAGCCGGTCATGGTGACGCAGCTCTTCTTCGCAAGGTAGTCACTCTGCCTTTTGAAGGACGTGAAGTCAACGTTCTCGATCCACAGCGCGCTGTGACCTTCCGCGGCAACTACCGTATGACTATTCAGCAGGTCTTCGGCGTTTTCGCCTCCAAAATGGAGCGCGTAGGAGATCTCGAGTTCTTGAAAGAAGGGATCACTAACTGGAATGCACATGTCCTTGGCTGGTGGAATGCAGACGCTAAGACCTACGAACAAATTGATGTAGACCAGCCCGGATGGTGGAAGCAGCTTCCTGTGCTAGAGGAACTTTCCCTTAAAGACGCTCAACGCCGCTACGGCCGCGAGGTTAATGGCCAAGACTGGATCCTATCTGCCAACGCTACCCGTACCACACGTACTTTGGACCCTGATGCTAGCCACGCCTTCCTTGAGGTAGTCATCCCCACGGAGCGCGGTCGCTATGCCGTCTATGCGATGGGAAAATTTGCTACCACCTACTCTGGAAGTTTGTTTCAGTCCTTGCAGCTATTCACTGCCACCTTGCATGCTACCGTGGCCTATCCTGACGAGAACATCTTCTACACCCACCGCCAGCGTGACCGCCACAGCTTCGTCGTCACCCCCGCGCACGGTTTTGAGTTCATGGACTCCATCAAGAACGACATTGTTGACTCACGCGGAGGAAGCTTCACTTACCAGATCGAATCCGAGAATTGCGCTAAATGGATACAAGATAAACTAGAGGCTCACTTTGGTACTGAGCGTGTTCCTGACATGTTCCGTATCGCTATGCTAGAAACGGAGCCTCCAGGCCCAACCAAGAAAATGTTTGAACTCATGAGGAAATTGCCGCACGACTGGCATAGCCCCGTTCTATCTGTCCTGCACTATATTATTGGCGCCTGGCGTGGAATATGGGTCGAAGTGGACGGCGAGCAAGTTTGGCGTTCTGTGACTACCACCCAATTTTGGGAGGACAAGGTCACATATTTACCTGCAATGTTGCACACTCAGCGAACTGAGGGGAATCTGGCAAAATCTACCATTATTGCGAGAACTCGCAATACCGGGCTTTCTAGGTGGTCTGAAACCCGCTCAGGGCACCGTAGTCTCAAATTAACCTCTCTGAATAGAGGGGTTCAAGTCGCTGAGGATCAGCTACTTAGTCTGATTCAATCCTTGGCGAATTCCTTCCAAGAGCGACTCTCTGCTCTACCGGAAAAATGCGCGCGCGCGTTTCAAGGCGCTTTAATCACTAAAAGTTAATAGGTTACGACCAATATCTGTGCGTTACCGGCAGATGTTTCCGGCAATATATTCCTATAACATGTTCATTTTCAGTTCTTTGTATAGGAATTTCTTTCCTGGTGGTGACTAGGAAAAATTTTCTTCATAGCGGACTTTCGGGGTGGTGAGAATTTGCCGGTATCATGTGAATCTTTTTGCCTTTGTTAATCAGGCATTTACTTCTTACCTTTATTATATGTGTTATGCTAAGATGTTAAGGGCTGTAACCTTAAGAGAAATATTCTCTGAGTTCGAGATTTTTGGGGAGAAACATGTCGGCTGTAGCGACCATACCATATTTTCCAGGTATACCTGGACCCACAGATGTTTTGAACGCTGCGGGTGCTGTGATGATGGCGCCTGTCCAGTCGCTTCAAGCTTTGTTTCATGACAAGGTGGCTGTTCCTGGGGAATCTCGTTGGGAATGGGACAATATCAAGATTACTCTGTTGCACGTCTTAGAGATGCTTCCTGATTCCTGCACGATTTTGGATTCTGTGAATACTTTGGCTAAGGCCTATGGGCAATTATTGCCTACTGCATTCAGGGTCTTTTTTGCTTCGGTAGCAACGTTTAACATCTTGTTGGTGCCACTACTTGCTAAGGAGCTTTTTGGCCTGTTAACTCAGGTCGTTCCTAAAATTGGACGAGGACGCGTTCCTGGGTTCGACAGTCCCGTTAAGGTCAGCTACCTGTCTACTCTTCTGGCTACGGTAGTTGCGATCTCTGCGGCGGGTTTAAAGGAGTTCTGTGAGCTACTGGATCTTCCTTATGACAAGTTGCAGTGGGTGATGGATACCGTTTTCCCTTGGGTGCCCTATTTATTGCGTATTATCGCCATCATTCAGGTGATAGACCTCTTTGGGGGCTGCCGTTTCCAGGCGGAGATGAAGGTGGCGCTGGAAGGGCGTGTGAACACCGGATCATCGTGTGTAGGTAAGGCCGTTAACAACCTGGTCTTTAAGGTTGGACACCTGTCACCTACCGTCTCCTACAAGGATTATCTACGTGCCCGCAACGTCTTGGATGTGGTGATGGAGCGCCGCTTCTATGTGCGCCGCTCTAATGGCTTTAGTCGAGGCCTTAAGTACAACGTGCGTAAGTTGCAAAAAGGGCTAGATTCATATAACCCCGTGACTGTGTACAAATCAGTCAATAAGGCCTTGAAGCTTGGAAAGGACCTTAACACCCGTTCCATCTCGTATGTGCGTAATCAGACCTTTGGTCTTGGCGCTAACATCTTTGCATTCTGGGGCTTGGTTGCTGCTGCCAATGTGGTTGCTGTTGCGATTATCTCGATGTTCTCGGCCGGCTACTACATGACACAGACGTCGCACAGCTGGAACATGGAGCCCCCTGCGACGATAGAGGCTAAGCCTGAGGATCCTGATGCATGGTCATGGACGCGCCTGGTGAGCCCCGTCTTTGACTTGGGATCGATGGTCTTTGGCTAAGGTCGTAGTGCTTACAGTCGTGTGAGCATTTCTTTTTCATTAGATATTGGTGCTCAGTGTCTTTAATTGATACGATTGGAGTCTGATTGTCTCTACGTTGTCGTTATGAATACTTTCAACGCAGAGGAACAGACTCGATTTTAGACATTTTTCAACCAGCCGTTGCCCAGATAAGAAGATCGTGAATAGCTTTTTTCTCATGGGCCTGTTTTGGCTGTGGTGAGGAAAAATATTTTCATTGATAATCAGTCTACCGTTCCCGAATCTAAAATTCGAAAAACCATGGAGGACATGGAGATCAGCATGGAGGACATGGAGGGACTAACAGTTCACAGAGTGATTCTTATTAAACCCCTTCACAAACCCGTCGCCTTCAAACAAGAGTTAGTCTGTGGTCGGCAGACACCCTGAAGAAAATTCAGACTTTATCGGGTCTTTTATCATGCATGTTATTCCATCGCGAAGTCTAAAGGCCATCAGTCAGGACGCTGCTACGCTTCTGAATAGAGACAATAGATACCCCGCATGATCCTCTATGACCTCCATGCTGATCTCCATGTCCTCCATGGTTTTCCGAGATCCAATCCACGAAGGTCTAAAGATCTGAGAATTACACGAACCGCAGAGTCCGGCCTCTTTCTACATGTTGGTTGAGAAACCTAAGGTGTTAACCTACATTTTTTTATGATGAAAATGTCGAAAGTCGAGACTGAGGAGCAGAGCTTGTACATCTAGAGGTTTGCGGGGGCATAACGAACTCTAGTGTCTTTTTTGACAAGCGTTGTTGTGAGACGGTAACGCGTGTTGTGCATGACCTTTAGCCCGTCTCTGCTCCTCTGTTGCTTTGTGTTAGCTTCGCTGTCTGGATATTTCGATCGATTGGTATAATCAGTGCTTTGACGGTGGTAAAGTCTTCGATTTAGACTGGATTTTGTTCAGTATAACTCACTAAGGTAGAGTGCCGCTAGCAAGCTTGCGTCGACAGGGGATCCAGCTTTGATGAGCTTTCGTAACTCTTGAGCTTTAAGAAGTTTCGTCTGTATGACTTCTGCTGGTTCCAGCTTCGGTGCTCCAGTGAGCGTAGCGTCAAATGCCCGCACGTAGTGCGTCTCCTGAGAAAGTAGCCCAGGCAGTGGGCACGCGCTGCCCAGAAGCTCCCAGCGCGCCGCGCAGTAGCCGGTCTCCTCGAGTAGCTCACGCTTGGCCCCTTCGATCGGGTCCTCGCCATCCTCCAAGAAACCTCCCGGAAAGCTGAGAAGTGCCTGACCAACAGGGTGGCGGTATTCCTGAGTCGCCACATATTCGCCGTCTGCAGTGGTGGCGATGATCAAGACGCCAGCGGCTTTGGTGTGCATGACATAATAGGGGTACTCGGTGCCATCAGCGAGACGAAGTAGGTCGCAGTGCATCTTCCCAAACGCGTCGAAGACTACTTCACTATTTAAGACAGCAGGGGTAGGAAGTTTCGATTGATCAGTCGCAAATGTAGACATACTGCTCGCGGGCAAGAGTTTTGTAGTGATCGTAGAGCTTTAAATCGCCCCCACAACGGTAATACAAGCTAAGTTGTCGGTATAGCAGGCGCCTTTCCCAAAGAAAACTTTTTTTGAACCAACGCGATTCCTCGTGAATTTTACCGCCGAGATAGTGACTCGTTAGCGCCCATAGCCGCGGGTAGGGAACATCTAGAACCCCAGAAAAATGGATTTCGGCAATCTCCGGCCCCTCGGAAGCATGGAGCCAGCAGCCGTACAGGAAGTATAGGGGAGAATTTTGATCGCTGAGGAGTGTCAGAGGGAAGCTGTTGATGAGCTCTCCCGCGGTCGCCCAGTTTCCTTCCAGAAGTTGTGCCCACAGATGATGTGCCTGGAGGGTTAGGCGGTCCTTGGGGGAGATAGGCAGCTCTTCAAGTTGTGTTGCCAGTTCACTGACGACCTCGGGAAAATCAAGCACGAGAGCAAGTTCCATTAGGTATGCTGTGACGCGTGTCTGCGAAGATTCCAGGTATTCACGGTCGCAAGTAAGAAAACGTGTGATGGCATCGTAAATGGAGTGCTCATGCCCTAATATGGCGGTTTTAAGGAGCTTGAGGTTTTGATCGAGTGGCCCATCCATGTCATCGGCGTTGAGTTCTTTATGGAGTTTCTCTATTTGATGTGACGCGAGTTTCCATGAGCCGAGTTCGATCAGGGCAAAGAGAGCATTTCCGATCGCAATATGATCTGAGACGGGGTCTTGCACGATCTGTTCTATGATTTCAACGAGGGCGTAAGGCTTGGCAAGCCAAAAAGCGAGAGCGATGGCGAAGTAGCGGTTCTTGATGCTGTCTGTAGGTTCCTTGGCGGGGCATGCATTTAAGAAGGGAAGGGGCTCCCAGTGCTTTTGAAGGCTTTTAAAGAGGTGCTGGTTTGTTGGTGTCGTCGCTATATTTGGTAGATGATGGACGACAAGAAGAGCGAAATTATATGTAGCTTTGCGATGACGTCGCGATGCTTCATGCATGCGATGGACGACTTGCTCTTGGACAAAATAGAGTAAAGGGTGTTTGGGGTAGCGCCTAAGTGCGAGTTCGAAACACTTAAACTCCTCGTCGTACTCTCCCTGAGTTTGGTAGACAAGTGCTTTGCCAAGGTATTCTAGTGGGGCTCCTGGGGTATTGTGGAGTTTTGCAAACTCATCTAAAGCTCTCTCATAGTAGTCTGAAGCTTTAGATGCATCTCCGCAATTTTTAGCTTGCTCTAGCAAAGTGATTCCGGCGCGGAACATTGCCTCCCTGCCTTCGGTGCGCCCAGGGAAGCTATAGGCTATACGTCGGTATTCCACGAGTGCCGCATCGTAGTCTTTATGGGCCAAAAATGCGTCTGGAACCGCGAGGCAGTTCACAGTAAGCTGTTGGCTTCCTCCGTACACGGCGAAGTCTGTAATGGAGTAGTTAACGTCGCGGCTCAGTAATCCTACGTGCGTTCCTACAAGCGGGAGGTGGCTGATGTAGGTCATTTTGTGCTCGCCATCGAGATAGAAATGGATCTTACTATCCAGCTTTTCAATGGCGATGTGGTGTTTCGTTCCGGGATCGAGAGTGGCTTCTGGAGCACGCATCACTTCCACATTTGTGCGAAGGAGTTTAGTATCTCGGAAGCGCGTAGAACCGGCCCATAGACAGTAGCCGTCAATGACATGCTTACGGTCTGGAGCCTCGGGAACGCCAAGAAGAAATCCTATGCCTGCACTATCCTCATTTAAGCAAACAGTAGCCTCAAGGCGGATGTTTCCCGAGAAGGAGCTTCGTGAGATCATCAGACTAAACCAATCCGATAACTCAGTATTGCGTGTCACTTCGACATAATCGGCGATAAGGACGTTTTCTTGAAACTCCCAATCGCTTTTGTTTGCGAGGTCTAAAGTAGCTTGTGGAAACCACTCCGACCGTCCTTCCAGGTATACTTCAAGGTCATGGATGAGCTGATTGACTGTCTGGTAGCGATCGGCTGCTTTAGGTTCCAAACAGCGCCGTACAACTTGGGCTACAGCCGGAGGTACCTCTCGATAGGGAGCAACCTCAGATGGCTCGGGAAGTAGCTCTTTGCCCATTCGCTGGCGAAACTCCTTGAGGGTCCCGCGACGGAAAGGAAGATGTAGTGTAAGGATCTGATATAGGGTGACACCCAATGCATAGATTTCTGTTTGGATGGAAGCAGGCTGCCCCAAAGCACGTTCTGGTGCCATGTAGGCTACGGTGCCAACAACTTTGCCAACACGTGTGAGTTGGCGATGGGAGCCCTTCTCATGCTCTCGGACCCCCACAACGGCGGCCTCAGGGTCATCGGGACCTTCTAGGAGTTTCGCTAGCCCCCAGTCTAGGATCATCACCTCGCCATAGGGGCCGATGATCATGTTTTCTGGCTTAAGATCCCTGTGGAGGACTCCTTTGTCGTGAGCGTAAGCTGTCGCTTGACACACGATTACAAACAAACGCACTAGAGCACGGATGGATGTTCCAGACTGTTCGGATTCACCAACTCCCTTAGTTTGTTGGCGTGCCTGTCGTAAAATTTGCTTCAACGTATTGCCTTCAACATACGGCATCGTGTAGTAGACTTGCTCTTCTGTTGCGTGGATGCTGTATATCGGAATGATCGCCGGATGTGTGAGCTGACTCGTAATGCGGGCTTCTTTAAGAAAACGTCGTTGGAGTTGTAGAAGCTCGACAAGGTCATTCCGGATACGTTTTAACGCGATGCGACGCCCACACTCGGTGTCATAGGCAAGAAAGACCTCACCCATACCCCCTTTGCCTATTTTGTCTAAAACCTGGTACGCACCTATTGTGAATTTGACTTCGTCTTTGTCGGGCTCGTGCCCCTTGACCAAAGAGGCACTTTCAGTCTGGCTCCACCCAGATGAGTCCGCAATATCGGAGGGAGAGTCTTCGATGGCGGTTTTGTCGGTGGTCAGTCCCAAAGGTGCGCCACAGTACAGACAGAAGCTTGCCTGCTGTGTCTTGTGAGACACGGCAGGAAGGCGGGCATGGCAGGAAGGGCACTTAGAGGCTGGCCACGAGCGCTGACTGTCTGATGCCGATTCTTTCATCGAACTGTGCTCCAAGGGGCTCAGGATAACCGTGAGATGATCTTTTGCTTATAACCCGGCTGGCGACCTATCTCGTACCTACAGACGCTGCAGGTACGAGATAGGTCGCCAATTGGGCTTACAGTGAGCTTAAATTATCCTGTTCGGTCACAATAATGTGAAGGTTATTTGTGTGTGTTGAGTCTCAGGCGCTAACACTCACTTTGAGGCAGAGGGTTGATTCCGTCAAGAGGGAGACTCTACCATACGAGCTGCCTAGGCGCTGGAGGGGCGAGGTGTGCACGAAGAAGCGGGGTGTCGAAGAGAGGACCGAAGTGTTTGTCTAGCTCCTGTGTGAACTCATCAAAGCCCATCTCATCGCGGACAAGTCCAACCCTCTTTATGCTGCCTACGACACGTTGGAAGCGCTCAGGAAGCATTACACGTTCCCGAACCAGGAGTGAAGGAGCAAACAGCATCAAATAGAGGTAGTCGAGGTCGTGTTGACTCATCGACTCGTTGTTGAAGATTCTTATGCAAGCATAGAGTAAGCCGCTGAGAGCTGCTCCGGTGTCTACGCCGTCTTTACACACGAAGCTAAAGGACTCTGGCTGTACGAGGTCCATCATTTTCAAGGTAAGAAACAGATGTGTGAGCTGAATAAACGCCAGCCGCTCACGACGGGTTACAACGTTGCGTTCTCCGAAGAACATTTTGTGTATCGATCTTAGAAGCCTAGGCACAAATTTGGGGAAGAGCTGGTCCTTGACGGCGCTTGGAAATAGATAGCCACTGCTGCTGTCTGCCATATGTTCACAAAACTGGGATAGAAACAGCTTAGCTTCGTTCATTTCGTGATAGGGAGCTAGCTGGTTATAAAAGTCGGTGTTACATGCCAGCGTCACCACGCGCAGCGTCTGTTTGAAATCTCCTTTGTGCTGCAGATGCTCTAACACATCGCATCGAGGGTGTTCCAACCATGATGTGCGGTCCTGGAGGTTGATAATCAGGTGCCTACGGGGTAGGTCGCTTTGTGCGTAACTCCGTAGAAGCCCTTTAAGCTCGTTGTTTACCTTTGCCTTGTTGACAAAGTCCTGCCGAGTAGGTGTAGGCATGCGAGTATGACTTACGATCCAGTCATCGACGTGCATGTTGAACCAAAGACAAGGGATGTTCTGCTGTACGATGGGATCAAAATACTGGTGCTTGTCCTCCTTGAGCATCTCCAATACCTTATGCATGGAGCCGTTAGGGTGACGCTTCAACAGGTCCATCATCGCGCTGTAGTCATTGCTAAGTACATCCCACCAGGCACTTGGATTATAGACTTCTTCAAGCTCGACGGTCTGCACTTGGCGCGCTTTCTCTATCATTTCACCGATGACAGGTGTCATCTCCGTGTAGGCCCCAGCGCGCACGTATAGTGCTTCACAGAGCGCGTGCACGGTGTATAGCATGCACCAGCCCATCTTGTTGGTCTTGCGGGGAGGATAGGTGATCAGTTTCTGATATTCGCGCGAGGTTAGCACCTGCCGTAAAAAAACTTGGAAGTCGCGAAAGTATCCGGTACAACTTTTGACGGGTTTATTGCGCTTAAGGTTTTGCGGATTGGCACTAAGCATCAAAGACATCAGAGTGTAATTGAGCAAAGCAACCAGCTCGTGGCTCTTGTTCATCGAATAGCGCCTAAAGAAAGTGTCAACGTAGGAACTCGCAGATTTAAGGACGCCATGTGCGGTGTTCTGTAGAATCCAGTCGTGCCAGTGTCCAACAGGAGCAAGAGGATCATCCCCCTTGTAGTCGCCAAAATACTCCCCAAAATCGCAGACAAGACGAATGTTACGCAGGAGTCGAGGACTGAAAAATCTGCTGCCGTCCTCTTTTCTCAAAAAGAAGAGCTCATATTCGCTGTCACGTTTCACAGCATCAAGGTCGATGACGGTGTGACCGCCTATGCCAACTTTTCCTCGTAGCTCGATGCTAGGAGATTCTTCACTGACCTTTCCAGTGAGCGCCAAAACCCACTTACCTAGAGTGCCCTCGTCAATCTTCTTTGCGATACGCGTCTGGTAGAATTCCTGTAGCTGGCGGTACTCTCTTAAGTGCGTTACACTCTGGGTGTTGGCGCCATAGAAAATTTTGGTGAATTTATCGAGCTTTTTAGCAGCCTCACCTACCAGCACCATGATCGTTTTGATGCCCTCCAGCGTTTGGGTATCAGTAAGATAGCCATATTCCTTGCGATAGAAGCCCCGTAGGTAACGCAAGACAACCTTGAAGGTGTCTTTAATGACCTTGATTGTGGCATCAGCATCGTCCTCGTGCAGCCAATGTATCGTGTGATAGGTGACCGGCTGCCCCTGTATGAGAAACTCGTGCTTTTGCCCTACTCCAATGTCCCTGTCAGGATCCAAATCGGCGATACTAGAGAGGGTTTCTACGGCTTCAATAATAGTGAGACGAGAGGAATTGTCGTTTTTGTTTCGATTTGCCATCAAACAACCTAATAAAGTAATTAAATATTAACTGTTTATAACTATATTTTTATTATTACAGCTGTGAATTTAATTGTAAAAAGGTATTTTTACGTTAAATGCTGAGTTTTAGTGAGTTGTGAAACTAGATTTCGGTGGAAAAGGCAAGAAAAGTGTATGTTTACAGGGGGTTACGGATCAAGGTGGTATTTCGTTACACTCTTTGAGGGTCGACTGATTGTAGCGCCAACCGGGAGAGTGGAGTGAAGCATAGAAAATTCCGGAGCTCTGTAGAGAGTGACAGGAAACCTCAATATGTTCATTTTTTCGAGCCCGAAGGGCTCAGATATTACAGCCCAGGGCAACGCCCTGGGTAAACGTGAAATACAATTTGCACCCTGATGGGGTGCGATATGATTAGGATTACAATCTCCTAAAGCTAGGAATAAACTCCTCCCCAGGCTGTTGTGGGAGCTCTTGTTCCGGTATCATGTCCGTTTCGGTCGCACCCTTTCAGGGTGCAACTATATGATACGCTTCTTCCCAGGGCAACGCCCTGGGCGGTAATATCTGAGCCCGTTGGGTTCTTCGGATGAATAGCACGCTGTGGTTTCCTGTCACTCCCTCCGGACCTCATGAAGATATCTTTCTTGCTCCGGTAACCCAGTGGAGACCATGCGTGAGCATCCACTGGGGCTGTCAGATAGTGGCGATTGGGTGTGGGGATTACTAATCGCCGCTTTTCATTCGAGCCTTACCGATATTCAGGTATTCGGCCATCTCTTCAGCAGTCTTGAATACGAGGTGGATATCCCTCGGAGGCATTGATCCGTCGAGGTCGTGGTCCTTAGTGACGATCAGGCCACTTCCATCTGCGGCGATAGAGAGTTCTAGCTGCGTGCAAGCGCCCTTTTGGTCTTTGTAGGAGCACGCTAGTTTGTTTGATGAATCTGTGTACAGTAGCCACTCGCCCTTGGATAGTAGGCTGTTGGCATGACCACTCCACATTGTGCCGTGGTAGTAGTCTCCTTGTTGGAGTAAGTCCATGAATTCGAGCACTTCGGGGCTTTCCACAGGCTTTAGCAATAGCTGGCTGGGCACGGAAAGATCTAGCGTTGTCCCCATTCCGTTGCTTTTGCTTATCTGCTTGTGGACAAAGGTTGTGCCAGTAGCATTGGAGTTCGACAGGTATAGGTGCCCGTTGTGGCCAGTTCTCCAGAAATAGGAGCCGCCTGCTACTTGGCTGAGGCGCTCCTCAGCACTTTGTTCACTCATCACACCATGATAATTGGGGGCTTCTTCTGGGGTGACAAACTCCATCAAGAGAGGAAGGTTGCTGCCGTGGAAACCAGGGATATTGGTGCGCAGTTTTTGGAAAATAGTATCTAGAATCACAGCGTAGGGCTTTAGTCTGAATAAGCTACCATGATGCCCAAGAATTTGTGCTGTCATTTTTGTAAATGCCGTGCGTTGAGCATCGTTAACGGATGCGCCCGAAGAGGTGATGGCGCTGTGGAATTTTTTGGCCTGTTTCGTTTTGAGAGCTGGGGTTGCATCGTCACTGTTGATAGTGAGTGCAATGGTTTGCAGGTCACGTAGTAGGTCGTAACTAGGTCCGAAAGCTTTGATGTCTTGTGAGAGTAAATCCATTTTTTGATACTTCCTCTTTAGTTTAGTGTTTTTAGATAGGATATTGTTATATAAATGCGTGTTTTTTGGAATATATTATTCTGTGTGCCCGATTTAAATGACTCTGTTGAGGGGCGCGGAGATGGGTCTATTTTTAGGTGCGGGGATGGTAATCGACTGGTGTTTGTATTACGGCGGAAATGATTGCGTTAACGGGTTGAAAGGCTTAATGTTGGGCCTTGGAAATGTCATACAGTAAAGATTTTATATGATGCAGTATATGTGTAAATTTCTAAGAGTGTGTGTATTGAGCCTTGTCTCGTTACCTGTCCTGTTGATAGGAGCGAACGCAGGTGCATCTCCTGAGCCTTGGTCTCTTCAGTCCGGCTGGTGGAAGGGCCTCGTTGACGAATCTAAGGAAAGTAGTGACGAGCGAATCACGGATTTTTTAGAGTCACTCAAGACTCTTGACCTACAGGTGCCCCAGGAAAGCCGCGAGGTGGTCCAATCGGCCATTACAAGAATTTCCGACAATATCAAGCAATATAGGCGCTTAAGGCTAGTCAAAGGGTGGGAAATTGAAGCAGCGCCGACTGCCTTAGACGTCTATACGATCGAACAGCTTCTAGAATCCGCTCGACAGGTAAAAGCTGACCAATCGGATCTATTAGTGACAGAAGACAGTCTCGAGCGATTGGAGGCAGTTCAGCACCAGATCAGAAGACGCATTGATCAGCTGGATACTGAATATTCGGCCACAGCACCAAAATCGCTACAACGGACTTTAACGGGCCTTAGTATGATGGTTGCCATCACCAATCATGCTGTGCTTAAGGAGCATATTCGGCGCATAGAAGAAAAGCTGCTTGGTATTGAGCAAAGAGCGGTCTGGAATGCAGAGATACTTAAGCAGGCGAAGGAGAGGTTGGATTTAGCGTCGATAGATTTGACAGATATTGACATTCGGATCAGTGAAGCAAGCGCTAAAGAAAGAGAGATTCAAAAAGAGCTACTGCAGATCGAGGTTGAGCTTATACCCAACGGATCTGTTGAGGGCCTAAATAGCCAAACCCTAGTGGCTATCAACAAGCTTATAGTACACGCTCAAGCGCAAACGCAGAGAATTACGGGTTTAGCAAAAAAAGCTCTGAAAGAGCTCTCTAAAGTTGATTCCAATACCAAGCAAACCAGCGCTTTGGTGGATACCAGCAAAGCTTGGTTAAAGGAACTAGCGGATCTTGAAAAGCAAACAGCCGAGTGGAAAGATCTTGTTAGGCGAGAACAGGACGTCTACGAGAAACAACGGCTCGCTGCAGAAGATGCCACTGATGACCGGGCAGCTCTGGAATTTCGACAGACAGTGCGTGTGACGTTGACTGGTTTGGAAGCTCTTAACGTCGAACTATATCAAGCCGTCGTGTTAGCGAAAATTGTCTCCAGCCAATCTGTGGAGCAGCTACATTGGTTTACTGGTTTTTTGGAACGCGCCTATTTTGTCCTGGAAGAGGCGGCCTGGGATATCATTGACTGGCTGTCATACCCCTTAATCCGACTAGGTGATAAACCGATTACAGCTTTTAAAATCCTTAGAGCTCTTAGCATTCTGATACTGGCTTATGGCGTCTCGGCGATTCTAGGGCGTGCTATGGGAGAATTGGCCAGTCGTAAAACACACATATCCAAGGCATCGCTATATACCTTCAAACGCGTCGCGCATTATGTCATTCTTCTTATAGGTCTCTTATGGGCCTTGAGCTCGCTTGGTGCCGATTTCTCAAGTCTGCTCATTATTGGAGGGGCATTGAGTGTAGGTATAGGCTTTGGTCTGCAGGGGATCGTCAACAATTTTCTCGGCGGCTTAATTGTCCTTTTCGACCGGAAGCTGCGCATCGGCGATTTCATTGAGCTTAGTGGAGGCGAGACGGGACATATAACGGAAGTGAATGTTCAGAATACCGTCATTCGCACTCTTGACGGTCACGATATTTTGGTGCCAAACTCCGATATCATCACCCGGCAGTTGACGAATTGGACACTACGCGATAGATACGCTCGCTTCCACCTTCCGTTTGGCGTGGCCTATGGCTCAGATAAGGACAAGGTGAAAGAGGTTGTTGAGGCAGCCGCCCTTCAAGTTCCGGAGACGCTGATTAAACATAAATCGCTGCCTGACCCCACTGTGTGGTTGGTGGGATTCGGTGATAGTAGCTTAGACTTTGAGCTAGTGGTATGGGTAGATTTCAGGAAGAGTAAGAAAAGGCAATCATCGCTTCGTGCTGCCTATTTTTGGGAAATCGAGACAGCCCTTACCCAAAATGGATTGGAAATACCCTTTCCTCAAAGAGATGTTCATATCAAATCCGAGAAGGAGACTAAGGGGAAAAGGGACAAAAAATGACCATGTCCGGATTACGTCTTGTATCCGACGGAACGAGAGGAGGGTGATGAGGCTGTATGCATATTGATCCTGTGATCCCGACTCTTGTCTCGGTTATTTTTTTTATCGTGCTACTCATCATATTAATGCGTCGCTTTAGGCAACCTCATGCTGTCGTCTATCTCTTGACTGGCATACTACTTGGCCCCCATATTTTTGGAGTCATCACTGACACAGCCGTCATGAATAGGGCAGGGTCTTTCGGAGTGATACTGCTTCTGTTTTTTGTGGGAATGGAGTCTTCTCCGAAGCGTCTTGCTCAGAATTGGTTTGTGTCGGTTTTCGGTACCCTACTGCAAATTGTGATCAGTATTGGAGTGATTGCCCTGCTAGGGCTGTTTCTTGAGTGGTCATTTTCTAGAATCTTGTTTTTAGGGTTCGTCATCAGCCTCAGTAGTACAGCCGTTGTGCTTAAGCTTCTTGAAGATTGGAAAGAGTTCGATACCCGTGTTGGACAGGATGTGCTTGGGATTCTATTGGTTCAAGATCTTCTGATTGTGCCAATGGTGATTACGCTCGAGTTCTTGGGTGGTGGAATACCGAGTGTAGCTACACTATCTGCTCAATTGGTGGGTGGTGGCGCAATAGTCTTGCTGGCAGCGTGGTTGGTTACCGTCGACTACCTACGTATTCCTTGGATTCATCATTTAGAGAGAGATCACGAAATGCAGCTCTTCATTGCATTGGGAATCTGTTTTGGAATGGCTATGATCACTGGAGTACTAGGGCTATCAGCTCCCCTTGGAGCTTTTGTC
>JAJFMA010000106.1 GCA_021772415.1 Chlamydiota bacterium
CCCACATTTTCCGGCGGCCTGAAAGGCCAGCAAGATGTATAGCCCCGGGCGTAGCCCGGGGTGAAGGTAAAATACGTCCTGAGCCCTGCAGGGGCGACATATGTACACGAAACATGTGTCGCACTTACAGCGCTCCAGTGATTGATTTGCTTACCTGGGGCTACACCCCAGGCTATACAGGTGGCCAGCCCTTCGGGCCTCAAAAAGGAACCTTGTGCCTCTTTCTTTACACTCCCTTCAGGCCTCATAAACAATTTATCGTGATTTATACCCTTGCGATATTTCCCGAAGTTTTACTGACGGCGGGGGTAATTGCTGTTTTTACCTCAATCCTCTATAATCGGCGCCTTGCCAAGGAGGGATGACCGATGCGCACACTAAATACAGCTATTTTATTCTTAACGAGTTGCGCTGCAACCCTCGGAACCTTCGAGTTGTCTGCTGTGCCAATGACCCCAACGGGGACATCGCCACTAATGAGACAGCAGTCTGAAGACAAAAGACAAATCGCCGTCAACAATCGAATTCTTGCCAAGGTTCACGGCAAGCCCATCTCTGTTGTCGACGTCCAAAAGAAGCTAGACGTCATTTTTTTCGGACGCTTCGCCGAATATGCCTCCTCTGCCACAGCACGCCATCAGTTCTATCTGATCAACTGGAAGCCTGTTCTTAAGGAACTCATCGACCGCGAACTCATCCTTGCCGACGCCGAAGAGACGAAGATGGAAGTCAGCCGCAGCGATGTGCGCCAGGATATTGAAAAGCAGTTTGGTCCCAACGTCATCGTCAACCTCGACAAGGTCGGTATATCCCTCGATGAAGCGCGCAAGATGGTCGAAGGCGACATCATCCTCAACCGCATGCTCATGCTTCGCGCGCGCGTTAAAGCTGCGGGACGCGTCAACCCCAAAGTCTTAAGACAAGCGTACGATGTGTACTCTCAAACACACCGGCGCCCTACTCAGTGGACCTATCAGCTGATTTCCGTACGTCACCCCGACCCGGAAAAAGGCGCCTCAGCGGGAAGGATTCTTGCGGGACTCCTCAATGGCAAGCAGATCACACCGCAAGCCCTAGCGGACGATTATCAAACCCTCGATGCTATCGACGAAGACACCAAAGTGACGGTCTCGGAAGAGTATATCCAAGACGAAGGCAGTGTCTCCGACGCGTACCGCGACATTCTCTCGACTCTATCTCCTGGAACCTTCAGCGAGCCCCAAGCGCAACAAAGTCGCCGTAGCAATAGTACCGTTAACCGCATCTTCTACGTCAAAGAGATTCTTCCTGGAGGAGTGATCCCATTCAACGAAGTTGAAGATGAGCTCTATAACGAGCTGATGGGTGATGCGATGGAAACGGAAACCAACGCCTACCTTTCACGTCTTCGCCGTCGTGCGGGTTTAGATAGTGACGGTGCAACATCGCTGGTTCCAGAGACCTTTGAGCCCTTTGTGCTTCAGTAAGCTGCACCATGTATCAACCGTCGCAGCTGCATGCATACCTCCAAAGCCTTGGGATTAAGCCAAAGAAGTCGCTATCGCAAAATTTCCTTATCGACGGCAACGTCGTCCGCAAGCTTGTGGCTACCTCTGAAGTCGACGAGACGGCTACAGCACTCGAAATAGGTCCTGGTCCAGGAGCCCTCACGGAAGCTCTTCTAGACACAGGAGCACGCGTTGTTGCTGTAGAAAAAGATCGTGTGCTAGCGCAGGCTTTAGCAGAACGACTTAGCTCTCACAAACTTCTAAAAGTCATTTGTGACGATATCATGGACGTCGATCTCGACAGCGAGCTTAAAGCGTATGCTCCCATCGACGTCGTGGCTAACCTTCCCTACCAGCTCACCACTCCTATCTTGAATCACGTCATCAAAAAGCAGCACCTCTTTAAATCCGTCACAGTGATGGTACAAAAGGAAGTTGCTGAAAGGATGACCGCCAAACCCGGCACACCAGAGTATGGATCTCTAACGGTCTTTTTGGCGTTCTACTGCGACGTAAACTACGCGTTCACGGTGAAACCAGGCTGCTTCCTTCCGCCGCCTAAGATCGACTCCGCTGTCGTTCACATGAAGCTGCGCCCTACACCCGCTGTTGAAGATCACGATGCGTTCTTTACCTTCATGCGCGCAGCTTTTAGTCAGCGCCGAAAGATGCTGCGCGGCAGCCTACGCAAGCACTATGCCGCCGACGTTCTCCAAGAAGCCGCGGAAAAAGCAGGCATCGACCTCACTGCAAGGGCTGGGGCGTTGTCGCTCGATGACTTTGTCCGTTTTCACAACGCCTTACTTTAGAGCACATGTTCACGAGGCAGGCAAATTAAGCTTCGAAGCGCTGAAGTACGACACATGTACACGAATGATGTGTCGCACTTACAGCGCTCAGAGAGTATTTTGACCTTTACCCCGGGCTACGCCCGGGGCTATACAGCTTGCTGGCCTTTCAGGCCACCGGAAAATGTACGAGCTCATGTGGGATAATGGTCATTTCGTCACCACCACCACTTTCTTTACACGCTCTTTGGGGCTCATGAAAAGCACGACCCTATGCCACGGACCGGATTTGCGATGGAGTTGAACAGAACTCACTTTGTGAACTATTAGCCCCTCCATGACCTCCATGCTTTTCCCTCCATGGCCTCCATGGTTTTTCGAATTTAGAATCAAACGCGGGCACGCACACGGGCAGTATGGACTATCGATCGATACATGAAAATGGCCAGACCTCATCTTGGCGCTACCCCGGGAACATACATTTTCAGGACGCACCTAGTTGACTCAACCCCTTCATCCTAAATGTTTTCTGTTGACTTTATAGTATTATTTATATTATAATGCCCGCAGAGGTTCTTTACATGATAGACGAAACAAACAAAAGCCGAAAAACAGTTAAAGCGACAATTATGATCGCTCTGTTTGCTGCTACCTTAATCATCCAGATTTTCACACATTTTAGTGCGAATCGGGATGAGACGCCGGCTAACGAACACGGTCACGTAGAGACTTCCTCACCGCTTATCCCCAACCTTGAGCTCCTTGATCAATCGGAAGACACCGACTTCGACACGCAGTTTTTAGTTGCCTTGCAGCAGCAAGAAACTCATAACCCGACCGACGGCAACACAAACCCTCTTGAACAGAAGCTCAACTTTAACCATGACCCAGGCTGCCACACGGTAGCAAGCCCGGTCGTGGGCTCGCGTGCTCGTGAGCTGGCATTAATTCGCCAGTATATACGTGAAGACTCTCGTATTCGCGATCTTGAGCGAGCTGTCTATGTGGGAGATCTTATTTATCTTATTCCTGTTGAACAAAAGGATGCTGCGGACGAAGTCGCGCATCGTTTGTTTTCAGACTACGTCACCAAATATGCGGAGCATGGGGTTACAGAATACAACGCCGTCCAATGGGAACAGTCGGGAATGCCGGGTCTTATCTCAAACAAGTGCCTTATCATGGACGTCGACAATGAATGGAACACCTGGCGAGTTCAAGCGGTTGTAGAAGAGCGCCATGGCGAGCACAATGAAAAGAATGGCCTTTACCTACCTCCACACGTCGTGGCTTTCCATGAGCTTATGCATGTGGAGGAGACTCCAAAACGTCTAAGTGGAGCCTTCAACGCTCAGCAGTGGAATGGTCACGAGCTTATGACGTCAGTAAAAACAATTCTGTTGCTCGATCAGGTGTACAAAGAGATCAACGATATCGCCATCGATGCTCAGGTTGGTTACGACAAGAGTATTATCTTAGGGTCAAAAGAGATTCCTCTTGGAGTCTTTGCAAACTTCTACCGTGACCTTGAGTCACGCCACCGCAATTTAGCTGAAGCTCTTGTCTCTCCCGAGTCCCTCAGCTTCATCAGC
>JAJFMA010000107.1 GCA_021772415.1 Chlamydiota bacterium
GGTGTGAGTGCCGAAGCGGCAAAACTCCTTCACGACGCCGGAGTAGCCGTGGCGCTGAGTCAAGGCGACGGCCTGTTACACCACAAGACCGCTATTGTCGACGGCAATGTGCTGGTGACAGGGTCAGCAAACTGGACGCGCTCGGCCTTTAAACGCAATGACGACTGTTTCTTAGTCGTTGAGGACTTGGACGACGAACAGCAGGCGTGGCTCGAGAAAATGTGGCGCATCATCACCCTAGACTCCGCTCCACTTTAGTACTTTAGTAAGTGTTGGCTGGCTCGCTGGCATGTGACTTAGGTTATAGACGTCAGTATTAAACGCCGACCGCGCCGACCACCGCCGACAGGCTCATAAAACTAAAGACCTATTAGGGATATGTCTACCTAGGCAGCAAGCGACAAAAAATGAAGAAATCTATTTTAAAGACAGGGTGTAGACTTCATCTTCAGCGCCTTTGAAAGGACGTACATAAAGGTCGTGGCGCTGATGCGAGTAGGGGTGAGAAAACTGAGAAGCCGAGTACTAGACGTGCCATCCCCGACATTTCCGGCTTCGATGCTTTTCTCAGTCCCGAATAGGTTGCCAAATGTTAACGAAGACTGTTGTTGACCATGACCTGTCGGCGGTGGTCGGCGCGGTCGGCGTGGTCGGCGGTAAAGTCCGATTGACGTCTATTACCCAAGTCGCATGCCTACACAAACCGTCATCCCACACCCAGGCGTTCACGGATCATGTCAGCGGTGTCGACACACACGTCGTCCTCGATCGCCATCAAGGACGTGGTGTGAGTGCCACGACCTTCATGCACGTCCTTTTAAAGGCGCTGAAGATGCACGCTGGGTATATTGAAGAAATATCGTGTCTTTCATTGGTTTCTTCATTTTTTCTCGCTCGCAGCCTAAGTAGACATATCCCTAAGAGGCCTTTAGCTTTACGAGCCTGTCTGCGTCCGTCTGCGTCCTCGTCTGCGTGGTCTGCGGTAAAGTCCGATTGACGTCTATTACCTAAGTCTCATGCCCGCACAAACCGTCATCCCACACCCACGCGTTCGCGGATCATGTCAGCAGCAGTAAAAAAGCCATGACGCCCCTGCACCCACTCGGCAGCGATGACAGCGCCTTCAGCAAAACCACTGCGGTTGCGCGCCGTATGTGTAAGCTCAATGGAATCGCACGCCGAGTCAAACAGCACACGATGCGTCCCAGGAACTTCGCCACAACGTAAACTAGACACATGTAGCGCTGCAGGGTCAGGCACTTCCTGTGGTGGATGCAGCTCAAGGCGCTCTTTCCTAGAGACACCCCCCAACAACGTCTTCGCCAAATCCAAGCCTGTCCCAGAGGGGCTGTCGGCTTTATAGCGATGGTGCACTTCATGGACGGCGACGTCATACTCAGCAAACGGATCAAACAACTGTGCAGCACGCTCCGCCAACAACATAAACAGCTGAACTCCCAAAGAAAAATTAGAGCTATACACACAGCCAACACCGGCACTATCAATCTCAGCGCGCAGCAGCTCCCGCTCGTCATCCCATCCCGTCGTCCCCACGACCATGTCTTTGCCGAGTTCCGTCAACACTTTAATATTCTCCACGACACTGCTAGGATGCGTGAAATCTATGCACACGTCAGCACCCTGTATAAGCTCGCGGTCCAAGATGGACGAATCGGCATCTTCGTGCTTACTACAGACTATTGCCACCACATCATGACCGCGTTGTCGTGCAACGTCTGCAATGGCCTGGCCCATACGCCCGTATCCCAAGAGTGCTATCTTCATCGCCTTCTAAACTCCCATATATAATGACGGCTACCATAACACTCTTCTGGAGGTCTCGCAACAATGAGCGACCACACATACCAAGAATTAGATCGATAATAGTGAAATTTATCAGGTGACGTAAATCCCCCCTACCCATTAACATCCAACGCCTGAAGACGCATTAATATCTCGTTGGAGCGCAAATCTCCACCTAGATGCTGTGCTTAAGATTTCGTATGAACCCAAAACTTCAGTCTCCCCCCGGGCAACTAAGCTAGTTCCCTAAGACTGGAAACGCAAATGGAGAGGAAGAACCATGGCTACTGCCGCTGCACCTATTCGCCTACCCCAAAATCACGTCGACTTCGCTGTCGCCGAAGCCGTAGACAAAGTTAAAACAGGCCCAGGAAAAGAAGACCTTTTCCCCATCCACGGGAGCTCTAGCGCTCTACAAAAAACTCTTGTTGCTGGTATCCGCTGGAGCCACGGCTCAGGTGCTGCCGCCCTTGGCGCCCACACCATCATCCCCGTAGCATCCGCTGCTGCATCCGCTCTAGACGCCGTTGTACATGCGTTCGCTGCTGTATTGAAAACAGCTGTATTCATCCCACGCTCCATCGTGTGGATTGCTACCGCCGGCACACAAGATATCGCCGAAGGCGCTAACCTCGCCGACGCCGCTGCTCACGCTGCTAAAGCTGTAGGGTCCGTAGGTATGATCTTCTTCGCACCTGCAATCTCCCTATTCAGCTCCAAAGCTGCTCTGTCCTTCGCTGATAGCCTACACATCACTGGTGGACTCACTAAAATTGACCTCGGCGTCAAAAAAGAAAGCCTCATGGATGGCGTTCGCGCACAAAAAGGTATCTTTAAGAAGGCTGCTTTCCTCGGTAAAGAGATCTTTAACCGCGGTGTGGCTGCCCCTGTTAAAGGCACATGGAAGCATACTTTCGGTGACCGCCCAGGCACCACAACAACAGTTCTTGGTCTGCTAGGTCTCTCCGGCGCCGCATACTACACCGGCACCGAGAAACTAACTGCCAAAGCTCAGGATATCTGCTCACAGTTCTTCAACGCAGACAATTCTAAGCTTACTGAAGAAATCAAAGGTTTGAAAGGCCAAGTCACTGACCTGACTGGTGAGCTAGCAACAGCTAACGGAAGTCTTGGTACCTGCAACACAGAGAAAGGTCTACTTGACCAAGCCATCGGGCTGCTAACTACTGAGCGTGACACTGCTGTAACTGGCCTCGGCACCTGCACCACAGAGAAAGGTCTACTTGACCAAGCCATCGGGTTGCTAACTACTGAGCGTGACACTGCTGTAACTAGCCTCGGTACTTGCACCACTGAAAAGGGGACTCTGCAAGGTCTATACGACGCTATGGTGAAGCATGCAGCTGAAGCCGGCGATGAAAGCGGAGTTACCTTAGAAGGGTAACACCCAGCTGAGTTAGCACTTCTTCACAAATCTTTGTGAAGATCTGTTCGAAAGCCCGTACTCCGTTAAGGAGTGCGGGCTTTTTTATGAAAGGGACCAAAACGACACAAATGACAAAAGGGACAGAAGCGCGGCTCATCCAAAATTTAGTGAAACTACGCGTGCCCACAATCCGCCCCTTCCGAGAGTGTAAATAGATGTCATGAAAGACCATCAATGCCATGTCCTATCATGAGGTCCGGAGGACCGTCTTATGATAGCCCCACCCGTAAGGGGGGGGTAAACTAAGAAGTGAAGTTTAGCCCTCTCGGGGCGGCTTGTGGCCCCGACTCATGGATCCGAAGAAGAATGTATCTTCGAATGATGATGGTATTGGATAAAACGGTTTGTGTCGGATTAATCCACTGGGGCCACAAGCCGCCCCTAGCGGGGCTCAGGGCGCTTTTTTACTCTACCCCACCCTCGCGGGTGGGGCTATCATAAGACGGTCCTCTGGACCTCATGAAAACATAAAGAAGTCATAGCTATTTTTGCGGTTTCTTTAACACTCTCGAAGGTGCGATACAAAGCACTAAATTTTTTGTCCCTTATGTCCCTTCGCTCGCTTGTGTCCCTTCAATTCTCCCCTATGACACCCCCACAACGGCATGTGGGGGCATGCCTCAAAAACCCCATTCCCCCCAGGGAGAGCGATCTTTTTGCGATCTTAACCCACAAAAAACGTGACATTTATGACATGTTAACGTAAGTTTAATGGCCCGGAGAGGAAAAAGGGCTTCTGATACGTACTTCTCAGCAAGGTTTGTTCGAGAGGAGTAATTTTTCAATTGTCACTTTTACCTTCCAGAAAAAAGTACGTCTCGTGTATAAGCGTAGGGCGTACGATTCTGGCGGACAGATTTAACAGAACTTAATGAGCCCTTAATATTCTCTTAACGAGATTAGTGTTTCCTTAGGGGCAGATTAAGTCAAAAGATCACAACATGAACCAATTGAGAGGAGGAATTCATGTCGTTACTATCTACTATTGCGGCTATTCCTGGTAACAAGACATCTATCTTTCCAGAGGATTTTTCCTCTACTGATAATGTCCTAAGCGCAGGAAGAAAATGGAACGCCGAAGGTGGCGCTAAAGCTTTTGCTGCACACACAATCGTGCCTGTTAGCACAATCGCTACAGCTGCATTGGACGCATTGGTACACGCTCTAGGTGCTGTACTTAAGACTGCGGTATTCGTACCTAAAGCCATCGTTTACATCGCATCCATCGGTACCGTCGACATCGCTCCTGGAGCTAGCCTTACAGCTATCTTCAAGCACGCTGCTCGTTCCGTTGGCTACGTTACAATGGTTGTTGTTGCACCTCTTACATCGCTATTCAGCTGCGACGCTGCACTGTCGATTCTGCAAGGCCTTAGCCTCGCACCGGCACCTGCTCCTATCGTATCTAAAGGTGTATGGAAGCAAGCTCTTGACCAAGAAGGCGTTGCTGGCAAGCTTAAGTTCCTTTGGGCGAACGCTGGCGCAGCTGCTAAAGAAGCTGTAATCGACACTCCAAAGAACGCTGTTAGCAGCACTTGGAATGCTGTTAGTGGTAGCAAAGGCGCTGGCGGCGCTGTTGGTGTTGCTGCTGCTGTTGCTCTTCTTGGTGAACTTGGCGGTCGCTTCCTATTGGAAGGTCAGAAAGTTGCTGACGGCGAAACTAGCTACGCACAAGGCTGGAAGAACGTCTTTGGTGCTGGTATCAACACCGGTAGCGACCTCTTCCATGGCGTAGTAGACTACAGTCAGAGTGCACTATGCGCTGCTACTGGTTTCGGCTGCGCACCTGAGCTTCCAAAAGCGTTTGCACAGTGTGGCGAAGAGAGCCTAGCGTGCGAAACTGGCGCTGAGTCATTCACATGCCCCGACGAATCTGTTGTGCCATGTGAAGTGCCAGTTGCTGGTGGTGCCTAGTCTAGCCTACTGAAGTAGCCACCCCATAAGTGGCTCTCAAGAAGCCTCACTCTGCAAAGAGTGAGGCTTTTTTGTTGCCATTCGCCCCCATCCCACATGCGTAGTCTCCCCTCAGCACGAGTTCTCGAGAAAGTCAGGAAGCGCGACAATTCTGTTCTGAGGCCCGAAGGGCTTTCGCCCTTGTCATTATCCAAAATTTGAAAATAAATATTCGAATTCAGGTTCTTTTCATATCCTCAATCAAACGCAGTGAGTTCCATCATGAGGCCCGAAGAGAGTGTCAAGAAATAGAAGATCAAACTCAGAGTGTTTTTAATTCGCTAATGCTTAGCGATGTAGATTCCCTATAGCGCGAGCGCAGCGAGGGCCATGGAGTGCGGCGCTCCGCGCCGCCTTTTTGAAGTTCGTAGACATGAAAAATGCCTTTGAGAAGCATCTGTAGATGATTGCTTTGGCGACGTGGCACGGCAGAAAGCCCTTTGGGTTT
>JAJFMA010000108.1 GCA_021772415.1 Chlamydiota bacterium
GCTCAGGGATGGTGTGAATTCTTCTAACTAACTGGCTAAGGCTAAGGATATTTCTGAAATACTGGTGATGTCGAGACATCAACCTGGTGCGAGTGTAATTGCCACTAAAGAGCGAAGCCGACATGACAGCAAACGTCATAATCTCGGCAGAAGACATTCGACATTGCGAATCGTCTTGAATACCCAGAGTTTTGGTTACTTCATCACAAATACAATAAATCACTACCGCCTGATCAATCACGTGTTTCCTCCTCAGTATAAACCGAGAAAGCATAAACGAGCGCCTGCAAGCATCACCAGATAAAGCTGATCTTTGGCGTTTTCTTCCTCACGCATGTCGGAGACATGCCCTCGTCAGAATCCACCAAATCTCAACTTCATCTGGTGCGCTTGCAGGCGGATTAGGACACAATCAGGGGTAATACAGCACTACCACCTTTTGGAGGCGAGTTGTTGTTCGTGAGCATCGAGCCGCAATAGCGCTTTTTTCTGGCACTGGGTAATAAGGTCCTGTCCCCCTTCCAGCCCGCACACACGCTCGAGCTCTTGGCGCAAACGCCGACTTAGCTGCTCTTCGTCGGGTTCAAGATCTGACGAGGCTTCCCATCTCCCCTCATACCCTTTTTGCCGTGCAGCAATCATAATATCCACGAACTCATCAAAGAGTTCCGTTAATCGAGGCACCGCAAGGACAAGGTCATCGCGAGTCTCAATCTTATGCAGCTGCCGTGTAAGTGTTTTCTGTAAACGCTGCCCTTGGCGACGAAAGTCCTCGGGTCTACTGGGGCCGCAAGACACAAGCAGCGCCACCACAGCACAACTACCAAGAAAACAGCGTAAAAATCGAGCAAATTTCATGGGCGATACATCTCATTTGTGAGCTCTATCATAGCCCAAAAAATGCCGCCACACCAAGAAATTCGGGCTAGACAGCGTTAGCAAGCACATTTCGCGTACCAAAGTTCTTGTAAAAAAAGCAGCAAGCGTCTAAATTTACTGCGTAACTGGAGAGGGCGTATAGCTCAGTTGGTAGAGCACCTGTTTTACACACAGGCGGTCATTGGTTCGAGTCCAGTTGCGCCCAAGAGCCCATGCGGGAGTAGTTCAATTGGTTAGAGCACCGGCCTGTCACGCCGGAAGTTGCGGGTTCGAGTCCCGTCTCCCGCGAACTATTAATGTGCTTAGGGTCCCCCTCTCCTTCTCTCTCTGTTCTTTAACTGATAGACTCTTCGCGCTGTACATCCTAACGCACTGTTCGTTACAGTAAATGTTCGAGTACTATCCGGAGAACGTCTATGTCAACTACTACACACTCAAAATCAATAACTTCCGAGATCGTTTACGCGCTATGGATACTCATAGGCGCGGCAATGGCGGCTTTTGCCGTCGAAGTCTTTTTGATTCCCAACCGTCTGATTGACGGAGGTGTCGTTGGAGTTGCGATGATTTTCGGTAACATCTTTGGGACATCCTGGATTCCGTACTTGCTGGTGCTGTTCAACCTCCCCTTCATCTATTTGGCTTATCGCTTCATTGGTAGATACTTCGTAATGCACATGGTCGTGAGCGTTTTGGTCTTTGCCGGCTTCATGGTGGGGCTACAGAATTTTTTACCGTTGGAATTCCATGGCGAGTCTCTGGAGGTGGTGGTCATTGGTGGTGCTCTACTCGGGATAGGCATTGGCCTTATTATCCGTGCCGGAGCGTGCTTGGACGGGACGGAGATCCTGGGAATCATCGTCAATAAAAGAACAGGCATATCTGTGGGACAGACTGTCCTTGTGTGCAATGTCTTCATTTTTGCAACAGCAGGTATAGTCTTTCAGGACTGGCATCCACCCATTCTGTCTTTGATCACCTATATGGTGGCTATTAAAATGATGGACACCGTCATCGTTGGTTTGGACGAAACGAAGTCAGTCACCATTATTTCTCCAAAATCCAAACAGATCGCAGAGTCTATCGTCCATGAATTGGGCTTAGGATTGACGATCATGTACGGACGCGGAGGCTATAGCGGTCGCGAGCGGGAGATCCTCTACGTCATCTCAGAACGTCTCCAACTTGCAGAGCTAAAAGACCTCGTCTACCGCGAGGATCCTGGAGCTTTCATGGCGGTAGAGAATCTTCATGAAGTCGCCAACGGGCGCCAGCGCACTCCCCAGAAGCGCGAGCAGTCTAAAGTGCAAAAACTCATGAAACCTCTCTTTCAGAAGAGAAGTCATTAATTCCAATGGCTATTCCCACCTCTCCTTTTTCCTTCGATGAGCTCCGCACTCAAGCTGTTGAGCTGGGATGGGATGATGTAGGGGTAACTCCTGCACGCATTCCAGATGCTGACATCGAAGCGTACCATCGCTGGGTCGCACGCGGCCACCACGCTGATCTTGAGTACATGAAAAAGGAGATGCGCTGCCATCCTGAGCAGCTGCTCCCCGGTGCGAAGACAGCCATAATTTTTGTGAGCTACTACAAACAGCAACACGTGGAGCCTAGTCCAGAAAGAGGGGTTATTGCCTCGTACGCACGCGGCCGCAAATACCACAATGTACACTACCGTCGACTCAAGAAGATGATTCGTTGGATCGAAGA
>JAJFMA010000109.1 GCA_021772415.1 Chlamydiota bacterium
TGGAGATGGGAGACAGATGGTGATGTTGAATGTAGGTAATTTTTTGCGAAGAACACCGAGACACTGCAGTACCGTACCCCAGTGCTCCGAAGCTCTAAGTTCTGCATAGTTTGTAAGCAGCTGTGCGGTGTAGCGTTGATTAAGTGCGGCGCCTGCGGCTTCTTTGTCTTCGACGTCTTCAGTTAGGTAGTGGTAGAAGAGCTGTCCTAACTCCGAAGAGAGGACAGGTAAGCTGCTTGCGTCGCTTGCTTGACCAGCTTCTATACAGCAGCAGGTTTTGATGTCGGTCCAAGGAGTTGCTACGCTAATTGAAATTACATCCATATTATGAATCCGCTATTTATTTTATTTGTGAATTGTATTCGTGTATTTAGTTATTGTCAAATTAACTATGATCAAGAATAAAACCAAGGGTACGTACGTTTTCATGAGACCCTCCGGGCCTCATGGGAATATAGAGGTGTCGTAACTACCTTCGAGGTTTTGTGACACTCTAATAGAATCTGTCAAAAATCCAGAGAGGGATTACGACATCGTTGGTTTTTCATGAGGCCCAACGGGCCATCTTAGAATAGCCCCACCCGGCAGGGTGGGGTAAGGCAAAAAAGGTACCCTGAGCCCCGTTAGGGGCGACTTGTGGCCCCGACTCATGGATCCAGAGAAGATGTGCCTTCCATTACTCATGGCATTGGATATAACGTTCCGGGTAGCCTCGATCCTCCTTCACGGACGGGGCTATTAGAAGAGGGGCTTTTCGGGCTTCAGCTGTTTAGCTGCTAGCATTAGACGAAGATTAGACTTGTCTCTGTGTAATGGCCTTGAGCGCCTCTTGCTTCATACGCAGGTGCAAACTGTGCAGACCATTAGCACGGTTCGGACTCAAACTGGCGGTCACTTGCAAGGTTTCCAAAAAATCCGGAGCACAGGTCAAAACAGTTTCAGGCGATTCGGCGTCATATACCATGATCAATAGCGCCGCCAAACCCTGCGATATGAGCGCGTCTGATGCGCCTTCAAAATGAAGCCTTTCTCCGTCAAACTCTGTGTGGAGATACATTTGACTCTGACAACCCTTTACCAGGTTGTCCTCTCTTTTATACTTAACGTCCAGCGCGGGCATCTCGCGACCTAAATCCATGATACGCTGGTAGCGCTCTTCTGGAGTTGCGCAGTCAGCGAAACGCTCGACTATAGCGTTCTGTTTACTTAAGCAGGAGCTAGACATCAGGTCACCATCGGATAAGCTTCGGGAGAAGAAGCCTAGCAAAGGTCGAATTTCTTGGGAAGTCACAGGGCGGTATCTCCCTAATAATCAGCACTTCTGAAGCTAGATGGCCGGGGCAGCCGGCATTATTATCCATTTCCTTGGGGAAAATGCTCTCAAGACCTTGACTTTTAGTAGAAATGTGGTATTTTTTTAAGCAGCACAATTAATTCTCGCACTCCTTACTGGACAATGTCGGAGCCGATGGCGAAAGAAGACACACTCAAACTTGAGGGTATGGTGGAAGAACTCCTACCCAACATGACGTTTCGAGTTAAACTCGATAACGGACGTACCGTGAGCGCTCACCTATGTGGGCGTATGCGTATGCGTAACATCCGCGTGCTCGTGGGTGACCGCGTCCAACTAGAGATGTCGCCGTACGATCTAACGACCGCACGGATTATCTATCGTCAACGATAGTCAGTAAGAGAAGAGACGGGGAAAGATAGTTGATTTTTTTTTGTTAACTCGATAGACTGTAGAGCTTTCAAGCTGCCAGCAGGCGAGTTAACCCCCTTTTTTGTGTGCCCAGATAGCTCAGGGGTAGAGCACTTGCATGGTAAGCAAGCGGTCGTAGGTTCAATTCCTATTCTGGGCAACAGTTATAGAACAAGAGATGTTGAGCCCTTAGCGGAGGATACGAAAAGATGGCAAAACAGCAATTCCAGCGGAACAAACCGCACATCAATGTCGGCACAATTGGCCACGTTGACCACGGCAAAACTACACTCACCGCAGCCATCACGAAAGTATTGGCTGAGGCTGGGGGTGCAACCTTTAAAGATTACGCAGCTATCGATAATACTCCCGAGGAGAAGGCGAGAGGGATTACGATCAACTCGTCTCACGTCGAGTATGAAACAGATGTTCGTCATTATGCGCACGTCGACTGCCCCGGTCACGCCGACTACGTTAAAAACATGATTACAGGTGCTGCACAGATGGACGGAGCGATCCTCGTCGTAGCAGCAACTGATGGTCCTATGCCTCAGACTCGTGAGCACATTCTGCTTGCACGTCAGATGCAGGTACCTGCGATCGTTGTCTTCCTTAACAAAGTTGACCAACTTGGCGAAGGTGACGACGAGCTTCTTGACCTCGTTGAAATGGAGCTACACGAACTTCTTGAAGCTAAAGGCTACGAAGGATGCCCAATCATCCGTGGTTCTGCGCTTAAAGCTCTTGAAGGCGATGGCGACAATGTTGAAGCAGTTAAGAAACTTATGTCGACTGTTGACGAGTTCATCCCAACTCCTGACCGTGACGTTGACAAGCCTTTCCTAATGCCTATCGAGGACGTGTTCTCGATTCCTGGTCGTGGAACTGTCGTGACAGGTCGTGTTGAGCGCGGTGTCATCAAGATGAACGACAAGATCCAGATTGTAGGACTAAAAGACACTCGTGAAACCGTTGCGACGGGTCTCGAAATGTTTAACAAAACCCTAGAAGAAGCGCGCGCTGGTGAAAACGTGGGTGCTCTTCTCCGCGGTATTGATAAAGACGCCGTTGAACGCGGTATGGTTCTCTGTGCTCCTGGTACAGTGACACCGCACACTGAGTTCAAAGGACCAGTCTACATCCTTACCAAAGATGAAGGTGGCCGTCATAAGCCTTTCTTTACCGGATACCGCCCACAGGTTTACATCCGTACTACGGACGTGACCGGTACTATCGAACTACCTGCGGGTGTTGAGATGGTAATGCCAGGTGACAACGTTGAGATCACTGTGAAGTTGCTCTCACCTGTCGCTTTGGAAAAAGGACAGCGCTTCGCCATTCGCGAAGGCGGCAGAACGATCGGTGCGGGTACTGTATCGGAGATCCTCAAGTAAGAGGAACGCCGATCTCGCAAGGGATCTACTCGGCGGGTGCACCCCACCTGCCGAGTTGTCGCATAGAATGACTAGGGTGTGTAGCTCAGTTGGTAGAGCAGCGGCCTCCAAAGCCGCCGGTCGGGGGTTCGAGTCCCTCCGCACTCGATATAAATAACGGGACTCCGTGAGCCGCTAGTCGGAGGTCACGGTACGACGTCAACCATCCGCTAGAGCGCCTGGAACGCAAGGAGACAGGACCCTATGGAGGGTAAAAAACAGGGCACAAAAGCCAAAGAGAAAGCCGTTCCTCGATTGAATATTGGGGAATTCATCGGTGAGATGAAAGCTGAATTGGCAAAAGTGACATGGACGAGCCGTGAGGAAATGCAGGTGTACATCAAGGTAGTGGTTATTTCCACTCTCCTTTTTGGTTTTGGCATCTACGGTGCTGATCTGTTGATTCAAGGAGTTCTCAACGGGCTGGGAGTGTTAGTGCGTCTAATAGCAGGCTAAACACTCACCGACTAAAGGGAGTCACCATGTACGGCTGGTATGTCGTCCATGTGCTGTCGGCACAGGAAAAAAAGGTTAAGAGGGCACTCGAGGAACTGCGAGACCTCAAAGGTATGCAAGGAATCCTCGATGAGGTTCTTTTGCCTACCGAAAATGTCTCTGAAGTCAAGCGAGGCAAGCAGAGCATTGTCGAAAAAAGACTGTGGCCTGGCTACCTTCTTGTGAAGATGAACCTGAGTGACGACGCCTGGAGTTACGTTAAAGACACCCCAGGAGTCATAGGCTTTTTGGGTGGAGAGAAGCCCGTGCCGTTGACGGATGCTGAAGTGGCAGAAATCCTTCGAGACCTAGAGTCTAAGAAGGGCAAAGTACGAGAGCGTCACAAGTTTCAAGTTGGTGATCGCGTTAAGATCATCGACGGTGTGTTCGTCAACTTCCTGGGCACGGTCCTAGAGGTATTTGGCGACAAAGGGCGTCTTAGCGTACTTGTCTCGATTTTTGGCAGGGACACCCGCATCGACGACCTGGAGTTTCTGCAGGTTGAGTCGGTGACTGAAGACGACATAGAAGGCGCATAGAGCGATAAGAGGAATACATGGCTAAACAGAAGAAAATCGCAAAGATAATCCGTTTGCAGATACCTGCAGGCAAGGCGACACCTGCGCCACCTATTGGCCCAGCACTCGGTGCTGCCGGTGTGAATATCATGGGCTTTTGCAAAGAGTTCAATGCGAGGACACAGGATCAAGCCGGTAGTACCCTTCCAGTGGTTATCACCGTCTATCAAGATAAATCTTTCACTTTCATCACCAAGAAGCCTCCGGTAGCTGAGATGCTCAAAAAGGCTGTTGGCATTGAGAAGGGATCTGGAGTACCTAACCGCGATAAGGTGGCGAAAATCACCCGTGATCAGGCTCGTCAGGTTGCTGAGCAAAAGATGGAAGATATGAACGCCCGTGACATCGATGCTGCTATTGAAGTCGTTCTAGGAACGGCGCGGTCGATGGGAATCGATTTGGCGGAAGAAGCACAGGGATAAGTAGAATGAGTCGAAAAAGTAAAAGAATCACAGACATCGGTAAGAAAGTCGATCGAGACAACGCTTACACCCTCGCTGAAGCGGTGGCGTTGCTACAGGAGTTCCCTCCTGTTAAGTTCGACCAGTCTATCGAGCTAGCGCTTAAGTTAGGGGTAGACCCTCGTAAGTCCGACCAGCACGTGCGTGGCACGGTCACTCTCCCTCACGGGACGGGTAAAACAGTACGCATTGTCGCTTTCGCTCAGGGCGAAAAAGTCCAGGAAGCGCTTGATGCCGGTGCTGAACATGCAGGCAACGTAGATCTAATTGAAAAGATCAAAGGCGGATGGACCGATTTTGACGCCGTTGTCGCCACACCTGACATGATGCGTGAGGTAGGTAAACTTGGTAAGGTACTCGGCCCTCGTGGTCTGATGCCTACACCTAAGGCAGGTACTGTCACTCCCGATCTAGTGAAAGCTATCGGGGAACTTCAGGGTGGCAAAATTGAATTTAAAGTTGACCGCCATGGGGTGATCAACAACGCCTGCGGTAAGTTGTCTTTCACTGCTGAACAGCTTGTAGAGAACTTTAAAGCTCTCGTCAACGCTATTGTGCGTGCGAAGCCTCCAGGTGCTAAGGGTCAGTACGTGCGCAATCTGGTCATTTCGTCCACCATGGGACCCGGTCTTAAGATCGATCCCAGGGACCTTGATGTAGCCTAAGGAGCCATTAGACAATGAGAAAAGAAAAGCAACTGCTTCTGGATGAGATCAAAGGTCAGCTCGACGAGCGCCCTTCTTTCCTGATTCTGCGCCATAGTGGCTTGAAGGCTAATGATGCCAACGAGCTGCGTGTGCAGGTCGCGAAGCTTGGCGGTGACCTCGAGATGGTTTCCAAGCGTGTCTTAATTAAAGGCGCCGCGCAGATCGGAGTCACACTCGAGCGTGAAGCGCTCCAGGGACACATCGGTTTGGTGTTCTCCCCAGAAGATCCAGTAGAGATCGCAAAATGTATGTTCCAATTCAGTAAGGATTCTTCCGAGGCCATCGAGGTTATCGGCGGACGTTTTGACGGTGAGCTCTATAGCGCTGACCAAGTTGAAACGCTGTCCAAGCTGCCTGGACTTAATGAGCTCCGTTCCCAATTCGTTGGGCTTTTGGTAGCTCCCCTGTCGCAAACAGTATCGACAATGCAAGCGTTGGTCGCCTCTGTGGTGTACTGCTTGGATAACAAAGTCAAGAAAGATGGCGACAGCGAACAATAGTTAAGAGAAGCAATTAGTGAGGTAGTACCGTGAGTAACAAACTTGAAACATTAAGAGATGATCTTAGCAAACTGACCGTCCTAGAGATGGCAGAGCTAAAGAAGATCCTTGAAGACCACTGGGGTGTAGAGGCTGCGGCCGCTCCTGCTGCAGTGATCGCCGCTCCCGCTGCTGGTGGAGACGCCGCTGCAGCTGAAGAGGCAACGGACTTCGAGATCACGCTTCAGGAGTATCCTGCCGATAAGAAGATCGCCGTCATTAAAGTTGTGCGTGAGATCACCGGTTTGGGTCTTAAAGAAGCTAAAGAACTTGTTGAATCAGCTCCTAAGCCTATTAAGGACTCTGCTCCTAAGGCTGAAGCTGAAGAGATCAAGAAGAAGCTTGAGGACACTGGCGCGAAGGTTACCCTTAAAGGTGTATAGCCCTCGGCCACTTGAATTTAAGCTTAACCTAGGAAGGGCTACCCCAAAAGGGACTAGCCCTTTCCTGGGCTTGCTTGTATTTGTAGATAAATTCTCGCGGCAGAGAGGCCGTGGTCTATTGTCCAACACCTTAGGATCTATGATATTACCTCAGGCGCAGACAGTCGTTTCAGAAGTCAAGTTACACACCAGGGAGTGCTAGATGTTGCAAAAGCCACCGGAGCGGGTGAGTTTTGTCGAGAAAGAAGAAATCATCGACCTTCCCAATCTGATCGAAGTTCAGATCAAGTCCTATGACCAGTTTCTTCAGGCGGACAAATTTCCTGACGAGCGGGAGAACCTTGGCATACAGGAAGTCTTCAATGAAATCTTTCCCATCCGATCTTACGATGAGAAGACTATCCTGGAATTCCTGTCCTACACTTTAGGGGTACCTAAGTATGGGCCAGACGAATGCATACGCCGAGGGATCACCTACAACGTTACCCTTAAAGTAAAATTCCGACTGACGGACGAAACGGGTATCAAAGAAGAAGAAGTCTACATGGGAACTATTCCCGTGATGACTGACAAGGGTACCTTTATTGTTAACGGTGCGGAACGTGTCGTTGTTTCTCAGCTGCACCGTTCACCGGGTATCTGCTTTGAGCAAGAAAAACATCCACGTGGACAGGTTCTATATTCCTTCCGTGTGATCCCATACCGCGGTAGCTGGCTTGAGGGTGCGTTGGATACCAACGACCTCATCTACATTTATATCGACCGCAAAAAGCGACGCCGCAAGATTCTTGCAACGACCTTCATCCGCACACTGGGTTATTCCAGTAACACCGATATTATCGAAGAGTTCTTCAGCACGCGTAAGCACAAAATCGGTTCGGAGAAGGATTTTGCTAAACTCGTGGGGGCCATTCTTGCTGAGGATGTTGTCGACGAGGAGACAGGTCTTGTTTTTGGTAAAGCAGCTGAAAAGTTGACTACCGCTATGTTGAAGCGCATGCTCGACGCTGGCATCAACAAAGTTCGCGTCGCCGAAGATGCCGACGAGAACAGCCCAGTCATCAAGATGCTTGCGAAGGATCCGACTGACTCATACGAAGCGGCGCTTAAAGATTTCTACCGTAAGATCCGTCCTGGTGAACCCGCAACGCTAGCGAATGCACGTTCTGCTATCATGCGTCTGTTCTTTGACCCAATGCGTTACAATTTGGGCAGAGTGGGCCGCTACAAGCTCAATTCGAAGCTTGGCCTCGATATTAACGACGACGTGTTGCAGTGTGTTACTCTTACTAAGGAAGACGTCATCGGGGCTGTTAAGTACTTGATTCGTCTTAAGCAAGGCGATCCTGACGCTAACATCGATGACATTGACCACCTCGGTAACCGTCGTGTGCGATCTGTTGGTGAATTGATCCAAAACCAGTGCCGTATTGGCCTGGCGCGAATGGAGAAGATCATTCGCGAGCGCATGAACCTCTTCGACTTCAGCTCCGACACTCTGACCCCTGGTAAGATTGTTTCTGCCAAGGGACTTTCGGGTGTATTGAAGGACTTCTTCGGACGTTCTCAGCTGTCACAGTTCATGGACCAAACGAACCCAGTTGCAGAGCTGACGCACAAACGACGTCTTTCCTGCTTAGGGCCTGGAGGTCTTAACCGGGACCGTGCAGGCTTTGAAGTTCGTGACGTTCACAGTAGCCACTACGGACGTATCTGTCCTATTGAGACTCCTGAAGGTCCGAACATTGGTTTGATCACTTCGTTGTCATGTTTTGCTAAGATTAACGAATTTGGTTTCATCGAGACCCCATACCGTATTGTGCGTGATGGCGTGGTCACCGAAGAAATCGAGTACATGACCGCGGATCAGGAAGAGCGCTGTGCTATTGCCCAGGCCTCTAGCCCGTTGGACCAATTCAATATGTTCGAGGAAGAGCGCTGCTGGGCACGTTACCGTGCGGAACCTGCTGAGGTCGACACCTCGGTTGTGACGCACATGGACGTCTCCCCTAAGCAGATGGTCTCCATCGTTACAGGCCTGATTCCTTTCTTGGAGCATGATGATGCTAACCGAGCTCTTATGGGTTCTAACATGCAACGTCAGGGCGTACCACTTCTTAAGCCTGATGCCCCTATCGTGGGTACAGGCCTTGAAGCCCGCGCCGCACGTGACTCCGGTGCCGTGGTTATTGCTGAAGAAGATGGTACTGTCGACTATGTCGACGCGTTCCAGATCGTCATCAGCCCGAAAGACCACGTGATGCAGAAGAAGGTCTATCAGCTCAAGAAGTTCCTGCGTTCTAATGCCGGAACCTGCATCAACCAGCGCCCACTCTGCTTTGTCGGAGATAAGATCAAAGCTGGTGATGTCCTTGCTGATGGACCAGCCTGCGACCGTGGCGAAGTAGCTCTTGGGCGTAACGTCCTCGTGGCCTTCATGCCGTGGTATGGCTACAACTTTGAAGATGCCATCATCATCTCGGAAAAACTCGTGCGCGAAGACTATTACACTTCGCTTTACATCGAAGAATTCGAGATTACTGCGCGAGATACTAAGCTCGGTCGTGAGGAAATCACGCGCGATATTGCTAATGTCTCTGAAGAGCAGCTGGTCAACCTCGGCGACGACGGCATCATTCGTATTGGTGCTGAAGTAGGCCCTGGCGACATCCTCGTTGGTAAGATCACACCTAAGTCCGAGACTGAGCTTGCTCCAGAAGAGCGCCTACTTCGCGCTATCTTCGGTGAGAAAGCTGCAGACGTTAAAGATGCCTCGCTGACGGTGCCTCCAGGTACTGAAGGTGTTGTCATGGACGTTAAAGTCTTCAGCCGCCGCGACAGACTTTCCAAGACCGACGAAGAGCTGGTCGAGGAAGCTGGTAAAATTAAAGACATCCAACGCGAATACAAAGCGAAGAAGGGTGATATTGAGCGTGACAAGCACGAACGCTTGGGAGCTCTACTCCTCAATGAAAAGGCTCCAGGCACCATCGTCCACAGACGTACCGCCGAAGTCATTCTTGAGGAAGGTGAACTTATCACTCAGGAGCTCATCGAGAATATCGAAGCTGAGCAGGTTGAGGACTTACTCGTTCCCAACAACGACATCTACCGCATGCTGAAGAAAATTCTTCATGACTATGAGGTGGCGACACAAACGTGTGAAGCGCAGTACAAGACACAAATTGAAAGCATGCGTAAAGGTGACACGGATCTCGATCCCGGCATCATCAGGCAGGTTAAAGTCTACGTCGCCTCGAAGCGTACTCTGCAGGTAGGCGATAAGATGGCCGGCCGACACGGTAACAAAGGTGTTGTGTCTACGATCGTACCTGAGGCTGACATGCCTTGGCTGCCAAGTGGCCAGACTATCGAGATCATTCTTAACCCACTCGGTGTGCCGTCCCGTATGAACATGGGACAGCTGTTCGAAACTCACCTTGGTTTCGCCGCTCACCAGGCCGGTATCCGCATCAAGAGCCCAGTATTTGAGGGGTTCCCGGAGCACGAAATCTGGAAGATGATGGTGGACGGTGGCCTGCCCGAAGATGGTAAATTCCATCTGTACGACGGCTGCAGGGGTGAACGCTTCGAAAGCAAGGTTACCGTCGGCTACATCTACATACTGAAGCTGATGCACCTTGTCGCCGACAAGATCCACGCCCGTGCCGTAGGCCCCTACTCATTGGTTACTCAGCAGCCCCTGGGGGGTAAAGCACAGATGGGTGGTCAGCGCTTCGGGGAAATGGAAGTGTGGGCGGCTGAAGCCTATGGCGCAGCACACCTATTGCAGGAAATCCTAACTGTGAAGTCTGATGACGTCGCAGGAAGGACGCGTATCTATGAGTCGATCGTCAAAGGCGAGAACATACTTAAAACCGGGACGCCTGAATCCTTCAACGTCTTGATTAAAGAAATGCAGGGACTCGGCCTCGATGTGCGCGCCGAAGCCGCCCCAGAAGAAGAGTAGACAATCCGGTGCTGGGAGCTCATTGGCCCCAGCGCCCGCGGCACAGCCTCTAATTTAGGTTGTTTAGAATAGCCCTTTGTCCAGGAGAAGACATGTACGAGCAGCGAGAGGACCAACAGAAAGAAGCGCAGTTTGACCAAATCAGCATTCATATCGCTTCTGATGAAGTCATCCGCAATAGTTGGTCGCGTGGTGAAATAAAAAAGCCCGAAACGATCAACTACCGGACGTTTAAGCCTGAGAAAGGCGGACTTTTCTGTGAGAAAATTTTCGGTCCTCAAAAGGACTGGGAATGTGCTTGTGGAAAGTACAAAAAGATCAAACACAAAGGGATTGTCTGCGATCGCTGCGGTGTCGAAGTGACGCTATCAAAAGTGCGTCGTGAACGTATGGCGCACATCGATCTTGCTGTTCCCGTTGTCCACATTTGGTTCTTTAAGACTATGCCGTCGCGAATCGGTAACGTGATGGGGATGTCATCGACGGACCTCGAGCGTGTTATCTATTACGAAGAGTACATCGTCATTGAGCCGGGGCATACGGATCTCGAGAGAAAGCAACTCCTAAACGACGCCGAATATCGTGAAGCTCAGGAGAAGTGGGGCCGTGACGCCTTCGTAGCTAAAATGGGCGGCGAAGCCATTCGTGACCTTCTGGAGCTCGAAGACCTACCTGCTCTGCTTATCGAACTTAAAGACAAGCTGCGTAAGACCAAGTCACAGCAAGCACGCATGAAACTGGCCAAGCGCCTAAAGATCGTTGAGGGCTTTGTCTCATCGGGGAACAACCCCGCGTGGATGGTCATGTCTGCGGTTCCTGTCATTCCACCGGATCTGCGTCCACTAGTGCCGTTGGACGGTGGTCGCTTTGCGACGTCCGACCTCAACGACCTCTACCGGCGCGTGATCAACCGTAACAACCGACTAAAAGCTATCCTAAAGCTAAAGACTCCAGAGGTTATCGTCCGCAACGAGAAGCGCATGCTTCAAGAAGCTGTCGATGCCCTATTTGACAATGGCCGTCACGGTCATCCTGTCATGGGTGCTGGCAACAGACCGCTTAAGTCGTTGTCTGAGATGCTAAAAGGTAAGCAAGGACGCTTCCGTCAGAATCTTCTTGGTAAGCGTGTTGACTACTCTGGACGATCTGTTATCGTTGTTGGACCCGAATTGAAAATCAATCAGTGTGGTCTTCCAAAGCTGATGGCTTTGGAGCTCTTCGAGCCCTTCATCGTCAAGCGCCTTAAGGACTTGGGCTACGTCTATACGATTCGTTCAGCGAAGAAAATGATCCAGCGCCATGCGCCTGAAGTTTGGGACGTCTTAGACGACATCATTAAAGGACACCCGGTACTCCTTAACCGAGCGCCGACGCTTCACCGATTAGGTATCCAAGCTTTTGAGCCTGTACTCATCGAAGGTAAAGCGATCCGTATACATCCGCTAGTCTGCGCAGCGTTTAACGCTGACTTTGACGGTGACCAGATGGCTGTATACGTTCCGCTGTCTGTTGAAGCGCAGCTTGAAGCAAAACTGCTAATGATGGCTCCGGATAACATCTTCTTACCTTCCTCGGGTAATCCTGTAGCGGTGCCGTCACAGGATATGACCTTAGGTCTGTATTTCTTGATGCATGACCCCATTTACAATCCTGCGGACTTCGGGGATAAAATCCATACGTTTTCCGATGAAAAGGAAGTGCTATTGGCACTGTCTGCAAGTGGATTCCGTGGTGCGTTAGCAGGTGAGAAAGGAAGGAAGAAGACCAGCGAACAACGCGAAGAGTACACAGGGCGTGGTCTACGTCTTCATGAACTCATCAAGGTCCGTACTGCCAACGGTATCATTGAGACGACACCTGGCCGCGTGATATTCAACACGATCGTGCCGCCGGAGCTTGGTTTCCAGAACTACAATATGCCCAAAAAGCGCCTGTCAGAGCTCGTCATGACCTGCTACAAGAAAGTAGGTCTTGAAGCTACGGTGCGCTTCCTGGATAACCTCAAGAGCCTGGGCTTCCACGAAGCTACACGCTCGGCGATTTCCATCGGTGTTAAAGACGTCTTTATCCCTGAGGGCAAGCCGAAGATTCTTGAAGATGCCTACACACGAGTGGGACAAATTACTAAGCAGTACGAGGACGGTATCATCACCGACGGTGAGCGAAAGTCCAAGACCATTAGCATTTGGACCGAAGTGTCTGAAGTGCTGTCAGAAGATCTAATGTCACTACTGAGCGAAGTTCGTGACGGGGAGCTCAACCCTCTCTACATCATGATGGACTCCGGTGCACGTGGTAACAAAACCCAGATGCGTCAGCTTGGAGCTCAGCGTGGTCTGATGGCCCGACCTTCAGGTGAGATTATTGAATCGCCGATTACAGCGAACTTCCGTGAAGGTCTAACGGTTCTTGAGTACTTCATCTCATCTCACGGTGCGCGTAAAGGTCTTGCCGATACCGCTCTAAAAACTGCCGACTCCGGTTACCTTACACGACGTCTTGTTGACGTGGCTCAGGATGTCATCATCACCGAGCTAGAGTGCGGTACTCTAAATGGGATCGAAGTTGCGGCCATTAAGCAGGGGCAAGAAGAGCTTCTTCCTCTCAAGGACCGTATTTTTGGTCGTACCGTTTGTGAAGATATCTATCGTCCTGGTGACCGAGACACCCTTCTTGCCAAGGCTGGTGATGTTCTGAACATCGTGCAGGCTGAGGCCATTGACGACTCGGGTATCGAAGCTGTAAAAATTCGCTCGGTTTTGACATGTGAAACTCAGCGTGGTGTTTGTGCCAAGTGCTACGGTGTCAACCTCGCCAATGGCCGTGAGGTCAGTATGGGTGAAGCTGTAGGCATCATCGCTGCGCAGTCGATTGGTGAACCTGGAACACAGCTTACCATGCGTACCTTCCACCTTGGTGGTATTGCGGCGACGACCTTGAGCCCTGAAATTGTAGCCGACGCTGGTGGTATCGTTGTTTATACAGATATCCGTGCGGTGCAGAACGATGACGGTGTTTGGGTGGCCCTCAACAAGAGTGGTGCTCTAAATATCGTACGTGACGAAGGGCGTAGTCTTGAAGAGTGTAAGAAGCTTCTGAGCACCAAATCGCTAGAGCCGTTGCAGACATTTACTTTGGAGCTAGGCACAAAAATCCTCGTTGAGGACGGCACCAAAGTGAAGAAAGCGCAGAAGATTGCAGAGTGGGAGCAGCACAACGTTCCGATTATCTGCGACAGACCTGGATACGTTAAGCACGAAGACCTCGTTGAAGGTATTTCGGCTGAGCGTGATGTCAACAAGCAAACAGGCCAGACGGAACTTATCGTTAAGCAGCACCGTGGTGAGCTCCACCCGCAGATCGTCATCTATGCCGATCCCGAGTTTAAGGAGCTTGTTGGTACCTACCCACTGCCTGCCGGATCGATTATTTCGGCACACGAAGGTGAGTACGCGACAGCAGGTACACTGCTAGCACGTCTGCCTCGTGGCGCGATTAAGACCAAGGATATTACCGGTGGTCTGCCGCGTGTTGCGGAGCTCTTCGAAGCCCGTAAGCCGCGTGACAACGCCGAGATCGCCAAGATCGATGGTGTCGTAGACTTCCGCGGTGTGCAGAAGAACAAACGTATCGTTGTCGTTCGCGACGAGATCTCTGGAATGGAAGAGGAACACCTCATTCCTCATACCAAGCACTTAATTGTTCAGCGTGGTGACGGTGTCATCAAAGGTCAGCAGCTTACTGATGGCCTCGTGATTCCTCATGAGATCCTCGAAGTTTGCGGCGTCCGTGAGCTACAGAAGTACCTGGTGAATCAGGTCCAAGAGGTGTACCGCCTCCAGGGTGTAGACATTAACGACAAGCACATCGAGATCATCGTACGTCAGATGCTTAAGAAAGTGCGTGTTGTGGACCCGGGCGACACCAGCCTGCTCTTCGGTGAAGAGGTCGACCGCAAGGAGTTCCACGTCGAGAACCAAAAGGTTACCGGCGAAGGTGGTAAAGCTGCTGTGGCTACGCCAGTGCTTCTTGGAATTACAAAGGCATCCTTGGGAACTGAGTCGTTCATTTCGGCGGCATCGTTCCAGGACACCACACGTATCCTTACAGAAGCGGCTTGCTGCGGTAAAGTCGACCGTCTGCTTGGTTTCAAGGAGAACGTCTGCCTAGGACATATCATCCCAGGTGGTACAGGCTTCGAATACCACAGAAGCGTCAACAAGTTCGTCGACAGAGAACGCGAAGAGCCTCTGATCTTCGACTTCGGACAGGAAACAGCCTAGGGTGTAATTACACCTACGATCTATAGAAAATGCCGCAGTGGTCTTCCCACTGCGGCATTTTTATTAGTTAGACTT
>JAJFMA010000110.1 GCA_021772415.1 Chlamydiota bacterium
GCTCAAGGTAACTATATACCGCACCCCACCCTCACGGGTGGGGCTAACATAAGCTGGCCCTTTGGGCCTCAGAACCAGGCAAAATACATGTTACATTTTCAAACGCTCATCGATATGTTAAGTTACTGATCTTCAATGAAAATATCTTTCCTTACCCCAGTCAAAACAGGCCCATGAGGAAAAAAGCTATTCACGATTTTCTTATCTGGGAAATGGCTGGTTCAAAAATGCCGAAAGTCGAGTTAGCGTCTTTGTGACTTAGCGCCTTTGCGTTAGCGTCGCAGGCTCCGCTGTCAAGTCTTTTCATGTAAGTCGCAGAAGCTATAGGGATGCACACATAGACGCTCGGCATAGCTTCATTGTGGTGCTAGCTGTGCATGCGTGGATCGAGAGCATCACGCAAGGCATCTCCGACCAATGCAATCGCCACAAGCAAAATGGTCAGTAGCGCTGCCGGAGGCCACAGCAGGTAGCTCTCTCCCGGGAAAGCACGTCGCCCTTCGTCCATCAAAACTCCCCAAGAGCAGGAGCCCTCTTCACCTAACCCCAAAAAGGAGAGACCGGCTTCTGCGGTAATAGCTCCCATAATAGCGAAGGGAAGAAGAGTGAGAAGAGGAGGTATCGCATTAGGTAGGATATGATTGAAGATTGTATAGCTGTCGCTAAAGCCCATAGAGCGGCACGCCTGCACATAGGGTAGGTGCCGTTGCTTGAAAAATTCACCCCGCAAAAAGCGACTGAAGCCTGTCCACCCAAAGAAGCTGATGACACAGATGACAAGAAAGATGGACTTACTTTGGGTGACAGACACCACGAGCAAGAGCATGAAGAAGGTAGGCATGGACTCCCAAATCTCCATCAGCCTGGAGACAATGATGTCGGTTCTACCTCCGTAAAAACCCGCTAACGCCCCAATGGGGATGCCTATCAATAACGCTAAACCTATGGCCGTCACACCCACAACCAAAGATACCCGCACACCAAACACAAGGGCAGCAGCAAGATCCTTGCGCCCCGATCGTGTGAGTTCCCACCAAGGGAGGAGCTCGTTTAGCGCTTGCTCTCCGCCCACATCGTCTTCCCAGTGGTAGGGACGCAGTAGAGGCATGATCACTGTGGTGACTTTGCCATTTTCCATGTCTAGCCACTGGATGCGTTCGTGGATGAGGGCGATGGAAGCCAAAGTCTCTTCGTATTCAATGATAGTCTCTCGCATTCCTTCAATGTTACGACGCGTTTGCTCCGACACCTCGGAAAAGTCCGCACAATGGGGAGGCATCTCAGCCGAAGGATGATGTTCGATTAGATGTAACCAATCGACGCATGTTTCTTGGAAAAGAGCGATTGTTGTCTTGGCACGTTCGTAGCGTGGGTGCAAATCTCTAAGTAGCGCGCGGAGTCGCTCAACTTTGCTACTCTCGTAATTGCGATCCTGTTGCCACAGCGTGGGTAGCGCGGTAATTTCGTTCTTGTCTACGGAACTTAGATTTCCTAACAGCTCACTGCGCAGGACGCTGTCGTCAATGTCAGGGTCCCGCCCTCGAGATGCATGTTTCGCTTTACGGAGTTCATGCTCCAACCAGCGTTCCAATGCAAGCTCGTCGAATCCAGCGCTATGTGCCGTTAAGCGGTCGTGTTGATCTCGACGTTGCCGATAGCGTAAAATCGCCTCCAGGCGGGCATAGGGATTCATATGCTTTAATTCGAAATCCCATGTAGGAGGGGCCGGGAGAGGTCCAAGGAGAGGATCTATACCTTCTAACACTTCCACGGATTCCAAAACCCGTAGGCGATGGCGTGTAAGAGTAGGATCAGCAGACGGCTCCGTTGAGGCTCTAAGGCTGACGAAGGCAAAAGTGGCTATCTGTATCGCACACATGCCCAAAAGGGCTATTCGCTTCCATGATCTGGGTAATAGAAATGTCGCTAACATCAGAGGGAATGTGAACATCAGTACATTAAAGAAGAGGTCGAGATAGGTGGTATAGAACCCGTGATAGAATAGATAACGAAACAACGGAAAATACCAGATGTCATCGTATTTGACAGCGATGGGTTTGCTGGAAGCAAGAAAGGGGGCGTAGATGCCTGCAAGGATAAATAGACCAACCACTAGAAGCGATATGATCCCTAGTGGGTGGCGCGAAAATTGCCGTCCCACAACCTTCCAAAAGCTCTGATGAGTGGATGTTTTGCTTTCCATGTCTAGTCCAATGTCACCCTAGGATCCAATACCGTGTAAGCTAAATCGGCCAGTAGATAGCCCACTAGGGTCAAAAGCGACCCCGCTAATGCCGAAAACATGATGACGTTGTAGTCCCAATTGATTACCGCGTCATAAAAAAACTTTCCAAAGCCGTTGATCTCAAAAAGAGTCTCTACGATTAAAGAGCCCCCCAACACGACGCCTAGCGATCCAGCTATCGAAGTCACAATGGTGATCGCCGCATTTCTTCCGACATGTCGATAGAGCACTGTAAAAGGCGGTACGCCCTTGGCACGTGCAGTGCGTACGTAGTCTTGACGTAGGACCTCCAGAACAGCGGTCCGTGAAAGACGCGATTGCGCAGCTAAGCTGCCATAGGTGATAGCTATCAACGGCAGAAAAATGTGCTGCAGTACATCAAATAGCCGCTGAGAGGAGGTCATGCTCTCGTATATCGATTCCTTGCTGGTGAAGCCACTGTAAGGAATGGGTGTGTCTGTAAAGGGGAAACGGCCGTTTAGACCTATCTCCTCAATGAGAAACGGAGCCACAACAAAGATAGGAATGGCGTACAAAACAAGGAAAAGTACATTTAAAGAGATGTCGGGTAAGCGATTTTGCTTATATGCCATCCAGAAACCAAAAACCTGGCAGAGAACGAATGTGATACACATTGGCAAGACAGCGAGCGTAAGTGAGTATTTAAAGCGCTTCGTTACCTCGCTGATGACAGTCTTTGTGTCGTCATTTCTTAGCGTTCCGAAGTCTAAAGTGAGTATACGGCTCAGGTAGCGACACAGTCGCGTCTCAAAAAATAGCATCTTTAGACGCTGCGGCCACGTGGGCTGAAAATCCATAGCTTCCCACTTCAGGGCGTACCATGTGGTGATTTCCTGGGCTTTGGCCTCTACAACATCCACAGGGTCTGTGGGAGATATAACTAGAGTGCGAAGTAGGGTGTTGTCAATAGCGATGGTTCTGTTGTCTTTTTTTTCTTCGGCACTGATACCCGGGCCAAGGGCTGCTTGTCGAGTGCCCCCGCGTGCGAAAAAACGCGATGCCATGGCTCGTATTGCTATATCCTCGTACTCGTCTTGGACTATCGCCAGTAGTTGGGGCATGACAAAGCGCGCGCGATCTCCTGTACGAATGCGTAGCGATTCGTAGGAACGTACTGAAATTTCCTCGCTGGCTTCAGGATCACTCTTGCGATATACAAGACTCCAGATGTCATCAAGAACACGTTGCTCACTTGTCCATGGCCATGTATTTATCAGAATAGGAAGTGTGAGACCAAAGTGCTCACGCATCTGTAGATAGCGCTCGTCAGACCCAAAGGCCACGGAACTGTCCTCACGACGTGTGGCAGATCCTTGATCTGTAACTTCTGTTTGGGTGACGGGATCACCAGGTGCTAGATTGATGATGGCGAAGTTAATGAGTACGATACCCAGCAGCGTAAGGGGTAACAGAAGCAGACGCCTGATGACGTAAGTTAGCATAGGATCATGCTTCGCTTCGGAGCCAGAAGACACTCCCTTGCGGTTGGGAAACATCAGCGCCAGGAACTAGGTCCTGTCGTTCAGAGGGGATGAACACATTTTGGACGTAGTCCCGATACAGAAATACTTCTTTAGGAGCATACATGAAGGTGTAGGGTGCTTCCTCATGGATGATGTGGTCAAATCGATGGTACAGTTTACGCCTATTTTGTGGGTCGTATTCGTAGGCAAGATTATCGATGATGCTGTCGACTTCGGCATTGGAAAACCCTATGGCATTGGACGATCCCTTTTGTTGAGCTCCCGACGAGTGCCACAGCTGACGCGGTTCCTCTGGTGGAGAACCTTGGCTCCATCCGAGCAATATAGCATCAAAGCTTTTGTCGTCGAAATTCTCTGATAGGTCTGCGATGTCAACACCATTGAGGTCGACGTCAATGTCGACTTCCTTCAGGGCAAGACGTACATATTCTCCAATGGCTTTAGCCGTTGGGCTCTTCACGTAATACGTTAGAGTAAAGCTGAACGGCACTCGATCACCATCGACGTCTTTGTCGAGTACACCATCACCATCACTGTCATACCATCCATTTCGTGATAGGAGCCTTTGTGCAAGGCGTGGGTCGTGGGGCCACGGCTTTATGCTGGGGTCATATGAAGGCGATAGAACGTGGAAGGGTCCAGTGATTTCGACGCCCATGTCATTGAGTGTCTGTTCAATAATTCGGTTGCGACTTATAGCCATGGTGAGAGCTCGGCGCACTTTGGCATCACTGAAATACGGCCGCGCCTGGTTCCACCCAAGGTAGCTGTAGCTGCGTCCAAGGTAGTCTAAGCGATGAATTGCTAAATTATTAGCAGCTTGCTTCTTGTAGACATCGGACTCCAAAAAGTCCTCTAGTTCTAGTAATTGATCGGGACGAACTTGGTAGGTGTCTAACTTTCCTGATTTGAAATCCTGCCATATGGCATCAGGGGTCTCCTTAAACTGGGTCTCTGTTGCCTCTACAAGGACCGCCAAGGGCTTGTAGTAGTCGGGGTTGCGCTTGAAGGTGATCTGTCGGTCGCTCATTCCAGTAAAAACCCATGGGCCGCAGCTTGGAATGATGTTCTTCGCCCAGTGTTTGTTAAAATTCTGAGCCCACACGGAATCTGTGCGATAGTCGATTGGAGTAGCGCTGTCTTCAATGATTTTGCTGCCGTCGGGAAAGTACTGATAGACCCATGATGCTAGAGGACTGAGGTTCCCTGTCCAGCTTCTAGCAATGTACTTCATTTTGTGCTCGACAGACCCATCGTTATTAACGAGTTGCTCCGTTTTCCATCGGACAACGAAGGTGAGCTTATCGATGACACGAAGCTCTTCGATATCTCCTAGATAGTTCCTTAGAGAGACGGCCCCAGCCTCCTGCACCCAAGGATTCATGAGGGCGTCAAGATAGAACTTGAAGTCGTCGGCAGTAACTTGGTGGCTTTGGAGAAAATGCGGAGCGAGCTCTACATCTTCAGACAGCAGCTCTGGGTCTAAAGGCTGCCAATAGACTCCGTCACGAAGATGTACCCAGAATTCGGGACGTCCTTCGCTGTCGGTTCGCAGTTCTAGTTTCAGAGCCATGTCAGGACCCATCGTCTCGTAGCGTCCAAAGTGCATTTGAGCGACACTTACATTACACTGCGATACCCAGCTGGATACATGACTCCAGTTACTGAAGGGGTGTAGTGTATCGGGCTTGCCGACAATCGCCATCCGACGTGTTCCACTTGGAGTGAAATCGGGGGGGAGTAGCTTCGGAAGGACGTTCTGGTAGAAGGGGTCTTCCGATAGTAGATTTGGTGACTCAGGGTCTATATGAGGACGTGATACCTGATCCGTATCCGATTGTGGGTTGCTCATCTCGACTTCAGAAAAGTCCCCATGCAGTCTCTTGTTGTGTAGTGTCTTCAGCTTTTGTCGCAGCTCTGAGCGCACTTGAGATGATTCGCGCCTAAGGTCGCCCACTTGCTTTTCAATTGTTGCCAGTTCGGCTTTGATGTCGATGACATGCTCTTCTAGTAGAGCGGAAGACCAGTAGAGCATGGCCATAAAGCCAAGCGTGCCTAGTCCGATGAAAACGCGAAATATGCTAGATCCTAAAGAGCTTTTACCCATAAGTGCTATGCCATAGTCAATGTGTAAGGCCGGTCATTTAAAGTGTACTCGTGGCGAATTCTCGAGAGAATTTCGTCATCCGGTGGGCAGGGTTCTAGTCCCCAAATGTGGTCTGCATAGGTCTTAATGCTGTTATCGGAACTGAACGGGCCCATACCTGCGATGTTGTGGATCAGGTGCCGTGCCCAAGTCTCTGGCTCAGCATACAGCTCATCGACACGGCGCTGAGTTGCGTAGTAGTCCTGCAGATCTTTAAGAACATAAAAGGAATCGGGGGACTTACCATAGTGCCCTTGAAGGAGCGCATTGTATAGGCCGTAAAGAGCCTCGTGTTCCCTGTCGGTACGCGCCAAACTACCGTCGCGTAAACTGTCGACAGCGCGTTGGATACTAGGATTCGAGGTGCAGATGTCCCACGAGCTGTAGGTTTGATCTTCGCGCAGTTTCTGTAACTCATCCGCTGATGATCCAAAACTAAAGGGCCACCACTTCTCTCCAATGCTTGCCTTCATCTCGATATTGGCGCCATCCTCGGTGCCAATTGTTAGAGCGCCGTTAATGGCCATCTTCATGTTCCCAGTACCGGATGCTTCCATGCCGGCTGTAGAAATCTGCTCAGACAAGTCTGTAGCAGGGATGATGATCTCTGCTCTAGATACACTGTAGTTCGTGACGAAGACGACTTTGATTGCGTCTTTGATGTCAGGGTCGTTGTTGATTTTGCGGGCAATGCAGTAGATGAGCCGTATGATGCTCTTGGCGGCCTCGTATCCCGGGGCGGCTTTGCCCGCGAAAATGAAGGTGCGAGGTACTCTTGTATGCTCGGGATTGTCTTTGATTTCATGGTACAGCATCAAAATATGCAGAGCATTCATTAGCTGACGCTTGTATTCATGGATGCGCTTAATATGGACGTCAAAGATGGAATCAGCATTGACTAAAGGGATGTCTTCAAGCTCATGACCTTCATGGTCCCGGAGCCGGTTACGCGCTTTTAGAAACTGGATGAAGCGTTGCTTCATGACGCGCTTAATTGCCAGAAGCTCATTTAAGCTCACAGGGTCATCAGCAAAATCAGCAAGTTTGGCGATGTCGCTAAACTTCGTGATCCAGCTGTCACCGATACGAGAGGTGATGTAGTGGGCTAGCTTGGGGTTGCAATGCAATAGCCAGCGGCGCTGGGTGACACCGTTTGTGACGTTGATGAACTTGTTCGGATATAGTTCGTGGAAATCTTTAAATACGCGGTCCTTTAAAATCTGTGTGTGTAGCTCGGCCACGCCATTAACACGATGTGACCCCAGAATAGCTAGGTTAGCCATACGCACCTTGCCGCCCTCTAAAATCGACAGGCGTCGTATCTTCTCCTCATCATTGGGGTACCGGGCACGCACACTTGTGAGGAAGTCGTGGTTAAGTCTCTCTATGACACGTGCCTGACGGGGAAGGAGGTAGTTGAAGAGGTTCTGATCCCACTCCTCCAAAGCCTCTGACATGATTGTGTGATTAGTGTAACCGCATACCGTCTGAGTCATTTCGACCGCAGTCGTCCAAGGCAGGTCGTACCTCTGAGTTAAAAGACGGATGAGCTCCGCCACAACAAGAGACGGATGTGTGTCGTTGATCTGTATGCGCACGCGATCGGCGAAGGCGCGGAAGTTCTCGTGATTCTCGAGGTAGAGGCGGATGATATCTTGAACAGAAGCACTTACAAGTAAGAATTCTTGCTTTAGGCGTATGCGCCTGCCAGTTTCATGGTGGTCTGCAGGGTACAACACATCCGTTAATGTGCTGTTCTCAGCGGCCTGATCCAAGCGTCCGGCATTGAAGCGCTGTAGCTGGAAGTTCCGTGGAGACTCTTTTGTCGTCCAAAGACGTAGGGTTGTGACGGAATACTTGTCGTTGTCGCTATACCCTATAATCGGAAGGTCGTGGGGCACAGCCCACACTTCTTCGTAGTCACGTACATGGTGTATTTGGTCGCCGTGGATGTTTGTATCGGGTGTCACCAAGCCACAAAAATGGACACTGCGCTTATGGAGATCCCGTCGTAGCTCCCATGGGTTTTCTCGCATCAGCCAGCAGTCGGGGGCTTCAATTTGCATGCCATCCCAAATCTGCTGCTCAAAGATGCCGTACTGGTACCTAAGTCCATAACCACGAGCAGGGTAGTGATGAGTAGCCAAGGAATCCAGATAGCATGACGCTAGACGCCCTAAGCCTCCGTTCCCAAGACCAAGATCGCTCTCCCGTCCAATAATCTCGGCCAAATTCCTGTTAGTCTTATGCAATACCTGCTTGACGAGTTCAAGCGAGTTGATGTTGGTCAAGTTGTTACTTAACAGACGCCCAGGAAGATATTCCATCGATAGGTAATAGAGGGTGCGGCAGTCCTTCTGGTGCTGGGTTTGTGCGCTCGCAAACCAATGAACCATAATCTCTTCACGCAAGGTATAACAAAGGGCTCGGTAGAATTCGTCGATGGTAGCCTGCTCTAATGTCCGTCCCATGGAGGTCATCAGGTAGTACCGGACTTTTTGAGTGAGCCCTTCTGCCTTATTCTCAATATTTTGCACGCTATACCCTCGCTACTAGTACATACTCTTTTTTTATCATGCACAGACCATAGTTTTCCTTCTAGCAGCATACAGCCGAAAAAACGTACATGTTCATTGCAGTTAGGATCTTGAGAGCGGTAAGTTTATGGTTCAAAGGCCCAACAGGCCGTCATATGATAGCCCCGCCCGGGAGGGTGGGGTAAGGCGAAAAAAATCCTGGAGGCCTGTAAGGTCGACTCATGGCTCCAGAGGTATTTATGGACCATGAGCCGGTCTTTCGAGAGCGTAAATAAATGTGCAAAGTGAGCTTTATAGTGGGCCATTCGTGGTGCAGACAAATCCGTTCGGCGGCCTGAAAGGCCAGCAAGATGTATAGCCTCGGGCGAAGCCCGGGGTAAAGGTAAAAATACGTCCTGAGCCCTGTAGAGAGTGTAAAGAAATCGTTGGGACCTTATGTTTAAGTCATAAGCTTTAAGCAACCAATGATATACACCGATAGCCCGAGTCCACGAATGCCATGGAGTGCGTGCGCTCCGCGCCGCCTTTTTGGAGTTCGTAGACATGAAAAATGCCTTTGAGGAGTATCTGTAAATGATTACTTTGGCGACGTGGCACGGCAAAAAGCTCTTTGGGTTTGCTCGCATCTCCAAAC
>JAJFMA010000012.1 GCA_021772415.1 Chlamydiota bacterium
CTAAGGCCCAACGGGGCGTCTTATGATAGCCCCACCCGTGAGGGTGGGGTAGAGTGAAACATGAATTTGAGCCCCAACAGGGCGGCTTGTGGCCTCGATTCATGGCTCCGGAAAAGAACGTGCCGCGCGTCACTAATAGCATTGGATAAACGCTCTGTGTCGGTCTAATCCGCTGGGGCCACAAGCCGCCCCTAATAGGGCTCAGGGTGTTTTTTTTCCCCACCCTCACGGGAGGGGCTATCGTAAGCTGGCCCGTTGGGCCTCATGATGGAACTCACTGCGTTTGATTGAGGATATGAAAAGAACCGCAGTTCGAACATTTATTTACAAATTTTGGGTAATGACAAGCCTCCCGCCCGAGGCTATACATCTTGTCGGCCCTTCGGGCCTCATGAACAATTTATCGTGATCTATATCCTTAGGACATTTCTTTACACTCTCTACAGGCTCTCGTTTACGAGCCGGAAAAATCACCACCGAGACACAGAATTGAAGAGTTGATAAGAGGGGCGCATTTGCCTATGGAAACCATACGCGAACGTGCTAGCGAATGAAGAGCCAGTCACGCTGGATTTCAGCGCGCTCTTTGTAGGCTTTACGGACTTGAGCTGGGTCTTTGACAAAAGAAGTCGCCTGCTCAGACTCGCGAAGCATCTGCTTAACTTTGTCGCGGTGCTCTTCTTGGATATGGGTGTCGTCAGCGAGAAATTTCTCAATTTGCTCAGGGGTGATATCGAGTTGAGTGAACACGTCGTCGGTGTCGCGATCGATTTCCTCGGCACGAGCAAGGAGCTCTTCGAGACGCTTTTCGTTCTCATCGATTTTGTCTTCGAGTGAATCCTTCCCAAAAAACTCACGAAGCATAGTTATTCCTCGACTATCAGTAATGGACAATAATTTTTGCTATTCGCTAACATTATACTAGTTATTCAAAAAACTATCAAGAAAAAACTTAAAGTTTTTTCTTACACTAAATGGATTGATTATGGACTGGTGTCTTATTTCTTTACCTATCATTTCAGCACTCATCGGTTGGATCACCAATGTTGTGGCTGTGCGCCTGCTCTTCCGACCGCGGAAACCTGTCTCTTTGGGCCTAATCACACTGCAAGGCATGGTCCCTAGGCGCCAGAAAGACCTCGCCCAAAAACTCGGGAACATCGTCGTTAACGACCTGCTGCCTCCGGATGAAATCCTCAGCAAGCTCGAGCAGATTGATATCGAAGGCGAGGTCACCAGCCTGCTTCGTGATCGCATCGATGTGGTCCTAGAGAAGTTCAAAGAGAAGACGCCCATGCTCGCCATGGTGATGAATGACAGCTTCAAAGCTAAAATCAAAGATCTCGTCATTGAAGAAATCGTCAATGAACTTCCAGTATGGAAACGCACTCTAGCTATGAAGGTTGTTGGTGAGCTCGATTTCTACCAACTCGTTGAGGACAAAGTTGTCTCCCTTGAAGTCGCCAAAGTAGAGCGGCTTGTTCTGTCTGTCGCCAAGAAAGAGCTTCGCACTATCGAATGGCTCGGTGGAGTTTTAGGTTTTCTTATAGGACTCGTTCAACTCGGCATCGTCCACTACTGGCTCTGCGGATAGTCATTCCACACATCCTCTTCTATAAACGCGAGACTCACGTTGCCGCGACGTCTAGCTCTTTTCGGATTTAGCAAGAATGGAGGAAGAGGAGAAAAGAGCGGAAGCAGTTCTGGGCATGTGCCCTTCTTGTTCCTTCCTCACTTTCCTCTTTTCCTGTTCCTTCAAAAGTACAAGGACACAGATTTTACATTGTCACGACTACCCTAGCTAACGCTTAGGGACCTTTTGAGCGAGCGAAGCATCGGAGTCATCGCGTACATCGTAGCGGATGTTACTCCTGAGCTCGCGGCTGTTCTTAGCACGTTGATAACGCAGGTATCCGTCACTACGGTCGTTACCGCGTAAGATGACAGCCATCCGTTTTTTATTTTTGTGGCTAAGAATTTTATCAGCTTGCTCATAGAAGGTCTTGTAGGGCAGATTACGCATGGCATCGGCGCGCTTTTCCATCCACTTGAAGTCGCCGTCGTAGTTGGTGGCGAGTTCCATAAGAACCGCACCCTGCTGTTCCAGGTTTTCTGGAGGTGTGACAAGGCGTGTCACCAGAGCATCACGGATAGCTTGGAATTCGGGTTCGGTGAGTTCAGTATCACCGAGTTCACGCCTGAAGTCTTCGAGGAAGAGTTCAAAGCGTGCGATGAGGTCGCGGCCGTCATGAGTGTCGGATTCTACAGCAAAGAGGAGGAAGAGTTTGCGTTCGAGTTCTTCAGCCCACGTTTGGACAGCGTAGCCAGTTTGTTGCTTAGTCCGTAGTGTGTTGAAAAATGGAGCCTTTAGCCCTTGAGCGAGAATTTGCTGCACTGCTCGAGACTCAAACGAGAAGGGTTCTGCTTGTGTCATCAAGATCGCCGCGTTGCCGGTCGTTTTGGAACTTTGCACGATGTAGCTCGGCGCTTCTTGTTGCGATAGATCTGCAATTGCTTTTTCCTGATGCTCAGATTCAGGGTACGGTCTGCCTGCTAGCGCATCGCGCACAGTTTTCCACATCCTCTTTGCTTGGCCTTCGGTCACATTGCCGTAGACCAGACCCTTGACATAAGTTTGATCGAACAGGTGCTTCTTATAGTCTCCGAATCCCTTAAACGAAATTTTCTTCACCACACGCGCTTTCTCACGGTGAGTGACATAATCGCGATAAAGTAGCGAGGAGGCAACTTCAAGCGCCTGCAAATAGGGTGCTTCCTTATTAAAATTGCGGTATTGCCGACTCAGTGATTCTTTGTATAAACCAAAGCGGCTCGCGTTGGGTTTGACGGCTTTGATGTGCGACAAGACCTCTTCTAGCAGAGTGTGAGCGTTATCACTGTAGCCTTGAATTTGAATGGATAGCCCGTTTTCTGCTGCAGCGATATTAAAGTCTAGGCCTGCCACTTTTGCTGTGTAGGTGAGCTCATTCAAGGTTTCTTCGAGAGCCTTCACATACAGATCAGCCATCACAGCAGCTTTGGCGTCGTTGCGGTGGATCTCTGGCGTAAGGACCTCCAAGCCAATAAAGACCTCAGGCACCTGGTAGTATTCATCCTGAGCATAGAACACCTTGCCATAGGCATCGTCAACGATCACACGTGGATCTGGACGTTTATTCAAATGTCCCTTTTTCGCCGCAAGTACCTTTGCCTCACGAGGAATCAAGCTATTTGGCGGTGGCACATCAAATTCACTCGTTCCTTGGAGGTCTTTCCAGCGCGCAATTTTTTCTTTGGGCAGAGGCTGCACGGTATATGCAGTGCCCGTCCAAGGTTCGTATTTGTCGAGGCTAGCATCGAGGATGGCCGCTGGCGCTGTGATATGTATGTGAGCGCGCTCAGGTGCGATTTCCCTGATGATTTCAGCAATAGCTTCGGGGTTGTACTTTTGGAGGATGAAGGTTTGCTCCGGAAACGTTTCCAGCCGCTCGTCACCAATCAGCCGTCCTAGCCCTGACACCAACGTAAAGGCAGGCTGCCGCTGCTGGTAAGCGTAATTGAGGCGTGTCATCCTCTGAATATCATGAAACACATACTCTGGCACACCGCGTCGACGCAGCTTTTGGATGGCTTGGAAGCTACGTTCAATCACTTCGTCGATATTTTTCAATCCCTTGCGCGTCAAAGTAATCTTCACAGTGAGGACATAGTTGTCGTTACCCATTTCGTTGGCTGACGCCACGAGTCCCTCGGCTAATTTACCTTCTTTGAGCCAGGAAAGTAGACTGCGATCCCCTTCGTGACCGAGAATATGGCTCACGATGTCTCCGGGCTTACTATCGCGCATTTTGGCAAACTTGCCAGGTAGCTCCCAATACAGCACAAGCTCACGCGTGTCTTTGAGAGACTCATTCATGGAGACTTTACCGCGGAACTCCGGGGTAAAAATCGGCGTTGTCACTTCCAGAGCTTGTTTGTTGGTGTTGGGGACCCCGCTGAAGTCTTGATCTACCCAAGTCTTCAAGCTATCGAGATTTTCGGAGGAGTAGACGACGAGGTGCATTAAGTTGGCGCTATAGTGTTCCTTATACCAAGAAATCAGCTCTTTGCTGGGAACCTTCGCTAGAGTCTCCGCATTACCCACGGTGAAACGACTGTTGGGGTGATCGGGATTCGACAAGGCCTGAAAAATGAAATAGCGGAGGGCGTCGTCGTCACGCGTTAAGCGAGCAAATTCTTGATCTATTGCCATGAGTTCGCGTTCGACGCCGGACGGATTAAAGAGCGGCTCTCTAAAGAAGCTTGCGAAGCGATGAAGGCCTTCTTTAAACGCTTCAGTATCAATCGAAAAAGTGTAGCATGTGCGGTCAGCAGAAGTGCCGGCATTACCCTGTCCACCATGCTGTTGAACAAAGCGGTCGAAGGCTCCCTCATCGGGGTATTCCTTGGTGCCCAAAAACAGCATGTGTTCGACAAAATGCGCCATCCCTGGAAACTCGTCTGGGTCGTCCCAGCTACCGACGTCGACACATAGCGTTGCCGCGGATTGCTCGGCCGCGGGGTCAGAGATCACATAAACTTCCAAGCCGTTATTTAGGCGGAGTTTCGCTGTCTTCCGTCGCGCAAACGAAGGAGTTAAAATGGGTTCTTGAGCAAGGTCTGTGACTTCGACATAGCCACCAGGAAGTGTTGTGGGAGCCAGCAGCGACGCTGCGATTCCCCAGAAGGTACATGTAAGAACCAACTTCCGAAATGTTGCCCCTAGTCCCATAAGATCTCCTTTATTTCGCGCGTGAGGATTTTGCCCCAGCGACAATCTCGGTCAAGGTCTCGCAGACCCTGATCACATCTTTCTCAGTGAGCTCAGCATAAAGCGGCAGGGAGAGTGCTTGCGAGTAAAATTTTTCCATACCTGGGAAATACTGATGTAATTTCCCATATTTCTGCACAAACACCGGGTGGTGGTAGGTGGGGGTATAGTGCACCTGTGTCCCAATTCCTCGTTTTCTGAGCTTGCGCATGACGTCAATTCTAGGGATCCCCAGCGCGTCAAAATCTATCAAAAGCGTCATCATGTGGGGAACGACCAGGGGGTCATCGAGTCTTGGAAGCACTTTAACTTCAGGACGCTGCGGCAGGTGTTGCAGATACCACGAAACAACTTGCCGCTTAGCATCGCTAAGAGCTTCAAGTCTCGCAAGCTGTGATAGCCCGAGTGCCGCCTGGAAGTCCGTGAAATTGTAGTTACCCGTGATCGCATGAACCTCGTAGGCCCATGGATCAGAGCTGTTTACATCTCTCTCAATGCCATTATTGCGATACAGACGCAAACGATGTGCCAACGCTTCGTCATTGGTTGTCACCATGCCACCTTCACCAGTGGTGAGATGTTTGGCCGGGTGGAAGCTAAAGGTCGTCATCTGACTCCACTCGCAGCATCCGACGCGATGCTCCGCGTCGTAGCGCGAACCAAACGCCGCAGCGGCGTCTTCGATGACAACACTGTTTGGATCACTGATCATCAAGTCGAGACCCTGCATATCCACGGGAACCCCTGCGTAGTGCACAGGCACAACGATGGGCTTGCCACGCGTTGTGGGGATTTCAAGGTTCGGCGCAAGCTTCTCTAAATCAATAGCTCCGGTGTTAGGATCGACATCGGAAAATATCAATGTCGCTCCGCCATGCCACCCCGCTCCGGCCGTCGCAACGAAGGTGTTCGCTGTGGTGAGATAGCGATCTGATTCTTCGACTTCAGCCGCCCAGGCGGCCGCCTGCAGCGCCGTCGTTCCACTGTTAAAGGCTACGGCGTGCTGAGCTCCGCAGTATTCTGCTATAGCCTCTTCAAATTCAGTGACTTTAGGTCCTCGTGTCAAGAAGTCGGAGCGCAAGGCATCTGTAACAGCTTCAATGTCCGAGCTGCTGATGGACTGACGTGCGTAGGGAATAAACGAGGATTTTTCGGCGGTGTTGGATTTTGGCATCAGCTTCTGTTTGCTCTGTGAGTTAACGCGGTTCTTAGGGTGTCCATCCTAGCCCTTTTACCCAATATCCGTCTATCGCAGGCAAAACCAAAAAAAAATTGACCTCGAAACTCCAAAGGAAAGAAGGCCGGGAAATGGGACCGGGCGGGCATTGTGGCATTACGAGGAAAGAATGTGCTTAGCGTTGCAGCAAAGCATTAGGCCTGTGTAGGTGATGCGAAAGGGTAAACGCAAAGAGGCAAAGACGCTAAGACGCCAAGAGGTTAAGGTTATCTTTGCGCCTCTGATTCTTAGCGTCTTTGCGTTTCTTTTCATGTAGGTCTAGCGAGACTCCAGCATTCAAGGTTTCTCTGTGGGCTCGGTGGTGAGTTTTCTGTTGTACCCATGCGAAAGGAGCTGGGCAGGCATTACATTACGACGAAAAAATGTAGTTAACACTGTAGCCAAACATTAGGCCTGTGTAGGTGATGCGAAAGGGTAAACGCAAAGAGGCAAAGACGCAGAGCCGCAAAGAGGTTAAGGTTATCTTTGCGTTAGCTTAGCTACGCTGGCTGCGCAAGCTCAGCTGTCAAATCTTTTCATGTAGGTCTAGCTAGACTCCAACATTCAAGGCTTCTCTGTGCTCTCTGTGGGCTCGGTGGTGAGTTTTCCGTT
>JAJFMA010000111.1 GCA_021772415.1 Chlamydiota bacterium
TATAGCCTGGGGCGTAGCCCCAGGTAGGCTAATTAAGCTTTTGAGCGCTGTAAGTGCGACACATGTTTCGCATGGATGTGTCGCACTTACAGCGCTCAGAGTGTATTTTGGACTTTCCCAGGGCGCTGCCCTGGGCTATACTGGTTGCTGGCCTTTCAGGCCGCCGGAAAATGTGCGAGCTCATGTGGGCTAATGGTCATTTCATCACCACCACCAACTTCTTTATACTCTCGTAAGGCCGGCTCCTCGCTCACAGATACTCATGAACAGCTTATGGAGCCATGAGTCGGCCTTACAGGCCTCACAATTCTATGTGCTTCACCCCACCCTGCCGGGCGGGGCTAACAAATATGCTAGCCCTCCAGGCTCAAAAAATCTAACGTTGAGGGCACTTGACACTTCCGTTGAACCAGCAAGACCCCAATAGTTCTCTTATATTGTTTGTTGTTGCGTGACGACTTTTTGCGAGAGCTTCCACGCGCCTTCGGCCAGAGCACATCCAGCACCCCATCCGAGGAATAGGCCACTAAACGGAACAAAGAACTGCGGATCATGGCGCATATGGGCGCCGATGAACGCTGTTGTGACCAGGTGTGTTGCCCATGTTGGGAAGATTTTTCCGGACATGAATTCCATGTACCCTTGTCCGCAGAACGGTTTGAGTGCGCCGTCACTCTGGGACTTTTCGTGAACCGAGAGACTGTACCATGTCAAGCTGAGGCTTGTTAATGCGCCCACTGTGAAGGTGTAGGCAAATACGGTAGCGTCAAGATAGATGGCGAAAGCTGCAAGGGCGATCCTGCAGACAGCGTCGATCATATGGAGCAGCTCCACCTGGGCCTGAAGCTTTTTCTGGCAGCAGGGTTTACATTGTTCTGGTGCGCTAGCAGCGCCAAATAGGCTTGTGATTGTATTCATAAGGCAGTTGATATGTACTTTTCGTTGAGGTATTCATAAATGCCTGTGGGACCGCCTTCACGGCCTAGGCCTGATTTTTTGATGCCTCCAAACGAGGCTTGAGGAGCACTGGGTACGCCGTCGTTGACGCCAACAATGCCGTATTCAAGCTGCTTGGAGCAGCGCTCTGCGCGAGCCTTGTCTCCTGTGAACACGTAGGAGGCAAGTCCATACTCGCTGTTGTTTGCCAAACGGATAGCTTCTTCTTCTGTTTTGAAACGTGATAAGCCCGCAAGCGGACCGAAGGTTTCTTCTTGGAAGATCTGCATGTCTGTCGTAACGCCATCGAGGAGCTTTGGCGTATAGGGGGCATCGTCGATCTCGAGCAGCTTGGCGCCTTTAGCAACGGCGTCTTCGATATGTAGGCGCATCTTTATCTGCGAGGCTTCGTGAAGGACGTTGCTGACATCGGTAGCTTCTTCGAAGGGATCGCCAACAACGAGTATCTTTATGCGAGAATATAGTCTGTCACGGAAGAGATCGTAGATACTTTCTTGAACAAGAATGCGGTTGGGGCAGATGCATGTTTGTCCGTTATTACGGAATTTTCCCGTAACAGTCCCTTCGACCGCGAGGTCGAGGTCGGCGTCGTCAAAGACAAGTAAGGGGGCGTGACCTCCGAGCTCTAGCGTGAGCTTCTTCATCGTTGCGGCGCAGCGGCTGTAGAGCAGTGTGCCTACTGGAACACTTCCAGTGAATGACAGCTTGCGTACTATAGGCGAAGAAGTGAGAACCTGTCCGAGAGCTTCATCGTCACCAAAAATTACGTTCACAACACCTGGAGGGATTCCGGCTGCGGCACAGGCGCGCGCTAGCAGTACCGCGGAAACTGGAGAAATTAGGCTGGGCTTAATCACAACACTACAGCCCGCGGCGAGTGCTGCAGCAAGCTTACGTGCAGGCATCGCCAAAGGAAAATTCCAGGGCGTGATCAGCGCACTCACTCCCACGGGTTCGTGCTGAAGGCTTAGATGCTTGTTGGGGGTAGGCGAGGGAATGCTCGTTTCGGTAACTTGCTCAATTTGCTCAGCAAACCAGGTAAAAAATCCGGCTGAGTAGTCGACTTCGCTGCGCCCTTCCCGTATTGGCTTACCCATCTCTAAAGCCATGACATGTGCTAGGGCATCTGCATTATCAATGAGGATTTCTGCAACGCGTCTGAGGTGTTGGGCTCTGTCGGCCGAAGACGTTGCCTTCCAGCGGATAAGCGCCTTTTGTGCAGTGTCTATCGCCCATTGTGCGGTGCTAGCAGTTCCATAATAGATTTGCTTCCACGGCTCACCGGTCGCGGGACTGACCAGGAGCTGCGGGTCGCCTTCGGGGCGACACTCGCCCCCATCGACATAGCAGGAGAGCACGGCGTTCGTTACATGTGTGCTTAGATCCATAGCGGCCTCAGCGCAAACAGAATAAGAACACCCTTTTAGCAAACGCCATTAAAAAAAGGTAGAGTTTGAAGCCAGCCATATGTTAATTAGACCCGGATTGCAGTCCGGGTCTATGGGGCTGAACGGGACTGTATGCTCCTAGCTCGCTCTTTTGAGCTAGTTACCTGCGGGCATTACAGTGATGCTGTCGACAAACTCCCAAAGAGCCGGATCGTTGACATCGGTGTCTTTGGTACCTGCTTTAGCTTCCCATGCAATAAGGAGGTGTTTGTCGAAGGATACTACAGTGATTAGCATGAGGGCATCTGATTCTTCATCAGGTATCGAGATCAATCCTGCTTTGTAGAGTCGGATCTGATCGGCGCTTGTGTCGGGGTTGTGTGTTGTAGGTAGCCACTCATCGAAGCCAAACATCGATTTAATGTGGCCTTCCAGTTCTTCCAACGTGGTTCCTGCAAACTCGTCTCCCGTAAAGAGCATGATGTCATACTGGCGCTTGTTCTCGGCGCTGTCGCCTTCTTCTCCGACCCTCGCGGTATAGAAATCCGCTGTAACATTTGGATCTGATTTTGAGTCATGGCTCCATACCATTGGGTAGTCCACTGAGACGGTGTAATCGCCACTTTGGATAGATAGAGGTGCCTTCTCTTCTACGGCAGTCTCTTCAGCAAGAGCCGGTGTCGCCATTCCTAGCATGGCAACCATGAGTAAACTTGTTAGATTTTTCACGTCTTCTCCTTGAATTGTGGATTTTTCCTGTTATTAACTAGCTCTATTCTGCAAATGGGTCCGCTCCCGGGTCCTCGCCTGGATCCTGGTTCGGGTCCGCGATGGGGGTCACTTTCACTGCGTCGAGAAACGTCCATATATCAGGCCCATCGTAGTCACCCACACGAGCACCTACCTCAGTAGCAAGAACGACTTGTGAACCGAAGGCGATAGCACGCAAAAGTAAGATGACATCTTCTCCGTCTTCCTTTCCTAAGGCCGCGCGATAAATTTCGATGTATCCAACGTCATCTTGTTCCGGGTGGGTAGCTGGCAGCCATACAGAATCACCCTTTTCGAATATTTTTTTAGCCCAAGCCTCTAGTTGCTCTACGGATTTGATAGTCTGGTCTTTGGACCGTATCACCGTGATGTTGTATTGCTTAAGAGAGTCTCCGCTTCCCGTCCTCGCTGTGTAGGATTCGACTTCCCTTTCGTCGTTTTCGAAGCCAGGCATGGGCTGTGTAGCCCAAGGCAGTGATTGGTCCGCCGTGATATCGTATCCGTCACTTTCAAACGATAGGACCTTGCTTTCGATGCTTGTCTCTTCAGCAAATAGCGTGCCACTAGTGGTGACGACGCTGAGTATTAGTCCGCATATGAGTTGTTTCACGTTTACCCCCCACTTGGTTTTGGCTTGGCGCTTGTTAGTAATTTCCTGATGAGGCTTCCAGACCGGCCTGTTTGCTCGAAATCTGTATATCATCGAGTAGGCTCCACGCGTTTGTTTCATCTGGGCTTTCTCCGCTGGTTTCGTCATACATACGCACAGCGATCATAAGTTCCTGTTCTCCTCGTACGGCGCGAATTAGGGTGATTAGTGTTTCTTTCGACGCCTGAACCTTTGTCTTTAGGAATTTCTGCTCGAAGGGAGTTGAAGGAAAATCATCACGCGCGACGTCTTCTAATGCTCCTTGTTCTTCACTCGAAAGCAGGCGAGCGAGAATCTGTGACAGCGACTGGTCCATGCTTTCGCGGGTTTCGGAGTTGAGGTCTGGGCGGTCCGCGATGACTAGGAAGTACAGATTGGGGGTGTTTCCTTCACTATTTCCGGGTTCTTCACCCGGAATGAACCCAACGTATTGCACCCCGGTGGCTTCTTTCCCGCCAAAGGGGACTACCTGCCATAGCATAGGCTGATCGAAAACAATCTCAAATTCCGATGCGGAAGCACGCAGTATTGTGGTGTCTTGCATGCCTGTGGCTTCTTCGGCGTGCAGCAGAGCTCCCGACGTAAGCCAGAGGGCAGTCACTAATAAGGTCAACAGGGGGCGAACGATATGGCTCCTAGGTAGATATAAGGATTCGTGCATGTTGGTCGTTTTCCTTGTCTAGTACGCAATTAATATTTAAAATCATCCGATTCCGCTATTAATTAGTGTATCATTAAACATTTTTTTAAAGAACAAAATTTTATTTCAAGTTACTTGGGTTGTGTTAGTTAGATGTTGTCATGCGCTGCGCCTATTAACTCAGCGAGTGCCTGAAGTGCGCTTTGAAAGTCTCGGTTGGCTGCTGGGGCCTTAGTGTTGTCCGAAATTTTCTTGCAATTTTTAAAAAAGAGTCTTTACGATGACGACTCATCACCTAATTTTTAAATGGATCGCGAGGTTCAATGGGGTGCTTGACGAACAGTATTGATGATGAGCGGACCAGGCCGCTGGGTTGTGCCCAGCGGCCTGGTCTTTTTTTGTGGGGAGCTTCTAATGCATATCGATGATTTTTTTGAGCAGCATGCCGGTCAAAGTCTTAGCTACGACGACCTGATTCTTCTTCCTGGCTTTGTGGATTTCTCCATAGACGCGGTGGATTTAACATCGAGGCTGACGCGTGAAATTTCCTTAAATATTCCGATTGTGAGCTCTCCGATGGACACCGTTTCGGAGGCTGATCTCGCGATTGCTTTGGCGTTGCAGGGGGGGATGGGGTTCCTGCACTACAACATGAGCCCTGAGGATCAAGGAAAGCAAGCTGTCCGGGTGAAGCGCTACCAGAATGGGGTGATCTTCGAGCCTATTACCCTGCCGCCGACAGCGACGATTGAAGAGGTGATTACGATCCGTCGCGAGCAAGGGTATTCGACGATTCCTATCACACATGATGGGTCGCCCCATGGGCGGTTTTTGGGACTCATCACCAAGTACGACTATTCGACCTTTACTCCTGCGTATAAGGGGCAGACTGTTGCCGACCGTATGATGTCGGCGGAGCATGTAACGACGGCGAATTTCGAGGAGCTTGTGGATGCTGGAGGCGAACTTGATTTGGTGCAGGCAAATGAGAGGCTTCTAGACAGCCACAGTGCGGCGTTGCCGATTGTGGAGCGCTCGGGGGTATTACGCTACCTGATTACCCGCTCGGACTTAGACAAACATGAGCAGTACCCTAATGCCGCCGTTGATAGATCTCAGGGTTTGCTAGTCGGGGCTGCAGTTGAAACCTGGTCAGAAAAGGCGCACGAGCGCTTAGAGATTCTAGGCGATACCGTCGATGTCATTGTCTTTGACACATCACAGGGACATACATCGTACGCTTTAGACTTGATACGTTGGGCTAAGAGGCATTATCCAGAGTTGCAGGTGATGGGTGGGAATGTTGTAACCGAGGACGCGTGTGAGGCCCTTATCTCTGCGGGTGCCGACGCCATTCGTGTCGGTATGGGGTCGGGATCTATCTGCACTACTCAAGAAGTAGGCGGTATCGGCCGCGGGCAGGCCACTGCAGTGTATGCCTGTGTACGCGCCTGCGCTAGGGCTGGTGTTCCGGTTGTGGCGGACGGAGGCATAGCGAAAAGTGCCGATATTGTGAAGGCATTGTCTTTGGGAGCCGGAACGGTGATGCTCGGATCACTGTTGGCATGCACCGATGAGGCGCCAGGACGCTATCAGATTAAAGACGGCATCCGCCTTAAGCGCTATCGAGGAATGGGATCCGTGGCTGCAATGGCAGAGGGCAGTGCCTCCCGCTATGGGCTGCAGCAGTCACTGCGTGTACCGGAAGGTGTTGAAGGTACGGTTCCTTCAAGAGGGCGTGTTGCCGAGTGGATTCCATGTCTTCTTCAGGGCGTGCGACAAGGCTTGCATAAGCTTGGGCATCGTAGTTTGGAGCAGCTGTACGATCGGGTGAAAAATGGAACCGTGCAAGTGGAGAAGCGTTCGGAAGCCGCCAAGGCGGAAGGAAGGGTGCATGATCTCTATAGCGTAGGTACCGAGCGTGTAGAGTACATATCTCGCTCTGACAATTCGGTACATGACAAATCAGGACGGGAGCGCCATGGTGCTCTTGTGTAAATGCCTATGGACATAAGATTTTTTGGAGGAACTGAAAACTATGGTGACATACAAAGACGCAGGAGTGGATGTTGGGCTTGCAGATGCGTTTGTCGAGAGACTGCGTACGATAGCACCTGACATAGGAGGCTTTGGTGGTCTATTTCCGTTGGGGAACCAGTATCTTGTTGCGGGTACCGATGGAGTGGGCACCAAGCTTAAGATTGCCACTGAAATGGGGCAACATGATTCTATTGGTATCGATCTTGTGGCAATGAGTGTCAACGACATTGCCACTACGGGAGCGAAGCCTCTTTTCTTTTTGGACTACTTTTCGACATCTCGGCTTGATCCCAATGTCGCCGAGGCCGTGGTGCAAGGTATAGCTGTGGGCTGCAGTGAAGCCGGATGTGTTCTGCTTGGAGGTGAGACCGCAGAGATGCCTGATTTCTACCAAGATGGCGACTACGACCTGTGTGGATTCGCTGTAGGGATCGTTGACAAAGACGCGCTCATCGACAAAAGCAGTGTTTCCCAAGGAGATGTCCTTGTGGGGATAGCGTCGAGTGGCTTTCATAGCAATGGATATTCGTTGATACGCTCGGTGCTCCGTTCGCAGAACATTGATCTGGACTCTCGTCCCTTTGAAACCGTTGATGTCACAGTAGGGGAGCTATTGCTCAACCCAACACGCATCTACAGTCAGCAGCTCTTGGAGTGGAATGAGCGCTATAGCATCAAAAGTGCCGCCCACATCACCGGTGGAGGCATTGAAGGGAATGTTCCAAGGGCTATTCCTGAAGGGCTACATGCCCGGGTGCGAGCTCGTTCATGGGCAGTACCCGAGCACTTCAATTGGTTGCGACGTGTTGGAGACATTCCCGAAACTGAGATGCGCCGCACCTTCAATATTGGTATGGGACTCGTGTTGGTGATGCCTGGAGATGATGCTGAAGCCTTTGTGCGCAACGAAGAGGGATGGATCATCGGGGATGTTGTGAGTGGAGAAGGAGGTGTACAGTGGATTTAAGTACTGCAACTCCGCAACTCGTGTGTCATCGCCTCGTGCTCAGACACCAAAAACAAATAGCCGAGGCAGAGAACTCTCGTTTACGCAAGCAGATCGATCGCTTTCTGGGACTGTCCGTTGATGAGCTTCACATCGACCGTATCTATACCATCAAGGGGGAGCTCTCCCACGATGATCTTGAAGATCTTCTCAAAGGTCCACTAGTCGATCCTGTCCTAGAGAGCGCCCATTGGGATCGAGAGCTTGAATCTGAAGGGTGGTGGGCTCTTGAGGTTGCCTATAAGCCTGGCGTCACCGATGCCGAAGGAACGGCAGCACAGGGAACCCTGGCGCTGTCCACGGCGCATGCTGGCTTTGCTGAGGGCAGTGTCAGCTATTCTACGCGCTACCGCTTCCGTGGTGATCTACAGAGAGACGACGTGCTCCGTATAGGACGTGAGCTACTGGCAAATGCCTTAATTCAAGATTTGACCATTAGCGAGCCCCAGCTTGCGAGTTCCGTGGAGAGCATCAGCCTAGACCTTTCGGACGATGCTCTTCTTGATCTGAGCCGAAACCGTCTACTGGCGTTGAATCTTACAGAGATGTTAGCCATCCGTGAGTATTATGCTGATCCCAAGGTGACCGAGCTCAGAAGCAAGCATGGACTAGGGTATGAGCCTACCGATGTTGAGATAGAGGTGCTAGGCCAGACATGGAGCGAACACTGTAAGCATAAAATCTTCAACGCCAAGATCCACTACAGCAACCCAGAGGGCAGTGTCACAATCGATAGTTTATTCAATAGCTGTATTCGTGCCGCTACTGAAAAAGTAGCACATGAGCGCGACTGGATGGTGTCTGTCTTTAGCGACAACGCCGGAGTCATTCGCTTTAACGATAGCATCGACA
>JAJFMA010000112.1 GCA_021772415.1 Chlamydiota bacterium
TTGGTTTCTTGAAGCTTATGACTTAAACATAAGGTCGCTGCGATTTCTTTACACTCTCTGTAGGGCTCAACATCCTTTTTACGCTCTGCTTTCGCTGCTGACGTGTTATCTTCGCAAGAATGGAAAAGTTGTCTTTGGAAGCCCTTGGTATATTGGGTGGTATCAAAAGGATGAAGGCATGAAACAAACAGACGCGCACAAGCACTACGTTAGTCACCTACTTAAGGTCCTCGATTACATTGAGAGGCATCTTGACGATCCGTTGCATCTAACGACGCTGGCGAAAATTGCACATATCTCTCCGTTCCATTTCCACCGCGTCTTTCGTGCGCTAGTGGGTGAGACGGTAGCAGCATATGTGCGACGTTTGCGTCTGGAACGTGCGGCAAACCGCTTGCGCAGCTCAGAGGCGTCTATTACGGAAATTGCCCTTGATGCGGGGTATGAGACGCCTTCAGCCTTCACCAAAGCTTACAAGCAGGTTATTGGGACATCCCCAAGGGAATATCGCCAACGCGATCGAAGTGACCTGCCTGTTGTGACCACCAACATACCAGTACAGGAGAAGACCATGTTGAAACCAACATTTATAACCAAAGAACCCCAAACGGTAGCTTATGTGCGGCGCACGGGGAGCTATCAATCGACGCCTCCCGAGGCGTTCATTCACCTCAAAGACCTAGTGCGTGGCGCGGGCATGTGGCCGAATATCAAGGCATTTTACGGGATGGGGCTTGATAATCCTGAAGTCACAGATGAAGAGAACCTGCGCTTCGATGCATGTGCTGCCGTCACAGATACAGCGAAGATACCAGAAGGACTGGGGGAGAAAACTCTTTCAGGTGGGCGCTATGCGGTGTTTCCGCATGAGGGACCCTACGCTTCCCTCGAGGAAACATTTAACCTGATCTTTAGCCAGTGGTATCCTACAAGCGGTGAGAAGCTTGCTGATAGCCCATGCTTCGCTGAACTCGTCGACATGATGGAAGACGACTTCAGTGGGCAAGGGCGTAAAGCACGGATCTACATTCCGCTAGTGTGAAGCTGGCAGTAGACTTCGCTAAAACCTTCTGTGTTGACGGAGACGTCGGGGTCCCAGTCAAAATGGGACTCTTTCGTCACCGTCAACTGGATGATATCTCCAGCAAGAACTGTTAACTCCCATTCATCATCGCTAGCGCTTGTTACCTCGCCATAGGGAGTATGCTCCTCAATGATGGCGGCCGTTAGTGTTTCTTGGCCTTCGGTATCAAGTCCGAGCGCAAGAGGGGCCACGGTGTAGGTGACTTCTTTAAAGACAGTAGCGCCTTCACCTTGACTGTGTTCTTTGTTGACGATGATCTCGAGCATTTGCTGGTCCTTAATGGCCGGGCAGACTTGTGTTTTGTAAGCAGACACTTGCTCTTTTACAGCTGGCTTGTCGTCGGGGGCGACCTCGTCCGCGGACCAGGTCGTGACAGGGAGAAGGATCAATAGAGCTCCTATTCCTAACTTGTGTAGATTATATGGGGTAAACATAGAATTTCCCTTGTTTGTTAATCTGATATATCTATTTAGATTATATATTAAAATTAATTTTAAATGTAATTAAGGAATTGAGTCGCAGAGATCGGATGAGACACTACCCTTGTGCTTATCGTTGACAAAGCCAAACTTGCTTCGATTTAAACCAGGCAGCTACGTCGGAATGGAAATGCAGTTGGAGAATTTTGTGCATTTAGCTAGGGTAGACCTTGGATAGATAGTCTATTGAAGGAGAATCCTATGATATCCCGTATACTGCAGTTGAGTGTCGCTAGTATGTTAGCGCTGCCCTCAGTGTCCTTCTGTGCCGACAAAAACAGCTTGGAAAATCGGCGTGATCGCCGTGCTGCTAAGGCGGAGATGGTCAAGAAGGAAGTAACCAAGCTTTGTGCTGAAGCCCCCATGCATCGTCAGGCGATAAATGGAGACGAGGAGCGCTATTCTGACCTTCATGGCAGCTTTGGAAAGAGTCTTGCTCATACACCAGATGGCTTCATCAAACCGACGGCTTTTGTGTCTTTGAAGAAAGCTCTTCAGAGCGGGAAGAACGCTGATTTCGAAAAAATCGAAATGGGTGAAGGTATCGCAAGGCTTGCAAACCCACAGGCATCTTTGTGCTATTCCCTGGTTTGCAACGATAGCTGGATGCTCACCATGCGCCCTGCTCCAGCTTTTGCCTCGGCTGAGTCTGCAGGTGAGATGGTTGAGCTCTATTGGTCGGCTCTTGTTCGAGATGTCCCGTTTAACCACTTTGACAGCAACGAAGTGGTAGCATCGGCGACGCAAGAACTTAGCACGTTGTCGGACTTCAAGGGACCAAAAGAAAGAGGGAAAGTGACCCCACGTACCTTTCTAAGAAGTAATGCGCCTGGAGTGACCGAAGGGCCCTATATCTCCCAGTTTCTTTATCAGCCCGTGCCATATGGGACTACCCAGATATTGCCCGACCAAGAGGTGCCAACACCTGGTTCGCAAAATGACTTTCTTACGTCTCGTGATGACTTGATCCGCGTTTTAAATGGTCGGGGTACAGCGAAATATGTTGAGCATGAGCGGTGGCCTTTAATACTGCGAACTCCGCGTGACCTTGCGGAATACGTTCACCGTGATGGTCCGGGGCAAGCAGCTTTCAATGCCGCTCTCATCCTTCTTTCATATGGTGGCGAGGCTATCGATTCCTCTAATCCCTACCTCTCAGAGGACACCCAAGGTGGCTTTGTGACGTTTGGCGCATCAGATGTACTGAACCTTTTGAGCAATGCTGTCCAAGAAGGAATGAAAGCAGCTTGGTATCAAAAGTGGCAAGTTAATCGTCGTCTTCGTCCCGAGGAATTTGGTCTATATGTTGACAAGCAGCTTAGCGACAAAGTGGCTTTAGATGTGCATCCAGAGCTGCTTAACTCTCGTGCTATCAGAGCGAGCCATGACAAATATGGAAGCTACCTATTGCCTCTGGCATATCCTGAGGGTGCCCCAACGCATCCTTCGTATCCCGCAGCACATGCTGTGAGTATTGGTGCTGCCATCACGGTACTCAAAGCCTTCTTCAAGGAGGATTTTGTGATCCCTGAAGCGGTCGCTCCCGATCGTGGAAATATGTCTCTAGAGGACTATGAGGGAGCTCTTACTGTGGGAGGCGAACTCAATAAGCTTGCAGCTAATATTGCGCTTGGACGAGATCACGCTGGTGTTCACTATCGCAGTGACAGCGTCGATGGCCTTCTGCTAGGGGAGCAAGTAGCTCTAGATCTGCTTAGCAACCAGGCGATGCTCTATAACGAAGACTTCTCTGGATTTCATCTTGTGAAATTCGATGGCACCTCGACCACTGTGGGTGGAACGCGAGGGCATTAGTACACGTCTATTAGGGATGAGCGTCTTGCTCATCCCTTATCTCTTCTTACAAGTTTACGCAGTGCTTCGATGACAAAGCTGAGACCACCGGTCCCACTTGTTTTTGGGACGATTTTTTTTCGTGCTAGCAGCTTTTCAAACTCGGCAATAATCTCTCCAAAGTGCGTGCGAACGAATTCCTCTAAAGACATAGTTGCCGTTTCGGCAATAATGACAACGAGTTCCCCTTTAGCGGATTTCTTAATGTCGATGGGCTCTAGGCTGCTGAGCTTACTGCGAATCATTTCTCGGAGTTTCGCTGTGTACTGCTCTGATAGGCCCAAGCGTTTATCTACTGCGCTTTCAATAAACGAGTGGGCGCGTGTCATGGTGGCATGTTCGTCACTACCCTGTAGGCAGCGGTCACGCAAGAGCAGTACACGTTTCTTAAGTGCTTCCAGCTCGGGTTCGCTTAGGTTCGCGAGGTGTTCCTCGTAAAAGCTGTCGTGGCTGTGGGGGTCGCCCCCAGCGTCTGGCTCAAGGTAGATTTTGAAGATATCTACAGCCTTCTTGCTATGTCGCTTTGCAGGCGTCTCAGGTGTGGGTCGTTTATCCAGAGCATTCGGGTTAACACGAGTGATCGGTGCAACAGGGATGGACATTACTCGGGTAAAAAAACACTCTCCCACTGAAGCCTCCTAGCTATAGGCTCTATTCTACCATTGCGTGGTATGCGTCCTTTTGCGCATCCCATCTCTGGAGCAAGTCCTGCTCGAAAGCTCGTGTAGGGAAGCGTTTTCGCGCAAGTTCCTGGCCTTCGTCTGTCGATAACCACGCTAGCGTATCAGCTGCTGTGGCAATAAGGGGTCTATGCTCCAAACCACGGGCGTGTGCCTTGCTGGCATCGACACGAAACAGTCCCTCTAACTCTTTGGGCAGCCATAGGGGAAAGTCCTCCCAGAAATTTAGCCCCTGTTCCAGAAGGAAATTCTCATCGGCGACGGTCCAGTTGACCGCCCCAAGACCCAGAGGCTGGCAGGTCTTCAGAAAGTCACCCAAGGTTATAGGGTACTGGGGTCCTACGGCGTTAAAGGTCCCCGCAACCTTGGATTGGGCCATATCAAGGATCCATGAAGAGAGATCTCGGACGTCAATGAGCTGTAAAGGCTGTTCTAGCGAGCGCGGTACGAGTATGTCTCCTCCGTCGGCAACGCGATCGATCCAGTAGGCAACACGTCCCATCTGGTCGTAGGGACCCACGATAAGCCCGGGGCGTATGTGTAGTACTTTTCCGGAGAAGTTCGACGAGATCGCCCGTTCGCAAAGAGCTTTGCGTGCGCCGTAGCTTGCCGGATTGTCAATATCGGGGTCCTGGCCCTTCTTTATAGTCTCTAGTCGGGCTGTTTCTCCAAGGCGCTGCTGCGATAGGTCGTCGTAGACAGAGACGCTTGAGATATAGATGTACTGTTTAGCTCTTCCATCAAGATATCTCGCTAATTCCCCTACAGCAGTGGGGAAGTGCCCGGAGGTGTCGATGACTACGTCCCACTCACCTTCAGATAGGGCTTCAAAATCACCGCTGCGGTCGCCGACACGTTTGTCAACGAGCCCGTCAAATAGCTCAGCGTTGCTGCGGCCTCGATTGAAGAGTGTGAAGTGGTGGCCACGCTCCAAACCTTGTTCTACGATGTGGCGCCCTAGGAACTGGGTGCCGCCTAGCAGGAGTATACGTAATTCAGTCTCAGAGGTTTGTGGGGTGCCAGCGTGAGTGAACGCGAAGGATAAAAGACTTGCGAGCGCTGTCGCGATTAGCTTCGATAGTGCCATAAGATCATCTCTCTATTTTATTAGGTAACATTATGATTACGCTTCAGAGTCTAGCATGTTTTCTGTTCCTGCCAACAAAGAAATTTTAGCCTGTGTCCGCGCCATGTGGAATTTGGCTCTTATAAATATTAATTTTACATAAATAACATTGGAAAACAAATGAAGTGTTTTATAGGATCCAGAAAGAGTGACACTCGGTATCGATGCCGTAGTTTACTTAGTAACTTCCAAAAGGAGAGGTCATATGAGCGCGATCCCTATCGCAGATTTGCACTGCGATCTTCTCGCTTATCTAAACAGTAACGAAAACCACACCCCCTATGATCCACAGGTGCGCTGTTCGATCCCACAGATGCACGCCGGTCGCGTTCGTTTTCAAGTCCTTGCGATTTTTGCTCAAACGAGAAAAGGTTCTAGCCAGCACGGCCTAGACCAGGCTGAAATCTTCAAGGTTATGGCTCATCAGCATCCTAATGAGTTGGAAACGATCCAAACACCCGAGAAGTTCGCCAAAATTCTTGAAACCCAAAAGACTGGCATCGTCGCAGCTGTCGAGAATGCGTCGGCATTCTGGGAAGAAGATGAAGCAATGCAGGAGGGCCAAAACCGCTTTTTGCAGCTCTTTGGCAAGGTTGGGCGGCCCCTCTATGTCAGCCTCACCTGGAATGGTGAAAACCGCTTCGGTGGCGGCGCAGAGACTCAAGTAGGCCTCAAAGAAGACGGAAAGCGCCTCCTAGAGTTTTTGCAGGGCAAGCAAATTGCTGTCGATTTGAGTCACGCTTCGGACACTTTGGCGCACGACATTATCGAGACTATTATGGTCAATTCCTTAGACATACCTGTTATCGCTAGTCACTGTAACACCCGATCTGTTCAGGGGAGCCCACGCAATCTTCCAGACGAGATTTTACAGGAAATATTCCGTCGCCGCGGCCTTGTTGGCCTCAATTTCATACGCGCTTTCGTTGGAGAAGAGGGCTTAGAAGCCCTATCAAGGCATCTAGAGACCATTTTCCGCCTGGGCGGTGAAAACCACGTCTGTTTCGGTGCCGATTTCTTTTACGACGGCGATGCCCCTAAAGTAACGTTAGGGCGTACTGAAGAGGGCTTCTTCTTTCCGGAGCTTGAGTCCTCGGACTGCTACGAAACAATTTTAAGTCACTGGCAATCAAATCTGGATCTTAGCGACCAAGTTATCTCCAAGCTCGCCTATCGAAATGTCTCCGATTACATTAGCCGTGTCTGGGCAAGCGAGGAAGCGCTCTCAGCACCGCCCATGGTGCAGCTCTAATCCGAGAGACACGGGCGACGGAAAACGCCTGAAACCGTATACTCCAGTGCTAGTGAATGGATAGGAGACAGAGCATGCCTGCATCGACAGAAGTCATTGATACTTTACGCGAGGAGTATCGCGGAAGTGCAGCCAAGGACATTAAGGATTTTTTTGCCTTCCTACGCATTGCATCAATAGGTGCAGAAAGTGAAATGGACGCGAAGGTGAGGGAGTGCGCCAGCTGGGTGAAGGGGTATTTAGAATCCATCCCCATGGATGTAGAGGTGTGGGAGACTCCGCAGCATCCAGCCCTATTCGCCAGTGATCTGTCGGCAGGGCCTGACAAACCTACGGTACTTATCTACAACCACTATGATGTTCAGCCTGTCGACCCGTTAGAGCTTTGGGACTCGCTTCCTTTTGAGCCTGAGATCCGTGGTGGCCAAGTGTATGCACGTGGAGCCCAAGACAACAAGGGGCAGTGTTTCTATGTTTTACGTGCCATCAAAGCACTAAAACAGCGGTTTGGAAGCCTTCCGGTGAATGTTAAGATGCTCATTGAAGGTGATGAGGAGACCGGTAGTGCTGGACTGGCTTCGATTTTGGAAGCACATAAGGATGATCTAGCAGCCGACCACCTCTTTGTTGTAGACGTCGGTATCCGAGAAGAAAATGCCCCTTCCGTGACTTTGGGGCTACGTGGCGTGGTAGCGATGGATGTCGAGTGCCACGGTTCGAGCACAGACTTGCACTCGGGGTGTCATGGGGGCTTAGCATACAACCCCATCCATGCGCTGGCGGAAATTTTGGCCAAACTACGCGACAGTGACGGCCGCATAGCAGTACCAGGGTTCTATGATGATGTCGTTGAATGGACAGACGAGCAAAAAAGCCTCTATGATTTCAACTTCGATGAAGAGCAGTATCGCAAAGAGTTTGGCGCGGAGGCTACCGGAGGTGAACGCTCCCTGCCCCCTTGTGAACGTAATTGGCTGCGCCCAAGCTTAGAAATCTGTGGCATCAGCGGAGGCTACGCAGGTACAGGGTTTAAGACTGTCATTGCAGCAGTAGCGTCAGCAAAGGTCTCGTGTCGCGTTGTGCCAAACCAGGATCCTCAGGTTACCATGGGAAAGGTTGCGCAGTTCCTTAAGGACAGTGCTCCTCCCGGAATAGAGGTAAAGACACATATCCATGAAGGCTGCGGGCGAGCCGTTGTCACGGATCCAGATTCCGCAGGAGTGCGCGCTGTTGCTGAAGCCTTTAGCATCGTATTTGACAAGCCGTGCAGCTTTATTATGGAGGGAGCATCGATACCTATCGTCGAGCAACTCCAGAAGGTCAGCCAAGCCAATGTCGTACTCATGGGATTGGGACTTAGCAGTGACCGCATACATGCTCCTAACGAGCATTTTGGCTTAGATCGCCTCGAACGCGGCTATTTGGTCATTGGCCAAGCGCTGACGCTTCTGGGGCAAACACAACATTAAAGGTTAGAGATCTTTCGTGTGATCACGCCGCGTCGGGTGCACGATAGAGCGTAAAGAGGAAGCGGAAATGCTCGAAAGCCATATTCAGCAACTACGTTTCGAGTCCACCCCGAAAGAGGGGGCGGATGTCGTCATCGTAGTGACTAGTCATCGGTGTCTGGAAGACTATTGGCAAGAGCGCCTCACGCGTGGTATCGGCTACTGTCTCAAGGAAGGAACACAGGTCCTTGCTGTTAGCGAGGACTGGCCGGGTGGGGCTGGGAACGGTCTTGGAACGCTGTATGCCTACCAAGCCGCGTGTGAAAAAGCGCGTCGCCTCTGGAAACTCGATCTACAAGCCCTTCAAGCTGGTGGTGCTAGTGTGGCTATGTACCACACTGCGGGACAAGGGACTCGTCTAGCACCTCTTCCGGGGGCTGAATCCAATAACAAGTCCGCCGTCAAGCTGCCGAGCATCAGAACCGAAGCCGACAGTAAGGAGAGCTACCTAACGGTGTTAGAAGCTGTGATCCGACAGACGGGGCTCTATGCCCCCAAACGCTCGGGGCGTCTCTCAGTGTTTTGGGGCGATCAGATTTTTATTCCTTCATTGCAAGCTAAGGCCAGCACTCACCATGCCGACGTGCTGGCGACATTATCTCCGCTGCCATCACATGAGGAGTGGCAACGCCGCGGTTTAAGTCGCTATGGCCTTGCAGCCGTTGACGCTGACTGTGGACACGGCAAACTGCTAGAGAAGATCGACTATGGCACAGTACTTGAGCTGCAGAGCTGCGGGGAGCTTCCAAAGCAGTGTCGCCTCGGAACAAGCTTGGGAAGCTTTAGTGTCTCATTTGAGCTTTTAGAGGCCCTTTTAGATGAGTTCACCCCGGAGTTGACCGCGCGTAAAGGTAAGCTTGACAGTGATCCACACTTTTGGATGCCTTTAACGTTAAGTGAGGGAATCTATGTCGGCATTATGCAGTCGAAAGATATGAGTGAAGCAGAAGCCCGCAGCCACTATAGACGCATGCAGGCAATGAAAGAGCGCTTTTCGGAAACCCACAACACGGACAGAATATTCAGTGCTATAGACGTTGGAGAGCGAAGCTACTGGTGGGATTTCGGCACTATCGCAAACTATTTTACTAACTGCATCAAGTTAGCCGGAGAGAGTTTGGAGTCTTCCGCTATCCGCACACTGTTTGGTTGTAGTGACCCTCACAATAGGCTGGGAACTACGAACACGGACAGCTCTTCGTACCTCCAAGGATGCCACATCGAAGGGGGTAGCATTCGTAACAGTGTTCTCATCGGGGTACAGGCGCGGCATCTCGACGTGGAAAACTGCGTTATCATCAATAGCTCCTTTACTAAGCTCTCTGCTCATCAGTGTTTGCTATATAATGTAGTTGAAGGTCGCGAATGGGCGCCGAGTTCCGGAACTGTGCGCGCCGACTGCCTCATTCCTGGTAGCGCTATTCCGAGCATAATGGAGACAACACTCGCGCGGGATGGAAAGACAGACTGGGAAGATACCGTCAACAGCAATCCGTTCACTTACGCGCAATTGTATACAAAGAACGCTGAAGCACTGTCGACCGCGGCTTTGCATGACGTTGAGGCACAGCGCGAGGCAATCAAACGCAAAATCGCCCATGGCGAACGAACGTAGACAAGATGCGTTAACAGCGCATTGGTAAGATTCCTTCGAAGGTCTCGCCAGGTCTCACGATCCACCGCGATATCGTTAATGTTCCGTAAGGCCTGAAAGGTCGACCTGTTGTAGCCCCACCCGACAGTGTGGGGTAGAGCTGTAAAGAAATTGGTGATGGTGACGAAATGACTATTATCCCACATGAGTTTGCGCATTTTCCGGCGGCCTGAAAGGCCAGCAAGATGTATAGCCCCGAGCGTAGCCCGGGGTGAAGGTTAAAAATACGTTCTGAGCCCTGCAGAGACTGTAAAGAAATCCTCGCGACCTTGTGTTTAAGTCATAAGCTTCAAGCAACCAATGATATACACCAATAGCGCGAGTCCTCGAGTGCCATGGAGTGCGTGCGCTCCGCGCCGCCTTTTTTGCGTCTACATGTACCCCACAGACCTATTTTAGTGTTCGTGACTCCTTATTTGGGGATACGAACGATTCCAAAGGGCTTTCTGCCGTACAACGTCGCCAGAATAGCTATCGACATATACTTCTGAAGGCACTTTTCATATCTACGAACTCCACAAAGGCGGCGCGGAGCGCCGCACTCCATGGCCCTCGCTGCGCTCGCG
>JAJFMA010000113.1 GCA_021772415.1 Chlamydiota bacterium
CGTCGCACACGCCGCACTGCAGTGCGGAAAGCTGTGCCGCCTCTGGAAAGTCGTCTCAGATTTCACCAACCCCGACGGCCCCAAAAGCATCGCAAATATGCTCGAAGAGGTGTCCATTAATAGTGCACGGGTTGTAGACGCAGAGCTCGCTGCGAAACGCCGAGAAGTATCTAGCTTAGGACCTAGTCCTAGACCCGATCAATTGTTTTCTGAGCTCTGAAGAGAGTGTAAAGAAATTGGCAGTGGTGATGAAATGACCATTATCCTACATGAGCTCGCACATTTTCCGGCGGCCTGAAAGGCCAGCAAGATGTGTAGCCCCGGGCGTAGCCCGGGGTAAAAGGTCAAAACATGTCCTGAGCCCTATAGGGGCGGCATATGTACGCGTTCATCTGCCGCCCTTCCAGGGCTCAAAATCCTTTTTATGTCCACCCCGGGTTTTACCCGGGGCTATACATCTCGTCAGCCCTTCGGGCTTCAAAAAAGGAGCCTTTGGTCTATTTTTTAACACTCTCTACAGGCCTTTAAAGATTACCGAAATCCACCCCACCCTTCCGGGTGGGGCTATCACAAGACGACCCTCCGGGCCTTATGAACAATTTATCGTGAGTTATGCCCTTGTGATAGTTCCTGACACTCTCGATGAGCTTTGATATAGGAATGTAGCCACCGCAAAACCATCAATATGTATTAGCCGCCAAAAGCCTTCTTAATGCTCTTCCACCAGCTCTTGCCCTGTCCGTCGGATTTACGAAGACTGTCTAGGACGTTCTTGAGTTCCCTGTCAGCGCCATCGCGGACCTGCTCTAACAGACCACGTACATCACCACTAAGCGCAGCAGTCTGCTCGAAAATGGCCCCCAGAACCACCTGAAGAGTCTGCGGAAGGGTACGTGGAGAGTCCTTACCCACATCATAAAGCTCTAACTTGCGAATTGCAGGAGCCCCGAGAGGGCCTCCCGACTGCGCATCTGTCACCAAGTAGACGTCTTCAACAAGAAGATGCTCAATGATATAGCGCCGCTCTTTGTCGACGGAAGGCTCGGTTGAAACAGCCACCTGTCGACCAGCACGCCCCGCCCGGGTGGCGTGCTCTTTTATCTCGCCTAATTTATCCAGCAACAACGACCAGTCAGGCTTGAACGAATTCCAAGGACTGTGGGGTATCATAACGATGACACCAGCCACACGCACTTCACTCAGCTTCATAGGATTAGAGAATACTGCGAATGGACTAAACCGCGCTCTAAGATACTGCACAAGTAACACGGGATTGTCCACATGCCCGTCAGGCGGCGCCAAACGCAGATTCCGCACCACCAAACCATGTGTGGAGATCTCAAGGTCATCGATGGCCGCAGGAGCACCCAGCTTACGAGACAGATAGTCCGAAACCAGAGATACCCTGTTGTTCCACCCTAAATAGCCGACAAGGCCTCCGATCACCAATATGAGGAAAAGAAGCTTACGCACGAGACCTCCTAAGTAGACTCCACATCCTAACAACACAGGCACGGCTTTAAAACAAAAAAAAGCCGGGACCATAAAGTCCCGGCTTATATCACACAAAGCGTTCGCTAAACCTAGTAGCCCATTGATGGAGCCGCAGTAGCAGCTTCCCTATCTTCTGGCAACTCAACGACAACGGCTTCAGTAGTCAGAAGCATCGCCGCTACGGAAATAGCATTTTCCAGAGCACAACGCGCAACCTTGGTAGGATCAAGGATGCCGGCTTCGAGCATGTCAACATACTCACCCGTCAGAGCATTGTACCCCTGATTACCAGTTAGGCCTTCGACATGCTGACGAATCAACGACCCTTCCTGGCCTGCGTTCTCAGCAATCTGAATTAATGGTGCCGTCAAAGACTTCGCGATGATGTTCACGCCTGTCTTCTTGTCGCCATCAAAAGTCGCAGCTAGCTTCTGTAGATCGGGAATACAACGAATGAAAGCAGTACCACCGCCAGGGAGGATACCTTCTTCCACAGCCGCTGCTGTCGCATGTCGCGCGTCATCAACGCGGTCTTTCTTCTCTTTCATTTCTACTTCAGTAGCAGCTCCAACACGGATAACTCCAACGCCGCCAGCGAGTTTCGCTAAGCGCTCTTGAAGCTTTTCACGGTCGTAATCCGAACTGCTGTCGTCTATCTGACGCTTAAGCTGTGAGATACGCCCTTCAATGATTTTCTTGTCGCCAGCACCTTCCACGATAGTGGTGTCGTCCTTGTTAACAACGATCTTCTTGGCACTACCAAGCTGCTCTAGAGTAACGTTCTCCAGTTTATGTCCAAGCTCTTCACTGATGACTTCACCGCCTGTCAACGCAGCGATATCGTCGAGCATTGCCTTGCGGCGGTCACCAAAACCAGGAGCTTTGACGGCACATACTTTCAAGCCTGCACGAAGTTTGTTGACAACGAGTGTTGCAAGCGCTTCACCTTCGATGTCTTCAGCGATAATAAGTAGAGCTCGTCCGCTTTCTGCGACAGCCTGAAGCACAGGAATAAGGTCCTTAATAGCGGAGATCTTCTTCTCGAAAAGAAGAATGTAGGCATCTTCAAGTACAGCTTCCTGTGTCTCAGGATTAGTCATGAAGTACGCTGACAAGTACCCTCTATCAAAGTTCATGCCTTCCACAACATCAAGTGTTGTTTCAAAGCCCTTCGCTTCCTCAACAGTAATAGTACCGTCTTTACCCACACGCTCCATCGCTTTAGCGATGATATCGCCGATCTCTTTGTCGTTGTTAGCAGAAATCGCCGCAACTTGCGCAATCTGAGTCTGCGTTTCAACAGCTTTACTACGCTTCTGTAGAGTCTCTGTCACAAGCTTAAGAGCCGCTTCCATACCACGCTTGAGATCCATTGGATTCGCGCCAGCAGCTACGTTACGTAGGCCTTCAGCGTAGATAGCTTCAGCAAGAACCGTCGCTGTAGTAGTGCCGTCACCAGCCTTGTCGGAGGTCTTGCTCGCGACCTCTTTCACCATCTGGGCGCCCATGTTCTCGTACTTATCTTCCAGCTCAATCTCTTTCGCTACAGTCACGCCGTCTTTAGTAATGTGAGGCGCCCCGTAGGACTTGTCGATCACAACATTGCGGCCCTTGGGACCAAGAGTGACCTTAACCGCCGAAGCGAGAGTGCGCACGCCTTTAAGAATTCTTTGACGAGCATCTTCTTTAAATTTGATTTCCTTTGCAGCCATAACTAGCGTCTCCTAAATCTGTATGTCTTCAACAAGTTCTACGATTCAACTACAGCGATCAGATCATCAGCGCGTAGGATCACAAATGTTTCATCATCAATGGTCACTTCCTGACCCGAGTACTTCTCCATAAGGATGACGTCGCCAACCTTTACAGGGAAAGGGATCTCTTTACCCTGCTTGTCTTTCTTGCCAGTCCCAATCGCGACAACTTCTGCTGACTCCTGCTGCTTCTTAGCGGTGTCGGGAAGGATAATGCCCCCTTTAAGAGTCTCTTCTGCTTCAAGGCGTCGCACTAGGACTCGATTACCTAGAGGGCGAAGCTTCGACTGTGTTTGTTCCTTTGTCTGTGCCATAGGTCTGTACTCCTCTGTTTGTTTATGCTTAAACCACTATGATCAAGGGGTAGAATAGCAAGGAATGAGATTCGGCGCAAGAGGGATTTAGCAGAAAAGGGAAGAAACTGCTAAAAACCGCAATCCGCTCTTCAACTGCGGAGCACCACCCCCTCTTCAGGTGCGAAGCACCGACATATGCTTAGCCTAGGACGTAGTCCTAGGAATATCACGGATAAAACCAAAGCCCTGCAGAGAGTGTCAAGAAACCTCGCAGGCGCTCCAAATACATGTTTTTAGGCCCGAAGGGCTGTAACCTGTATAGCCTGGGGTGTAGCCCCAGGTAGGCTAATTACTCTATTGAGCGCTGTAAGTGCGACACATGTTTCGCATGGGTGTGCCGCACGTACAGCGCTCAGAGTGTATTTTGAAGCTTCCCCGGGCTACACCCGGGGCTATACAGGTTGCTAGCCTTTCAGGCCGCCGGAAAATGTGCGAACTCGTGTGGGATAATGGTCATTTCGTCACCACCACTTATTTCTTTACACTCTCGTAAGGCCGACTCATGATTCACAAGTACTCATGAACAGCTTATGGAATTTGTTGAAGCCGTCGCCATTGCAAGCGGTTAGCGAGTTCTTGCTCGGGAAACGGACGCTGTATAGCCTCTGCCGCTTGCTGGATGAGGGTTGGCACCAAAGGAAGACAAAGTGCGGTTGAACTTCCGCTTAGTACTTCTAGATCCTGGTATACCATCGTGATTGTTCTGACCACTTCTTCAGCAATAATCTGGTCTGGAGTTGTGATCGGTACGGGCTCTCTTACAGGTCTGCATTTATAGACACTCTTTAGTGTGTCCATAGCTATATCTAGGGGCCCTATGGACAGCTGCAGAGCCGTGCATATCACCCCATTAGCTTTAAGCTGGGCGTCCAGTGTTTGCAGCACTTGCATGATGTAATGTAGGCGATTGCACAGCTCATTTCGATTTTGCTGCCGAATTTCGAATCCGGTTGCAGGTCGAGCATTGGTGCGTTGCGCGGGGGCCGTAGGCGCGCGGAATGTGGAAGTCGTACATGTGGGTGTGTTGTACATGATATAACCTTTGTTTTATGTTTATTGAAATTTTATATTATTACTCCGAATTATACACATTTATAACTACAGTGATTATAAAAATCCGAGCGTTTTGATACTATCATTTGTTGGTCGAGTTGTAAAGGGGAAAAAAGAGGCAGTGAGCTGTCCCTTGAGGAAACTCACTGACTATTATAAAATGGTGCGTTGAGCGGTGTCGATCTACCAAGCAGCCGTGGCCGTGGTGATCTCGTTGAAGACATCTGTGCCTTGCACTTTGTCTAGGATCATCTGAGCGCTTACCTTGCTGTTTTTGAAGGTAGGGGCTGAGGTAGGGGGG
>JAJFMA010000114.1 GCA_021772415.1 Chlamydiota bacterium
ACATCCCCTTCACTGAATGTATCAGCAGATTGCGTGGCCCTACGTGCAAAGCCCTCGGGCAGCTCTTGCTGGCTACTTCCCCGCGTGCTGCGCCTTGACGTGTTGCGCTCGGCACGCACTGGCGCAGTGTACTTACTTGGAATATCCCACAGAAATCTACTAGAGCGCATCCTACGGTGCGTTCCCCAAAGCATGCGCTGGCGGACATGAGAAAGATACAGATACTCTTTAGCGCGCGTCATACCGACGTAACAAAGGCGACGCTCCTCCTCGACAGCTTCTTCACTTTCACGGCTGTTGACATGAGGAAACAGATCCTCCTCCATTCCCACCAAAAATGTTACCGGGAACTCCAAGCCTTTGCCGCTGTGTAGTGTCATAAGATTCAGGCGTGGGAGCTCGTCATCAATGTCATCCACACTTGATTTGAGCGTAAGTTCTTCAAGGAAGCTTGCAAGAGGGTCGTCCAGTTCAGCTTCATCCCACTCCGCCGCCTTAGTAACCAATTCATCGAGGTTAGCGCAGCGGTCGTCATAGCTTTCGGGGTCACCTTTTAGGTGGTCGTGATAGCCCGTGAGGTTAATCGCGGATTTTACCAAGTCCTTAAGCGTACCTTCGTCTCTGATACGGCGCAGACCTTCAATGATATTAATGAACCCTGACAAGCCCTTGCGCTGGCGTGGGGTCAAATGCGGGCTGCTAATTTTCCCTTCCACGAGATCACGAGTAAAGGCAAAAATCGGCATCTCATAAGCGCTAGCGCCTTGCTGCAGCTTCAACACTGTCGCTGCTCCTACGCCACGCTTAGGCATATTTACAGTACGTTCAAAGGAAACCCCATCGTTCGGGCTATTAACGAGGCGTAGGTATGAGAGGATATCCTTGATCTCGCGGCGCATATAGAAAGAGACACCACCTACAATCACATAGGGGATGCCAGCAGAGAGCAGGCGGTCTTCAAAAGCACGCGACTGGAAGTTAGTGCGGTAAAAGACAACCATGTCATTGTAAGGAATAGCGTGCTTCTCATGGTGGTACCGCAGACGTTCGACAACAAAGAAGGTCTCGCTAACCTCGTCGGCACCTTCAAAGATGCCGATTTTCTCTCCGTCACCTTTATTACTCCACAGACTTTTCTCGTAACGGCTTTCGTTATGCGAGATAAGAGCATTGGAGGCAGCAAGGATCGTGTTGGTGCTGCGGTAGTTCTGCTCTAAACGCACGACCTTGGCGTTTGGATAATCTTTCTGGAAATCGAGAATGTTTCGAATACGTGCACCGCGCCACGAGTAGATGGACTGGTCAGGGTCCCCCACAACACAAACATTACCTCGATCTCCGACAAGAAGGCGCACGAGTTCATACTGGGCGCTATTTGTATCCTGGTACTCGTCGATGAGCATATAGCGCCAACGATCCTGGTACTGCTTCAGGACGTCTTCGTGCTCCCGCAGCAGCCTCACAGGCAGAAAGAGCAGGTCATCGAAGTCTACGGCATTATACTCGAGGAGCCGCTCTTTGTACCTGCGATGCACCTGAGGGAATATGTCGGCGTGGTCGGGGCGTGCGTCGTCGAGATCCAAGTCATCGGGATCACAGAGGTCGTTTTTGGCTTTGGAGATCATCTGCCGCAAAGACCTAAGGTCGCCCTTAGCTGCCGGAAAGTCCAGTTCATTGCAGATAGTCTTCAAAACCTTTAGCACGTCATCTTCATCGTAAATTCCAAAGCCCGGCTGATAGCCCAGGTGTGTGATAGATTCGCGCAGCATACGCGCACCCAAGCTATGGAAGGTGCTTACTGTTACAGAAGCGTGAGTCTCCCGCTGCACCCGCTCGCGCATCTCCTGCGCGGCTTTATTGGTGAACGTCACCGCCAAGATATTCGAGGGATCTACACCCAACTCCAGCATATGCACGATACGCTGTGTGACAACGCGTGTCTTACCCGATCCCGCGCCGGCCAGAACAAGTAGGGATCCTTCGATATGCTCTACAGCTTCAAGCTGCTCGGCGTTAAGTTCAGCGTGACTAGTCATCATGTAAAAGGTCCTATCCTGTGTGTGGCTCGCGGTCTCCCATATTGCCATAGCGGTGATAGCTAAAGCTCAAAGATCGCTGCCGTAAATAGTGTATGAGTTCATAGCGCCCATTAGCGAGCACTGGAGCGCGTAGTAGACGCACCGCCTGCTCGGCATAGGCAGTAAATGTTTCATCATTAGGTTTAGAAAGCAGTCGCACATGCGGCCAAGCGACCTCTTTAAGGCGCTGAAAAAACTCCGTATCACTTTCCACACGTACATAGACGCTTGGATAGGGACATAGTAGCCTATCTCCAAACACATGTTTTAGTGCAGCCTTCTCACCTGTCACCTCCAAGGGCGCCCCGCAGATGGCCGCTGCCGCACACACGCGCCCCACATCGAGTGGGCTATCCTGCTTAGAGACACGCAGGGAGACAGATCGCGGCAGGTACTCCAGAAAATTTTCCTCTCCCAAGATACCACTAGGATCATGCTTGTGGCTAAAGTAGCGATTCCAGTGGTAGCAGTAGCTCCCTAGGCTCGCATGCCAGACAACGATATCCTCGTCGCTTAAATTTTGCGGATGCCAACTTAGAACCCAATCAAAGGGGTGGTCCTGATCATCGGGCATACCACGCTGCTCAGGATGCATCAGATACATTAAATAATTGGGTCCACCAGCCTTAGATCCGGGTCCAAAGCTGCTGTCCTTGCATCCTCCGAAGGGCTGGCGACGCACTACAGCACCGGTGATACCGCGGTTGATATAGCAGTTGCCTGCGTCAATATGTTCACGCCAATATTTGCGTTCCCGTGAATCCAGGCTGCTCAAACCTGCCGTCAACCCATAAGGAGTCCCATTGGCGATACGAATAGCCTGCTCCAAGGACTTTGCCCGCATGACAGATAGCACGGGTCCAAAAAACTCGGTCCGGTGAGAGAAGCTTCCAGGCTTAACTCCTATCTTTATCCCAGGAGACCACAGATTGGAATTGCTAGGATCGACCTCGGGCTTAAGTAGCCATTCCTCACCTTCATCGAGCTGCGTCAGCCCGCGCTGTAGTTCCGGTCCTGGCGCTCTAATGAGAGGGTTTACACGCGTTCTCAAATCCCAGGAAGGGCCTACTGCTAAGCTCTTAGCCGCGTCGACAAGCTGCCGACGGAAGATGGGATCGTCGTAGACCTCGCCCTCACAAATCAGCAGACTACATGCACTGCACTTTTGACCGGCGTGACCAAAGGCCGACTGAATGGCGTTGTGCGCCGCGACATCACGGTCTGCCATCTTCGTCACAATGAGGCTATTTTTACCCCCTGTCTCCGCCATGAGATCCATGCTAGGGCGCATCTTTAGAAAGTGGCGCGCTGTCTCCGAAGCACCTGTGAGAACGACTGCGTCAACACGTGAATCTTTAATAAGCTGTGTGCCGACAGTCTCGTCTTCACCATTCACGAATTGCAGGACCTCACGAGAGATACCCGCATCCCAGAAAGCTTGTACGACCTCCCACCCTACCATCACCGCTTCCGGAGCGGGCTTGAAGATGACGGTATTACCAGCGGCTAGAGCGGCACAGACGCCTCCAACAGGGATAGCAGCAGGGAAGTTCCAAGGGGGCGCCACAAGCACTGTGCCTTTAGCTGTCCATCTGACATCGTGTACGGATTCGAGTTCAACGAGATTTCTCCAGTAGTATTCGACAAAATCGATGGCCTCGGCATACTCGGTATCGGCGTCCACTGCTGTTTTTGCGCAAGTAAAAATCATGGCTTTCATGACGGCGTCACGGCGCTCTCGCAGCGACCTCGCCGCACGCGCTAGCAAGTCAGCCCGCGCATCTACAGAAGTCTGTCCCCATGAGCTCTTCGAGGCTTCTGCACACTGCAACACCTCTTCTGCCTGCTCTGGAGTCGCTAGCAAATAGCGATAACGCGGCGTCTTCGGATCCGAAGGATCGTGAACAACGCGCCAGCTGGCGCCATCCGAGATCTCGTTGCCAGCGACCACAAGAGGGACATCTCGAACCTCTTGCCATGATGTCTCATCAACTAAGTTCTGGATCCATTTACGGTTTTCCTGCAATGCCCAGTCGGTTTCAGGTTCATTATCAAAGGGTTCTACAGCCTCAAGATGTTGTGGCGCTCCACGTCTGTCTTGAACTCGGCGAGGGGTGCTGGAGACAGTATACATCTCCGCGCAGGCATCTCTGAAATAAGCTTCCTGCTCCTTCCAAACGTCACTACCAAGCTCCAGGGAGAAGGAATCACGCAAAAAGTGTTTTGGGCCCGTGTTTTCATCGAGGCGCCGGATGAGGTAGGCGATAGCAGTATGAAACTCGTGCTCTGAGGCCGCTGGGCAGTACAACAAGATGTCGCCCTTAAGCTGATGCACTACGCGACGCAGGTGATCTGCCATACCCTCAAGCATCTCAAAAGTTACGCTGTCACCAACACCTTTTTCAACGCTAAGTAACAGAGCGTAGGCGATATCAAAGATATTATGACTTCCCACTCCCAAACGCACAGCACGTGTACGTACAGGCTCACAGCCATACTGCAGCATTTTCTTGAAATTAGCGTCGCTATAGACCTTACGCGAATAGGGAGCCTGCTCCCAACGATGTAAGGAGCTATGCACCTGCTCCATCGCAAGATTGGCGCCTTTAACCAAACGAATTTTTATCTGCGCCCCACCTTCTGCAACGCGCTTAATGGCCCATTCCGTCAAGGACACTTGAGCATCATAGGAATCCGGAAGATACGCCTGCAACACAATGCCCGCGGAGTGATCCCGAAACTCGGGCTCATCCAAAACTTTCTTAAAGACATCAACGGTCAGATGTAGGTCGTGATACTCCTCCATATCGAGATTCACAAATTTCTGAACCTCACTGCCATCGGGGCGCGTGTAGGTGTGCTGCCCGGCCACACGATAGAGCTGACGCATGCGCTCGGCCAATACTTCCAATGTTTCGTCATAGCTAAGGAGGTTTAGCTGGCTGTAGATCGTCGAGATTTTGACGGATATGTACTCGACCTCAGGCTTAGCAAGGTCGTGCAAATAGACATCTAGGCGCCGCAGGGCTTCGTCCTCACCAAGTATCGCCTCGCCAAGGTGGTTGAGGTTAACGCGCACACCTTGAGTTTTCCTGTGCTCCAAATATTTCTTTAAGGCCCGCTCCTCACCAGGCAAGATGACACGCGCGGCTTCATGACGCAGCATCTTGCGCGCCATCGGCACAAAGACTTTGGGAAAGCGCCAAGCCAGCCACTGAAATAGCGAAAGGCCTGCGCGCTCATACCACGATAAAAATGACGGAACACCATAGCGACGCAACAGATACGACAGCTGGTCGGCGACGCGGGCAGGATCGTCACTACGGAAGCATTGGTCGGTAACGCTGGCAGCAAAGACCTTACCGTTAGCAGCTTCCATCATGCCCGCAAGATGACGTTGCAGACGCGCTTCATCGCTTTTAAGCAAGCTGTTCGCCCAAGGCAGCATGCACGATGCGAGTTCCACCGCATCATCACAGCGCTGCTCCGGCGTGCGCTCTCCACGTCGCGCCTGATTCACTAACGCCTCAGCTCGGCGCCGATACTCCTGTTCTACCATCTTTTCTGCCCCTGGGATAAGGCCATATATATACCAGATCCCAAGCTAAGAGAAAAGATGTGTAGGAGGTAGACGCTATGAACAAAAACGAACGGGCACGCACACGGGCACGGGCAGGGGAGAAACGCAATGGACGTAATGGACGTAATGGACGTAATGGACGTGAAATTTCCACCACCCCTTTTAGGGCGTCAAGTGAAGTTTGCTATTTCTGAGCCCCGAAGAGAGTGTAAAGAAATAGACCGAAGGCTCCTTTTTTGAAGCCCGAAGGGCTGACGAGATGTATAGCCCCGGATAAAACCCGGGGTGGACATAAAAAGGATTTTGAGCCCTGGAAGGGCGGCAGATGAACGCGTACATATGTCGCCCCTATAGGGCTCAGAACCTGTTTTTACCTTCACTCCGGGTTTTACCCGGGGCTATACATCTTGCTGGCCTTTCAGGCCGCCGGAAAATGTGCAAGCTCATGTAGGGTAAAGGTCATTTCATCATCAACGCCAATTACTTTACACTCTCGAAGGGGCGACTCATTGTAGCCCCACCCAGAAGGGTGGGGTAGGGGCAAAAAGACACTCTGAGCCCCTTGGGGCGGCTTATGCTAGACCAGAGCCTGGTAGGTCTGCTCCATACGGTCTAGTGTAGCCTTCATGGTAAAGCGTTTTTCAACGAGGATGCGCGCTGCTTGGCCCATGCTCAACCGCAAGATAGGGTCTTCCACGAGTTTCTCTAGGCATTCAGCAACCTTTCTTTGATCTCCAACAGGGCAAAGGAAGCCTGTTTGCGCTTCGAGACAGACCTCGTCCAAGCCACCGGTGCGTGTTGTCACAAGGGGTTTACTCAAAGCGGCAGCCTGTAAAACTGCCTGGCTGACCCCTTCATTGGCAGTGCTTAGCAGTGCAAAGACATCCATGGCCGCGATGGCCGGCAGAGGATCCTTCAAATACCCTGTGAAAACCACACGATCTTGAATATGTAACTCTTCGCAAATATCTTGGTACCACTGCATTGCGGGGCCATCGCCGACAAGAAGTAAACGCAGATGCTGGTGGTGCTCAAGCAGCTTTGCTGCACGAATTAAGGTCTCGACACCTTTCCACGAACGAAAGACGCAGGCGGTCCCCACTACGATATGGGTATCATCCAAACCGTGCTGGGCCCGAAAATCCCCCGTAGCATTGCTGTAGCGATCCATTTGCTCCAGGTCAATACCAGTAGCAACGGAATAACAGTCGCTCTCGCTTCGTTTAGCCTGCCGACGAATCACTTGGGCTGTTTCCTCGCAAGTGGTAACAACGCGGTCGGCGAGCCATCCGTATAGTGCGCGACTATTCAATCCTGGACGTATTGCCGTCGACAGGTGCCTGGTGCGCAGAACCTTCACACCGAAAAGCCGCGCTGCCATGCCACCAATCCACGCGTCCCAAGACGAGTGAGTGTTAATGAGTTCTATGTCATGCTGACGAATGATTTTCTTTAGGTCACACAAATCCTTCAGGGCATGCTTTTGGCGAAAATGGAGCTCATACACCTCAAAGCCTTCACTGCGCGCAGCATCAACCAGTTTACCGCCCTTCTGTACGGCGATGACGACCTCGTGACCCCGCTCACGCATGCCGATGGCTTCACGTAAAATGCGAATTTCTTGGCCGCCAAAGCCATTCGATGCTTCGGTGTGTAGTACGCGCATATTAATGCTCCTGCATAAGGCGTTTTAGCACACGCCTATGTCCTGATGAAAATGCCAGCTGGGAGATCTGCTCCCATTCGTGCCATTGAAATCCATTTAATTCTGTCGGCTCTGGGCAGCTAAAAACGAAAGGGTCTAGTGTGACGTGATATTTTGTAAAGCTGTGTGTCACCTTAGGCATGCGATAGTCAAGCTCCAAAGGAACGCCCATTTGCTCAGCAATACTCTCTGCTGTCATCCCACTTTTTTCCGTTTCAAAATAAGGAAATTCATGGAGATCGTGCATGATTTTGCCCACTTCACCGCGTCTTAGCAGTATTCCACGTGCACTCTTGATCACCGCAACAGCACGAAAAAGCTTTTCAGTTTTAGGACGCTGGCGTCGCACAGGTAAGCTTGCATAGGTATTGCGTTGCTGCGCTAAACAGCCTTTCCCCAACGGGCACTCTTTACACTCGGCACTGCGTCGGCAGACGGTAGCACCGAGCTCAATGAGCGCCTCGGCAACAATCCATGGCTCGACATCAGGAAGCAGAGCCTCTCCGCGCTCTCGTAGCTCTGACACCGTAGATGGCTTACCGATATCTTCATGCAGATCAAAGTAGCGCGACAACACACGTAAGACGTTGCCGTCGACAGCAAGCGCTTTTTCATGAAAGGCAAAGGCGCGAATAGCTGCTACGGTGTAGGGCCCCAGACCTTTGATCTTAGCAAGCATCGCTGGATCATTAGGCAACACACCGCCCAACGCATCCACAACATAGCGGGCGCCAGCATGCAGATTGCGAGCACGGGAGTAGTAGCCAAGCCCTTCCCATAGCTTAATGACTTCATCGACAGACACCTCCGCCAGCGCTTCCACTGTAGGAAAACGCTGCATCCATCGCACAAAGTAGGGGATGACAACAGCAACCTGAGTTTGTTGCAGCATGACCTCGCTCACCCACACAGCGTAGGGAGTCGGATCCTGGCGCCACGGCAGATCACGACGCCTGTCTAAAAACCAATTTTTGAGTTGGGAAATATTCGAGTCCATGAATCCGTTTAGTACTTAAAGGGACAGGCAGGATAGTCCATTGCGTCCATGATGTCCACTTCACCCAGATATCCAACTTCCCCATCCAAGTTCTACAATATTGCGTCTTTCTCTCTTTGCGTCTTTGCGTTTCTATCATATCGGCAACGAGCCGTTCAGCATATGGCCTATTGATACCACGCGAAAAGAAACGCAAAGGCGCAAAGAGAGAAAGACGCAAAGGTAACTTCAGGCTCCTACACGGATCCGTGAATGACGCCCACAGCAATATGTTGGGCGAATGAACAAAAAAAAATAGCTACTTAAGTACTGCGTCTGTTAATTGAATTCGGATATGTGATTGAGCATCAACTAATCAGGGACACTGCGCCTTGTTGAATTTTCATCGTAGAGCAACAGAGACATATAGAGATTAATTTAAAAATAACTTCTTTGCGTCTTTCTCTCTTTGCGTCTTTGCGTTTCTGTCGTATCGGCAACGAGCCGCTGGGCATATGGCTTACTGATGCCCAACGAAAAGAAACGCGCTTGACAGTGGAGCTAGCTTAGCCCATCGCTCTTAGAATCTGTGTGAGCTGATCCAAGAGAACTTTGGCGCGCTGGTCCCAAGTGTGGTGGTTAAGAACAAGAGACTTGCCAATCATATTCATCTCTTTTCGACGTTTCTCATCCGCCAAAATATCTGCTACTGCGGCATTTGCTGCGGCGTAGTCGCCATGTTTATAGAGCAAGATATTCTCACCATGACTAAAGTGCTGACTGACGTAAGCGTTGTCATTGGTAAGCACAGCCGCCCCTGCAACCATACCAGTGAATATACGTTCGTGGGCACCTCGCTTAATCGTGGGACAGCTGCTAAGTACGACACGACTACGGCGCATGATATCCTGCGCTTCTGCATAGGAGACACGCCCATGTACCGTCACCTTAGCCCCACTACCTTTTAGATACTCGTCCCAGCCCTTCGAGCCGCTGGTTGTCCCAAAGACGTGTACATCGACATCCTTCATGGCACGCAAAAGCTCGATCCTGTCTTTGCCGCGAATGTAGACCTCAAGATCATCGAATAGGTCTGAATAGTTAAATTTCGAGGGATCGACATCGCCGTGCTTGCGTAGGCGTGCATCCATAGCCTGAGAAAATGCCTCCATATAGGACGTCGTCTGGTCTCCAAGCGCTATTTCTACAGCGGCGTCCAAAACCTTGCCCAAGCCCTCGGGATACTCTCGCTGCCAGTTTCTTCTGCGTTCTTCGATATCTAGGCATGTCCCAAGGAAGACGGCGTCGTAGTCCTTCTCGAACTCCTCTTCAGCATCGAACTCCACATCAACGGCATGGGCCATAAAGAAGGTATTGTCGTGACGCAGCCCCCGAAAGAAATCTGCCCATGCTTTATCAACACAAGTCAGAATATTTAGGGGACTTTGAACCATGGAAAGAAACTTGTTCGGTGAGTCCACAAGACACGCCACATGAGGGACTTCGATAGAATCACACAAAAATTTGCCGTCTTGGTCAGGCAGCAAGCCATTAAACGACACTGTGCAATCCGGAGGATCCAAAAGAAGTTGTGGGATGAGGTTAGGCGTGGGCCCATCTTCGTTCCCTAACAGCCGACAATCAATACCGCGGCGCTGCACCGCTGCCATCAGCGAGCGTGTAAAATGAGGCAATACCCCATAGCCACTGCGATGCGCTGGAGGCATCAGAAAATCTATCCTTTCAATCATTGCCCCTACCGCATATCGATCCAGTTTCTTCGTAATCCCCGCGACTTACTGCGGCGCTTCTTCATGGCTTTCTTTTTAAGTTTTTCGGCCCGCTTGTCGACGGCATCTTTTCCAGCCATTTTCTCGACTTCACGCTGCATGATGTCTCTTTGACGCTGCGTGCCATCAAAATCAAGGTCTTTGAAGTTCGAAGGATTGTCAAGAAAACGCTCTACGGCATCTTTATTTAGGCCAGTGTTCCCATAGACTTCATCTAAGCTCCTTTCAAGATCATCGCGTAGCCCTCGCACGCTGTCGAAGCGTTTGAAAAGCTCCTCGTCGCCAGAAGGATAGGAGTCTGGGACAGCAGGTAACACGGCGGTCTCTTCCGTCGGCGCAGGGCGCTTCTTCGGCCGCTGGGCTCCTGCCACGTCAAAAATATTGTCGTCGCCTCCATCAGGCATGGGTCACTTCTCCAAAAACAGTGTAACACTGTAGATACGCTTCTCTCCTTAATTATATCAAAATAGCAAAAGTTCTTCAAATCTCATCATAGTAATACATGTTTACACAAACTTAACAAGCGCTTTATTAAACGCATAACTGTTTAGTTTAAGATACTTATAAATAACAAACATATACAAGAGGAATAGTTATGAATAATACAGATCTTACATTAGCGATGATCGACGATCCTGAACAGGCGCTCCTGTACTTACGTTCCCAAGAGCACTCTGCTGTTGAAGAAGCTTCCCATGTCGTCATCCGTGAAGTCGTAGAAGAGATCCTTAGTGTTGAAGAACCCGCAATACCGGTGGTAATAGACAAGCCAGTACAGGTAATCGGAGCGTCTTCAAGCTCCTCGCTATGGAACTGGATGCCCACCCTCTCCTTTCGCTCCCAAAAACACGATACCGTGATAGCAGATCGCTCTGCAGCCCCCAAATCCGGATGGTTTTCAGGGTATTGGTCGTCTAAACCTATAGAGGCCAAGATCCCCTTCGATGAGGGGCGCGTCCTTCAAAACCGTATCAAAACAGACGGCTTCCACAAGCAGATGATGATCGAAGACAAAGCCACCTTAGTCAGAATGGGTCAATACAGCACTGTACGCACTCTCGATATCGACGGCACTTCTGTGCGTTGGAGCAGCATACTCGAGTCCGACATCCACAGAATGGTTGGCAACGGACAGCTCTACATCAACGACAAACTCGTCGCCTTTCCCGAAGGGGCAGAGCTCACCGAAAAAGAGAAGGCCGAAATTGTTGTCGCTCAGATTTATGCACTTACTGGCAATGACGAAGAGGTGACCTTCAGAATCAGTGGCATCATGTGTCAAAGTGCAACAAACTTCCTCTTTCATAGCGCGGCTCGCCATCTTACTGAACGCTTTCACCTTACACCCATCTACGCTCCTGGGCACCTATCGCAGCACTACCACCTCTACGCAAACCCAGCAGAGAAAAGTGGCAAGCCCGAAGTGTTCCTTACTGCAAAACTCACTGGTGGCTACCCAAGCGGCGTCTTTGAGATCCCCGGAGGCGGCACCGAATTCGCACACAACCCAGGAACTTTGAAGAGCAAGGCGCACATCAATTTCAGCGAGTGGCAAGCACATGTGAATTACCAAGCCAAGCTCACAGAAGCAGGCCTCGAAACCTTCACACGCCTAACCAGTGAAAGCTAGGGTCTGACGCCGCATGCCATATGTGTAGCCGTGGATGAACAGTAACGAAACAAAAATGCACCACCGAGCTCCTTTTTGAGGCCCGAAGGGCTGGCCACCTGTATAGCCTGGGGTGTAGCCCCAGGTAGGCTAATCAATCATCGGAGCGCTGTAGGTGCGACACATGTTTCGTGTAATTATGTCGCACCTACAGCGCTCAGAGTGTATTTTGACCTTTACCCCGGGCTACGCCCGGGGCTATACATCTTGCTGGCCTTTCAGGCCGCCGGAAAATGTGCGAGATCATATGGGATAATGGTCATTTCATCATCAA
>JAJFMA010000115.1 GCA_021772415.1 Chlamydiota bacterium
TTTACCCCCTCGCAAGGGCGGCAGATAGAGCGCGTACAGATGCTCACCCAGGTGAGCGTGTATAATTGAATCAGATCCTGCAGAGAGTGCCGCTTTTGTTCGGCACTCTTTTACTCTGTGAGGGGTTCGGTGTCGGCTTCGATGTTGACAACTGCGACGCTCTTCTCTAGCTGCGCGTAGAGGGCTCCGTGGATGACGGCGAATACTGGAAAGATCCAGGTAACAAAAGCAATTCCAAGAGTTGCATAGAGCAGTGCCATCACAATCTCTCCGACCCCTCCTTCAGGGACGGCAAGTTCGTGGAAGCTCACTAGTCCCAAAAAGATGACAAGCCCCACTAAAGCGCCGCAAAGGAATAGAAGTGCATCGGCGAGAAAAAGCTTCCACCGGTAGCCACGCATCATGGCGTAAGACTGCTTTATCGACCGTATGCATTTCATGTTTTTGTCGAGTATCAAGAAAGGCACCATGGCTATTTGGTACCAGACAAACGCTAAGGCTCCGGCGATAGATAGAATAAGGGCATAGTATTCCAGTTCGGGATGGGAGCTCGCTATGATATTCGTTAAGGGCCAAGCGACACAGAGACAAACGAGCATGAATGCGATGACAGCTAAAGCCGAAGCCTGCATGAAGACGTTAAACGCGTCGCCTCTGGGCCAGATGCTCTTCCAATCGATTGACTGCTTACGCAATAGTCGCAGAGAGAAAAATGCCCACATCAGATAGATAAAGCTATCGATCATAGTAGAGACATACTTTACTCCTACTCCCCCAGCTTCACCAAGGAAGTAGCTCAGAATAGCAAACCCGGCCACCTTAACCAGCAAGGCCAGTAGCGTAAGTAGAAATGCGACAGCAACCGCCTTTTTGTAGGCTCTCAATGCCGCCAAACCTACTTTGAATAGATGCCATGTGCGTATCTTTGCCATTTGATCGACCCTAAAATTAAATATTCACTTTCAATCCAGGACGAGTATACACAGCCCACTCATTGCACCAAACTAAAAACCCAACACTACACCTACGAGCATCGTGTTGGGCTTCACCTAAAATATGTTACGCTTCGCATTGTTCAACGGGATTGCGTCGAGCTGCGGCTTTAGCAAGCACACCACTTTTTTCAAGATGCACATAGAGGACACCACGATTCAACGGAAGTGCCGCTGTGGCAAGCGCAACAACAGCCAGCAATAACAGACCACCAGCAAGCCATCCAAGAATGACAACTGGGCTCATGGCTGCTTCTACCACAAGTGCAAATGTGACGAATGCCAGAATCGCTGGAGTAAGTACCAAGGTGCCAATAAGGGCCAAGTCAGCGACAAAGAGACGCAGCTTCATGCCGTTCATAAGACGTGATGATAGTCGCATCGCACCGATAACACTCTTATGTCCCTCGACAATGAGGTTTGCCACCAAGGTATAGCTGTAGATCAGAGTCCAAAAAACCCCTACTACGATGCACCCATAAACTACAACAACAGCAATAGACACTGCTTCAGGCAATGTCGTTGAGCCAGCCATCACTAACCCGACGAGCACAGGCGGGACAGCAGCCGCCATGACAATCAAGACCAGAGCTACAAACATAAATACAAAAAACAGCATAATACGCTTCCATTGCTGGAATGAGGGAAGTACAGCGGAGATTTTGGGAAATTTCCCTCGCCCTAAACGCATACCAATCGACGTCCATAGAACGCAGGTCCAAGCTGCGACACACCATGACAAGACGTTTACTATGACCACTGAAGCCACAGACTCGGCACCCATAATCAGCTCAAGCACGGCACCGAAGATAAAACCCACGACGAAACTCAACAGGACCGTTAATGCAGCGGTCACACAAATCCAAAGCCAATGCGCTTTAAAGTGCTTTAGAGATTTCTTCAGAATCTGAGTACATTTAAGTGTTTTCACAAATTTCTCCCTACTTTCACGTCATGACAACGAACTATGTCGAATTTAGGTTTAATTACCATGCAGGCGGAAAGGATACACCTTAACTCGTTAAGTATCGAGCCCTAAGATCTACCGCGTTACTCTATTGATAGGCAGCGCTAACGTCCACTTCCGTTGTTTTTTCGACTTCGGCGAGGGCGCCGATCCTGTCGTAGTAGGCAAACAGCACCGCATGGTTCACAGGCACCACGACATGGCCCATCCCTCCTCCAACCACGAATAATCCGAATCCGATAGCTGCAACAAATACAGAGGGAACCGTTGCGTCGATTGATAGGCTAAATGAGAGCAGAGCTATCCCAACACCTAAGGGAATAAGGCACAATAGTAAGATAAGAACAAGATCTGCGAAATAGAGTGAACGCCGCTGTCCCCGCATCAGACGCGATGATGTAGCCATTGCACGAGTCACTTTGTTTCGTCCCGACACTATCAGGTTAGGCACAAGCGCGTAGCTGTAGCAGAGCGTCATCCAAGTTAGAATCAACACCAGCGCGTAAATAGCGGACACCTGTAGTCCGAGATTTGAGTGTTCTAAAAACACATCATCCAATCCAGGAAAGATCCATTCAATAATAAAACAATTGATGCCAGTCCCTAGTAAAATAAGAAGCACAATTGCAGCTAGCGCCCCCGTAAAGAGCATGCTACGCAGACTCTGTCCTAGCGATGGCCATATAGCACCCAACTTCAACGCTTGCCCACGGACAAGCTGAGCACCAGCTACGCACCACACGAGGTATACCCAAGAATAGACGCAACAAGTGAGCGCTATTGAAAATACGAAGCCAACAATAGACTCGGGGCCAAAGAGAAACGCCGAACATATATTTACCAGTAATGTACTTAAGACATATAGGACAAACATAAATACAGAAATTAACAGAACAGAACACCACCTAGCCCTCATTTGCTTCAGTGAACTTTCGACGATATCCAAAATTCCAACAAATTTATTCACTAAATTCTCCCTATTTTCACATCCCATTACGATGAGACGCCATTTTTTCTATCGTGGCGACGTGGACTCTCTATCCTGTGTAGGAATCTCTCGCTCAAGATATCTCCGAAATCGAAAAATTATGGTTGAGTGCTATTTTAGGCCGCGATTATACAGCCTAACCCACTAATTATCAATTATAAATGACTTTTCTAAATGTCGCACGATCGGGCTTCGTCGAATTTAGACAAGGCCTTTATTCATCTACAGACAGTGTCTCCGCAATTTGCTTGCGCAGATGAGCGTAGAGAACTCCACGATTGAGGAAGCTAACGACTAAAGGCGTGAGATTCATCGCTACCAACGACAACCACATTAGTGCAAAGAACACCCAGAAGGAGGCTTCTGAGAAGTTGTCTAGATTCGAAAGGAAGACCATAAATGACAGTAGCGCTGCATTTGTTGTAACCCAGATAATCACATATGAGATGGCATCGGCGAGAAACAATCGCAGGCGCGAGCCCTTCATCATGTGGAACGATACTCGCATGGCCTTAAAGCTAGACGAATAGCCATCCATGATAAGGTAGGGAGCCATCGCAAAATTGTAGACAAAGCCTCCGGCTAGGCTAGCGGCGATAACTGCCGTCGCAACGGTGCCGCTCCATCCGAGGAGCCAGGAGTCTTGGGAAATCCCAAACATAAACATCGCATCAGGATGAGAGAGAGTTTGAGGTAGGGCCCCAATCCATAGGGCAAAAGACAATACGGCTGCAGCACTCAGCCAATACAGCGCACTTGCTTTCCAGGTTGTTACGGGAGGCAACAGCGCTTTAAAGCTAATGCTCTTTTTTTGCGCAGCGTGGAATGTTAGAGAGCTCCATATCGCCCCTACTATAAGTGTCCAAATGACGACTCCAAGGGCGACGATCAGCCCTGAAATCTTGTCCTCATGAACAATAGAATGTCCAAACTGCTCACTTATCTGGTGCGTACCCCATAAAAACAGCACTCCCAAAGCCAGTACACAGGTCACAGCACTTGCTGCGAGTATTTTTGATAGGTGAGTCTTTAGGGTAGCAAGTGTACGTCGGACAATCATCATCGCGGCAAGCTTTTCCACAATGCACCTCTTTTGGTTGTTTGGTTGAAATAAACATAGCATAAAACATTAATTATCAGCAATTAATGTTATGATTCTATATATGAATCAAACGGCTGATATGGCGACGATCCTGGCAAAATTGGTAAGGCTGAAGACCAAGCTACGGCTTCAAGAGTCCCAGGGCTACGAAGCCCCTTTGCGCCTCTTGTTCTTTGCGTCTCTGCGCTTCTTTTCGTGCATCCTAACCAAACCACATGCACAACGGCTCGCTACATGCACAACGGCTCGCTACATACGCGATTGAAACGCAAAGGAGCAAAGATTCAAAGACGCAAAGGAAGACAGAAAAAACTCCGGTTCAGGACCAAGATTTGGCAAGACTAAAGACCAAGCGACGGCTCCATGAGTCCTAGGGCTACGAAGCCCTTTGCGCCTCTTGTTCTTTACGTCTCTGCGCTTCTTTTCGTGCATCCTAACCAAACCACATGCACAACGGCTCGCTACATGCACAACGGCTCGCTACATACGCGATTGAAACGCAAAGTTACCAAGATTACTTGAGGGAATTTTAAGATAACCGAGTTTGGATGTGGGCGTAGACAGTCCCTCGGCTCGTGGACAATGCTATAATGAAGATAAGCCCTAGTAGCACACTGACGACAGTACTCTCGACAGCGGAAAGAACCATCAAGACGATCGCAATACCTATGACGTTGCCTCCTCCAATAGCGAGGCCTCCAACAAGCACTAGCCCCCAAAATAGGACATTAAACACAAGGCTGACCGCGAGTAAAAAAACAAAGTCCGCCCCTAGCAGTTTCAGACGTAGTCCTTTAGTGGCGCGCAGAGACTGGTGTAGGGCAGCTCCAAAGCTCAAATGTTTATGCGCGATGAAAAAGGGAGTAAGTGCGCCACCATAAGCTAGCGTCACTACTAACGCCAGCGCACTGAGCGCGAAGATATCAAGGGCAATAACGGCGGCCGGTGACAGAGAAGTTATTTCCGCCGTCCCATGTGCTATCACAAGCGCGGTGATACATATGGCGACGACGGAACCAAGCGCGACGCAATAGATGACATAGCCAAACAGACGTCTGGCGACGCGGGGGTGGGGCTGCTCTTGAAGAGTGCCGCCTCTGGCCGAGTTCCACGCCATAAAAGTCCACCCAAGTACAAGAACAGCAAACCCTGTCCCAGAAACAAAATAGGGAACTGCCAAACACATGATCTCGGTGTACCCGCCTTTCCGAAACAGAGTAACGATGGCAGTACTGAAGCTATCAAGGATGAGCACTGGGAGCAGGGATAGGATCAATGCGCCAAGAGTACGTCGCCAGTAGTGACCTAGAAGACGGAAACCTTGGTTAAGGATGAGAGACGTCGAAATTTCTTTTTCCATAGAAAATAAATCGTTTGGTTGTTTTTATTTATAAATACAATACAGTTGCAGCTAATTCACAACAACACTAATTCGTTCGACATCCCAAATATCCGATCCTGCATAAGACCTGTTAACCTAAGCCATTCACTGAATCGTGTTGAAAAAAAACTTTAAGCGGATCTTAATGAGGGTGAAGGGGTAGAGAGCCCGCACTAACCTTCTTAGCCGAGAATGCGCTGTATGACGACATCGCTAGAAGCACCTGCGCCTCGTATCGAGGAGTCGAACGAGACCTTGCAAAAAGTTGCGACGATCTTGATCGTCGACGACGAGGATCTGATACTCAAGGCTTTAGACAAAACTCTGAGTAGCCCACACCGAAAAATCCTCTTGGCTAGCAACGGAGACCAAGCGGTAAAGCTTCTGCATCGCCACGAGGTCGCTGTTATCATCTGTGACCAGAAGATGCCAGACATCAGTGGTATTGAAGTTCTTAAGGAAGCGATCAAAATTCAGAAAGACGCCATCAGGATCATCCTTACTGGCCACGCAGACCTCGACGTTGTCGTCGATGCCATCAATGTGGGGCAGGCTGCGCAGTTTATCCTAAAGCCCTGGGACGAGAGAGCTTTAACACAGACGGTATCTGCATGCGTAGATAAGTATCAGTTAATCCAGGAAAACCGCCGCCTTCAAGATTTAACCACTAAGCAGCATCGCGAGTTGGTGCGCACACACGACCACCTCACGCGAGAGCTTCGCCTGGGAGCGCGTATTCATGAGGTGATGCTATTAGGACACCCTCCTAACGATGTTCCAGGTGTAGAACTCAACGCCACCACCTCACCTTCACAGGAAATCGACGGCGACTTCATTGACTTCTACCGTCCTCTGCCGGATCTCTTCGATGTCGTCCTCGGGGATGTTATGGGCAAGGGTATTGCTGCGGCTCTTGTGGGAACTGCTGTTAAGAACCAGCTCACGCGTTTTGCCGTGCCCTTCAACCGCCTAAAAGTCTTCGATGAGCATGGTGTGTGGCGCGACGATGTATTCTCTCCACAAGAAGTCATTCACAAGGTGCACCAGGAACTCACACCGAGCCTCATTAACCTGGAGTATTTCGTCTGCCTATTCTATGGGCGTTTCGACCTGCCTAGGGCAACATTTAGCTATGTTGACTGTGGCTCGGCAAAACCTCTGCACTATCGTGCAAGCGAGAAACGCGTCGCGGAGCTAGAGGGCGACAACTTCCCTCTGGGTGTTACTGAAGAAGACACCTTCCGTGGTCAGGAGATCTCCTACGGCGTCGACGACATTTTTGTCTTCTACTCTGACGGTGTCACCGAAGCACGTTCCCCAGCGGGGGAACTGTATGGAGTAGACCGCCTCAAGGATGTAGTCAAAAACCACACGCACCAAACCGCTACGGAGCTTCTCGCAACGATCCGAAACTCCGTCGTGGATTTTGTCGAGAGCTCACAGTTTGAAGACGACATAACTATCATCACAATGCGCATTCGCGACACACAGTGTCCGGAGTTTGCTAAGCAGGCAGCCGCGAAGTTCAGCAGTGAGCTCTCGCAAGCCAAAGCTGTACGTGACTTTGTCCACAGGCTTTGCATGCATGCTCCTGGGGACAAAGAACGCCTTAGCGAACTATTGCAGCTTGCCATCGACGAAGCTTTCAGCAACGTTGTCATACACGGATACCCAACGACCCGTGGACATATTGTCATTAAGGGAGAGTTGACCAAGGACGGCGTATTAGTAGAGCTGTCTGATCAAGGGCGCGTGTTTGATCCATCAGATGTTCCCGACCCCAGCTTTGCCGGAGACAAACCGTCAGGTTTTGGGTGGTACCTTATCCGTGAGATTGCTGACAAAGTGATCTATGCCAAAAAGGAAGCTGAGCAGGGGTGGAATCACCTTAAAATTTACAAACAATATATCACCGATGAGGGGAATATGGACATATCTCACGACACCAAAGAAGGCGTGTTGGTGGTTACTCTGGAAGGGGAACACCTCGATGCTAAAGAAACACCATTTTTCAAGCAGAAGATTCTCGATCTCCTCAATAACGAAAGCACAGCACAAGCGGTATTTGACCTACACCGCCTACAATTTATCGACAGTTCCGGGTTAGGAGCCTTTTTATCGATACTCAAGATCTTGCACGGCAAAGGCGGCGACTTAAAGCTCGCAGGGATGAGCCGCACAATACGTACGATGTTTGAGCTTGTCTGCATGCACAAGATCTTCGAAATTTTCAATTCACCTGAGGAGGCCTTGCGCTCGTTCAAATAGACTGACAGGGGTTATTAATGCTCGGTGACCGAAAACCGCTGCCACATGACGAACGTCAGGAGTTGATCGCTAGGCTATCTGAACGCTATGGGAAAGCACGTACCCTTCGGGCACGGCTTTTCTATTTCAGAAAACGCTATTCCTGGATGCTTGTCGTCAATGGCGCCAAGATATTTAAGCGAAGCATAGATACCGTTGTTGCTCTTACGGCACTGGTTTTGCTGATCCCCGTTTTTATTTTGATTACGTTGTTAATCAAGGGTACAGACGGGGGGTCCGTTCTCTATATCGCCCGTCGTGTTGGACGTTGGGGCAAAGAGTTTAGCTTCCCAAAATTCCGGTCCATGAAGGTCAACGCGGACCAAATCAAGATAGAGCTAACATCTCAGAATCAGTATGGCGCCGACAGCATCACCTTTAAGATGAAGAAGGACCCTAGAATCACCTGGATTGGACGTATCTTGCGGCGCACAAGTTTAGACGAGTTACCTCAACTTTGGTGCGTCTTAAAGGGTGAAATGTCTCTTGTAGGTCCACGACCACCTATTCCGGAGGAAGTTGCCTTGTATGATCTAGCCCAACGCCGCCGCCTAGACGTGCTTCCTGGGCTTACGGGTTTATGGCAGGTTAGTGGCCGCTCGGAGCTTACCTTCGACCAGCAGGTTACGTTGGACATCGAATACATCCGCAGCCGCAGCCTGTGGTATGATCTCAAAATACTTCTGCGCACCATTCCCGCCGTTCTTATGGGCAAGGGAGCGTATTGACGTGAGAGCCATTATCGATGCTACAGGCTACTGTGAAGCATTGGATCCTTTGATTCAGCACAAACCATCAGTACTTTTCCGCATCTTTGACAAACCCATAATTGTCCATATCATTGAACACTTGGCACACCAGGGTGTGAGCTCCATTCACCTTGTCCTTAGCCACCTTCCAGAGATGATCGAGTACGAGTTGGAGGAAGGTTCACGGTGGGGTGTAGAGCTAACTTTTCACCTTGTAAAGGACTGCGACCGGCCCTTTACCTTCTTAGCACCTGTTAAGGATGGGTGGAGCGATAAGCGCATTATTGTGGGACGTGGTGATGTCCTACCCTTCTGGGATCTAGCCCACGTGTTTTCGTTGAAATCCCAAAAGGCTGCTTTGCTATATGATCAAGAAGGACACGACTGGAGTGGCTGGGCAGTTCTTGCCGCTGATCAACTTGATAGACTCGATCCCCAAAAACCCTATAGCAGCTTACCCTCGCAGATTCCTGAACACAAGCATGTGACTGCAAAAGCGCCATCGCTATCCACTGAAAGCTTCGAGCGCTTACGTCATGCGAACATGCTTGCTCTAGAGACGCTCCCCAAAGACTTTCACGCTCCTTCAACGGCACAGATGGTAGAACCAGGGGTTTGGCTATCAAGAGCCTGCGTCATTCATAGCAGAGCGATCCTAACGCCACCTGTGTTTATCGGTGAGCACTCCCAAATTATGGCTGGAGCTGTGGTAGGACCCAATGCCATTGTAGAAAATAACTGTTATGTCGACCACGACTCTGTAGTTGAAAGCGCGCTCTTATGCCAGCAAAGTTATGTTGGAAGCGGTCTGGAAATACGTAACAGCATTGTCGATCACAACACCTTGATCAATCTATCTCATAAAGCCGCAGTAAGAATCCGCGATGACTTCATCCTTGGCCGCTTCGAGTTCATCCCCTTCTGCAGGCATCTGGGATCCTTTACAGAAAGAGCTCTTGCACTCGTTGCCTTTGTCGTCACCTTGCCATTTACCGCAGTCCTCACGCTCTTGTTTGGCCTACAAAAGCGCGAAATGCTCTGTCTCCCTGCCTACAGAGAGCCTGAACGATGGAAGACCTTTCAATTTCTCTCCTTAAAACCTCCAACGAACCCCATTTTCCACCGCCTATGGCGCTCTACACGTCACCTGCCGACGCTCATCAACATGCTGCGTGGACAAGTGCACTTCGTAGGGCTCGCACCGAGAGCTCCCGATCAAGTACGGGTACTCCCCAGTAGCTGGCGCTACCTATACCTCACAAGTAAGGTGGGAGCTATCACCCTGGCCTACGTCGATCATGGCCACAACCCCACCGAAGTCGAGAAGTTTGGGTCAGAGACATACTACGCAGCCCAAACGAAAGTTCGTTTTGACCTGCGTATTATCGTCCTTTGGATCCGCAGAAAGCTGCGTTCGCTTTTCGGGCGAGGGGATTAGGATACCATTAGGACTTGAGCTATAGTCAGACCAGATGCGCTCGTTCCATCCCGTTTCAATGTCTACTTCCTCGATTCCCCAAATGCCTTATACGGGTCCATCCCAGTCGGTGAGTATATGAGCATGGGTTTGCTCCTACCGGAAAGATCTTTAACGCAAAGACGCAGCTAGCGCAGCTAAGCAAAGACGGTAGAGTAGGGGTGGGGTAAAACAAAAAAACACCCTGAGCCCCCTCGAGAGTGTTAAAAAATAGGACCGCGCAAGGGGCCTGGCCTGATAAAGTGACACTTCCCGTTTAGGACTGGAAAAATTGCTCCAGAATCACCCTTGGTTACCAGGGGTAAACAGTAAGAAGTGTCACTTTGTCAGGCCTGACCCCACTTTTAACGGATTGAAGTGATATTTTTTAACACTCTCCTCGGGGCGGCTTGTAGCCCCAGAGGATTGAGGTGATACAATGCACTCTACCCAAAGCGATGGGAGAAGGAACTCGTCTTCCTCTCTGGATCCATGAGCTGGGGCCACAAGTCGCACCGAGAGGGCTCAGAGTGGTTATATATCGCACCCCACCCTCACGGGTGGGGCTATCATAAGCTGGCCCTTCGGGCCTCATGAGGGAAATGATAGTGTCTTAGATAATTACGTGTTGATCAGGTGACCTAAGATGTTAACCTACGTTTTCTTATGATCAAAACGCCTCTACGTCTTTGCTTAGCTTTGCCTTTGCGTTAAAAGTTTCTGAAATATTCAAGGCATTTAAGGGCAAGTAGATAAGAAGATCCATTCAAAGGCTATAAACAAGGCATGTACTGTGTTCCCCCCACCTCCTCACAATTTTCCCGAAGCGCCCTCATTTGGCACGCATCTTGAACTTAGTCTTTCGCGATGAGGAACGCCTAC
>JAJFMA010000116.1 GCA_021772415.1 Chlamydiota bacterium
CTGCGTCCACTGCGTCCACTGCGTCCACTGCGTCCACTGCGTCCACTGCGTCCACTGCGTCCACTGCGTCTATCCCCGATCTGGGGGCACTACGCTAGCTACACCACGGGAGTGGTTTGCTCTAATGCAAGGCTAAACGGAACTTGGTCGGTGACATCTTGAGGCCCGAAGAACTGTATGGGTCCTGGGAAGGTGTAGGCGTCGTTGACTTCCCACTGGTTTCGCTGTGTGGCGAAGTGCTTGAAGGCGGGGCCTTCGAGTTCTACCATGGCTTTTTTGATGACGGGCTTTTCCTTGCCTTTACGCGTCTCCATATGGATCAGCGACGCTAGGGGCACAGCGGCAGGTTGCCATTCGTCTACTGGCCCTGCGAGGTTACGGATGGCGGCGATGTATCCTGTGGCCTCTTGCTCCACTAGCAGCGCTGCGATAAAACCTAGGCTGTAGCAGTAGTTGGCGTCGAAATTTGTCGGCAGCGCTGAACGCCCCTCGTAACCGAGGAAGTGGGGTTGTGCGTTGAATTTCCCAGAGAACGTCCTCTCTTTCTTTCTTTTGGCGAGTTCTTCTGTCACTGACGCGATAAACAGTCTTTCTGTTTCGATCTTTGAGACCTGTACGTTGCCGTGGGGGTCGCGATCGAGGAGAAGCTGCTGCTGGATACGTTGCGGGATGGCTTTGAAGCAGCTAGCGGCCTCTTCAGACAGGTTCTTCACCACGAAGGCGGCCTTGTCCTCGGGTGTAGCGAGAGCATCGAAGCTTTTAGACTCTTTTGCTAGCAGCGCGTTCAATTCGCTGATGAGTAGCTTTGTTTCCGGAAGGAATTCGATGATCCCTTCGGGGATAAGGACGATGCCGTAGTTTTTGCCGGCGTCGGCACGTGCGGCGATTACATCGGCGATCTGCTTGGTGACGTCGCGTAGGGTGGCTTTGTTGCGGGCGAGTTCTTCTCCGATCAATGTCACGTTAGCATGTGTCTGTAGGGCACATTCTAGGGCTATATGTGATGCTGAGCGGCCCATGAGCTTGATGAAGTGCGTGTATTTCTTTGCTGACAGTGCGTCGCGGGCGATATTACCGATGATTTCAGAAAATGTGCGGCATGCTGTGTCGAAGCCGAAAGAGATCTCGACATCTTCGGTCTTGAGATCTCCGTCGATGGTTTTCGGGATCCCTACAACGGCGCAAGGGGTGTTGTGGGCCTTAAAGTACTCGGCGAGGAGCGCTGCGTTGGTGTTGGAGTCATCGCCGCCTATCACCACAAGGCCATCGAGTTGTAGCGCTTCTACCGTCTTCTTAGCTGCGGCAAACTGCTCGGGGCTTTCAATTTTGGTGCGGCCGGAGCCGATCATGTCGAAGCCGCCCTGGTTACGGTAGGGAGCTATGACGTCGGCGTTAAGCTCGACTACTTCGTTGTCGAGGATGCCGCTGGGGCCTCCGAGGAAGCCGATGAGGTTCACACATCCGTGCCTGCGCAGTAGCGCGTCGTGGAGCCCTATGATGACATTATGGCCTCCGGCCGCCTGGCCTCCGGAGAGGACAACGCCCACGCGAGGTGCTTTGCTGGCGCTGCACCCTTCTAGTGCTGCAACCTGGAGGTGTGGCAGACCCTGTGTGCTGGGAAAATGCTCTGGCAATGGTGTCGTTGGAGGTGCTTCAGCATTAGCCCTTAGACACGCGCCTTCAATGTCCTGTAATACCGGAGGTAGCTGTGGTTGGTAGTTCTGGCGTTGATGCCTAAGAGCTTCGGTGTTGCCCATGGTATTACCTGACGTTAGAGTGTTTCTTTAAACCAGCGCACTGTTTCTTGAATTGTCGTTTCCTGCTCCCTGGGGTCGGAGAAGTCGTGGTTGCTGTGCTCCAAGCGGATGATACGCGTCGCCCCCAGAGCATCTTCGCGGGCATGCCGGAAGTGTTCGGCGTGCTCGTAGTCGACAATCTCGTCGCGGTGCGAGTGTACGCAGAGCAGGGGCAGCTTATGGAGGGCTCCAAGCTCATCGGCCATATCGACGCCAAAAAACTGCTGAAATAGTGCTGGATTAGCGAGATGTCCCTGGAAGAGAAGGACGCTAGGAAGCTCTCCCTCTTCTAGAGCACAGCGCTGCGCCTCCTGCCACTCTTCCATCCATGGGTCGCCATGGAAGACTGCGGCCCACAAAACGAGGCTTTTTGCTTGGGCAAAGCGGCGTGTGGCAAGCACGGATACGGGGCCTCCGAGGGAGCGCCCTAGGACGCCTATGCGATTTGGGTCTATGTTGGGGTGCTTGGTTAAGAACTCTAGGCCACACATAGCGTCGGCGACCTGTCCCTCGAGGGTGGTGTCGGAGAAGCTACCTTCGCTGTCGCCGCATCCGCGGAAATCGAGGCGTAGTGTCGCTATCCCTTGCTTGGCAAGTGCTTCAGCAAGACGAACATAGAGACGGTAGCGCCCCACCTTCGTCCCCGCAAAGCCGTGGCATGTAAGTACCACAGGAACAGGGTGATCTACTACGGGGCGGTGTAAAATCGCAAAAAGGCGTGTCCCATTGTTTTCTAGGATGACACTTTCGCGGTGTTCAATAATTTGCATTTCTGTCGCCGACAACTTTATCTCCTCGTTCGTTTTAGGCTTTTCCCCGTTAGAGGGCAAGAAAAACCCCAGGCCTGCCTGTTCCCTTCATCTGGTGCGATGTGTATCATAACACGAAGAAGGAAATCCAGGAGAGTATCATGCGTTGCGTCTGGTTTGTTTTTACTTGTGTTCTCTGTAGCACCCTGTCCCTCCATGGAGCAGACCGCTTTGACTTGGACAGAATGATGCCCATCAAAGACCAGAAGGCCGCTGGGGTAGACACTCTAGAACCCCAACAGCGGCGTGCCTTAGAGTCCTGGATAGATCTGTGGACTGTCAGGGCTCTCAATACGCTCCTTGATCAGGGGTGTGACTGCAGCGCCGACGAGTGCCTGTCTTCGATATATGAGGGAGGCGAAGGCTCGCGAGGATCCTCACGTCGACGTTCCAGCGCTAGAAACGATCGCTACAGCGACGAGCGCCAGAGTGACGATCGCTACTACGAGCGCAGTGAACGCAGATCCCCAGGGCGTCAGGCGCTTAAGGACGCCCAAGACGACCAAATTGAGATCACAAGTATCAACCGCGGCGGAGCACGCATACGCCTCAAAGATGGAAGCAACTGGGAAGTCGACCAAAAAGACCGCGCTACGGCATCACGGTGGCAGCGCGGAGAGAAGGTGCAAGTTCTCAGTGGCCGCGAATACGGTTACCTGACACTGTACAACGTCAGCAGGCGCCAAAAGATCGATGTGCGCGCCCCTAACGATGAGACTAGGCGCCAAGCGGACCCCTTTGGCAGAAAGTGGGCCGAGCAAGAGCGCGATGCCACGGTGACGCGAATTACCGACGAGGGCAAGACGCTCATACTCGATAATGGCCGTGTCTACGAGATTAGTTTCGGTGATGCCAGGCGCTACGCAAGACATTGGAGACCCGGAACTGTCGTGCAGGTCACGCACAAAGGGGGTATCTACCCCTACTCGATTGCTAACACCAGCAACGGCGAAACCGTCGAAGCCCGCATTAAGAAGTAGGGATGAAATTCGGTGTTTTTTAAAGGCCTGAAAAGCCGGATCATGGTTCACAAATACCTCTGGAGCCCTGAGTCGACCTTACAGGCCTCCGAAATTTTCCATACTTTACCCCACCCTTCCGGGTGGGGCGACAATGAGGCGCCTCTTCGGGGCTGTAAAGAAATCGTCGCGACCTTGTGTTTAAGTCATAAGCTTCAAGCAACCAATGATATACACCGATAGCGCGAGCGCAGCGAGGGCCATGGAGTGCGGCGCTCCGCGCCGCCTTTTTGAAGTTCGTAGACATGAAAAATGCCTTTGAG
>JAJFMA010000117.1 GCA_021772415.1 Chlamydiota bacterium
GGTCGAAAACCTGCTCCATAGCGTGATTTTGACCTGTCTTTCCATCATAAAAATAGAGGTACACGTGCTTGTTGGACTGCTCCGCACGTTCCAATAACTGCTCATGTGTATGTGCAGACACGCATTGGATGCATCCCAACACGCACATGGCACTCACAGAAGCGATGAGATAGTTTTGAATTCGCATGGTTGCTCTCCTTAACTCTTGTTTAGTAGCTCTGTCACACCGTCAATCTCATCACGAATGCTCGCGAGTCTTTCGAGATCGGCAGCGAAAATAGGGTAGTCTCCGATGGAGTCTTGCAAGCATTTGAGGTTGTTTTCGAGCTCGACACAGCTTTCTACCGGCAGCGCATACAGAACGCGATTGCCGAGACGTGTGGCCTCAACCATGCCGCGCTCTTTCATGTAGCCGAGATGTTTGGAAATTTTTACTTGTGGCAGCTCTAAAACTGTCTGCAAATGCGATACGCAAAGAGGTGTTTTGGATAGTAGGTGCAGGACGCGTAGACGGGTCTCGTCGCAGAGGCATTCGTAAACTTGGATGATCTTCATAAAGTCTCCTATGTTGTGGTTGAGTCCTGTTATATTCGCACGTGGGAATATTCCGCAATAAGAATATACGGAACTAGGAATATTTATGGCTCGACGGACTTGGGCTTATGGGTTCAGAAAGAAGAAACCACAGAGGCACAGACTCGATTTTCCGCATTTTGATCATAAGGAAAAGTAGGTTAATGTCTTAGATCACCCGATCAACACATAATTATCTAAGACACTATCATTTCCCTCATGAGGGGAATTTGAGTGCCTTAGATATGATCACGTGTTCGCTCCTCAGTACAAACAGAGAGAGCGTAAATGAGCGCCTGCAGGCGTATTAGCACACAACCGAGGCTTAAATGGTGCCGGTTCGATTAGTGGAAAACGTGTAGCCTTCGATGGGCTTTTTGATTTCAGCATCCGCATAGCTGGAAATGAGGGTGTAGAGCTCTAAATGACCTGGTGGGCCTTTGTTGATCTGCGCCAAAAACAGAGGGAACAGCAATCCGTAGGCATTACTGAACCGGATGTGGGCTTTGAGAGTTTCCTGTATCGTTTCCCCGGCTATAGCACTGGGATCACCCTCGGTCTCGAGTAAAGCTGCTAGTTCGTCATGAGGAGTGTACCCCAACTTGTGGGCAGGTGGCTGAAGTGTGTCACTACAGCAGCGGTCCCAAAAGAGCAGTAGCCCTTTAGTGTAGTGGATCACACACGATAGCGGCAGGCCAACACCGCTGCTACGCTGTCTGGCAGCTGTTGAAAGTACTGCGCCCACAGAGCGCTTCTGTTCACTAGTTAAGTCCCAGCGCTGGCTCTCAAGCGTTTTGGCCGCATCTTCGAGTCGCGTGCACAGCGCTTCTGTAGCGGAACCAGTTTTTATCGTATGCTCGCCGTCCATAGCCTTCCCCCTATTGGCTTGGTTACTAAGCTGACTTTACACGTTCGTTGTTCCAAAACCAAGACCTCGCAGTCAGGCCCACCCTGTCTACTCTGTCTTTTATGTTAGTGGTGAGAAATAAAGCAAAAGAATGCAAGGAAACGCGCAGCACGGTGCTTAAGCTGTACGCCGACGCTCTAAAATAGCACTCGATTCGCCCGGCCTTCTTGGGCTTATTTACCCTTGAAACTTAAGGTTTTATAGTTTATAGTTTCCTTTAACTTTAAGTATCAGAGAATTAGGTTTCAAGGAGGCCCGCCGTGGGATTGCGTGATCGTATGTATGAACTCACTGAAGTGAGTGAGCTCGATGAGTTTCTAGAGCGTTTTCCTACAAGCGCCATTTTTAAGGCGGGCGCCTGCCATAAGACAAGCCAGGGTTTTGGCTATGTCGAGCAGGCTCTTAATCCTTATGGCGATCTTCATATGGCTTTTGTGCGCGTCATTGATAGCCGTCCCGTCTCGAATGCTATTGCTGAGAGAACAGAGATCGTTCATCAGTCTCCGCAATTGATTTTCTTCGTCGACGGCAAGGCTGTCTTTGATATCGACAACTGGGACATTACTCTGGAAGATGTGACAGCAGCAGCTGCCCAGCATTTCGGTCCTGTTAAAGCTGATCACGAGAGTCAAGCAGTAGCATCGGGAGACGTCAGCAAGTACGTCGAGCTTTTAGAAGGGTTTATTTCTGGGTCGCTGTCGGCTCATGATTTTGAGTTAAAGTGGCTTACGACCTTCCAGCAGGATGCTACACCACGGACAACGCAAGAGTTCGATCTTCTAAATCGTCTTTTTGGCGATGTCGACGAAGCGCTTTCTGGCGGTTTGCTTCAGCCAGGTGCTGCAGATCCTTTAGCCGTAATGGCCGCAGATCCCACCTTGAAGAAGCGTGCTGGGGAATTACTCGAAGCGATTAAGGCATAAGAATTTAGCTTGGAATTTTCAGGGGCATAAATCGGCCTTACGAGAGTGTAAAGAAATGGGCGTTGATGATGGTCATTTCATCATCAACGCCAATTTCTTTACACTCTCGTAAGGCCTCAGGGAAAAACTATCTCTCCCGTCCAGTTGTCCCTTGTGTCGCTTTGGTCCCTTGGTCATTTCTCCGATCCGCTTGTTGGTAGCATTTCTTCTGATATGCTATATTGCTCCTAGAGAAGGCTTTCCCTGCTCGCAACCCCAGATGGAGTGATGGCGGACGATAATTTCGACTTCTATACTGCTGACAGAGACGCTGTTGTCGAGCAGATCGGCACTACGCGTTTACTTGAGATCATGTCGCAGATGCTGCTTATCCGTAACTTTGAGCGACGCGCTGAAGGGGCCTATCAGAAGGGGCATGTCGGGGGTTTCTTCCATTCATACATGGGCCAAGAAGCTATACAAGCCGCTGCGGTAAATGCCATGGGCTGTGATAATTGGTGGCTGACGACATACCGCTGCCATGCCCTTGCCTTGCTTCTCGGTGCTACACCAAATGAGCTCATGTCTGAGCTTTTTGGCCGCGCCAATGGCAATGCTAAAGGGCGTGGTGGGTCGATGCATTTCTACACCGACCGTCTCCTTGGTGGCTTTGGCATCGTCGGTGGCCAGGTGCCTGTTGCTGTGGGAGCGGCATTTTCGCTGAAATATCAAAAACAGAAAGGCCAGGTTGCTGTCTGCTTCTTGGGAGATGGAGCTATTGTCCAAGGTGCCGTCCATGAGGGCTTTAACCTGGCATCGCTGTGGGATCTCCCTTGTGTCTTTGTGATAGAAAATAACTTTTGGGGAATGGGGACCGCGGTAAAACGTGCTGTGAGCGTGAACCGTATTGCTGAAACAAAAGCGCCAGGCTACGGCATGAAGGCCTACACCTTCGACGGCAGAGATTTCTATAGCTGCTACGCAGGCTTCCGCCAGGCACGCGACGAAGTCCTAGAAACAGGACGTCCTGTGCTTATCGAGGCTGTTGCCGAACGCTATCGGGGCCATTCCATTTCTGATCCTGGAGCTTACCGTAATAAAGATGACCTCCATGAGCTTATCGGAAAGGGTCCTCTCCATACGATGCGCACGGAGCTTTTCAATCGCGGGATCCTCGATGAACAAACCTACAAAGCCATGGACAAGGAGCAGCGCGATATCGTTGTTGCGGCCATTAAGCACGCGGAAGAGAGCCCGTGGCCCGACCCTATCCATTTAGAAGAAGATGTTTTTGCCCCATAGGAGAAGTACGCATACATGGGTACACAAGTCGTTGAAATGCGCGAGGCCTTGCGCCAAGCTTTAGATGAAGAGATGGAGCGTGACTCCACTGTTTTCATTATGGGCGAGGAAGTTGCCGAGTACAATGGTGCCTACAAAGTGACGAAGGGCATGCTGGACAAGTGGGGTCCCGAGCGCGTCATTGATACCCCGATATCCGAGAGTGGTTTTGCTGGTTTGGGTGTCGGAGCTGCTATGACCGGGCTGCGTCCTGTCATTGAGTTTATGAGCTTTAACTTCTCTTTCGTCGCCGCCGACCAGCTGATCTCTAACGCTGCGAAGATGTATTACATGTCGGGTAACCGCTTCAAAGTGCCTATTGTTTTTCGAGGACCCAATGGCGCTGCTGCGCAGGTGTCGAGTCAGCATTCGCATTGCGTAGAGGCCTTCTATGGTAATCTTCCGGGCTTTAAAATTGTCGCTCCTAGCAACTCCTATGACGCCAAAGGGCTTTTGAAGAGTTCTATCCGTGATAACAACCCTGTGATTTTCTTGGAGTGTGAGCTGCAGTATGGCGACAAGATGGAGATTCCTACTGACGAGTACACAATTCCGTTAGGGTCTGCGACGGTAGTGCGTCCAGGAACCCGCGTCACGCTGGTGTCGTACAGCCGCATGCTTGTACTGTGTATGAAAGCCGCCAAGGCGCTTTCTACTCAGGGCATCGATGTCGAAGTCATTGACCTGAGAACGATCAAGCCCTTGGATATTGCCACGGTGGCACAATCGGTAAGAAAAACTAACGCATGTGTCGTTGTCGAAGAAGGACACCTCTTTGCTGGTATTGCTGCTGAAGTCGCCTTTCAAATACAACAGCATTGTTTCGATGACCTAGATGGACCTGTGGTGCGTGTGTGTCAGCGCGAAACCCCTATGCCCTACTCTAAAGTCCTTGAGGACGAAACCTTGCCAACGGTATCGCGCATTGTTGCTGCGGTACGTCAGGCCAAGCATCTGTGATTTAACGAGGAGCGAAGACCCCCCATGCCTTTTACTGTGACGATGCCAAAACTGTCTCCTACGATGGAATCCGGAGTGATCGACAAGTGGCTGAAAAATGAAGGGGATCGCGTGGAGTCGGGAGAGCTTCTCCTAGAGGTAAGCACTGATAAAGCGACTATTGAACAGGAAGCGCTTGACGAGGGCTATCTACGCAAGATTTTGGTCGGAGCGGGCGCCGAAGCGCGCGTGAATCAAGCAATCGCGGTGTTCACTGAAACGGTTGATGAAAGCATCGACGATTATGAGCCCGAAGGTATCTCTGTTACAGAAGCCCCAGCGCCTCCAGAAGTCGCTTCTGAGTCCAGTGAAGATACAGGCGGCGATGAGGAAGTAGCCACCAAATCTGTTTCACCAGCTACAAGCGGCCTAGCCCAGCCTGCATTTGCTCCCGCGGAACCTCTTGAGGGCTACACATACAAAACGCCAAGACAGGCAGCCGAAGAGCGTGTCAAGGCGTCACCCTTAGCTCGTAAGCTTGCGCGCGACAAGGGACTAGATCTGCATACCGTCCACGGAAGTGGTCCCGGTGGTCGCGTGATGAGCCGTGATCTCGAAGGTGCTCAGGCAGCGGCAGATGTGGCGTTTGGATCCAATAAGGTTCCTCAGATACCCCCAGGGACATACGAAGAAGAGTCTCTCACACCGATGCGACGCGTCATTGCCAAGCGCCTTCAGGAGTCCAAGACCTTCATTCCTCACTTTTATGTGCGCCAGTCTATCGATGCCGAGCCCATGGTGGGTGCGCGTCAGCAGCTTATTGAGGGTGGTGTGAAAGTCACCTACAACGATTTCGTTGTGCGTGCCTGTGCTCTTGCGCTACGCAAGCATCCTATCGTTAATAGTGCCTTCAACAGTGTCAACAATACGATTGCGCGCTTTAAGACCATCGACGTCTGTGTCGCTGTTACTGTCGACGGCGGTCTTATCACACCGATCATCCGGCATACAGACTTTAAAAACCTTGGCGAGATTTCCCTAGAAGTACGCACGCTAGCCAAACGCGCCAAGGCCGGTAAGCTGGAACCTGAAGAATATCAGGGTGGTTCTTTCACCGTGTCCAACCTAGGGATGTTTGGTATCGACGACTTCGTCGCTGTGATCAATCCTCCGCAAGCAGCAATCTTGGCTGTAGGAGGCGTTCTAGATGTTCCTGTTGTACGTGATGGTGAGCTGCGCGCAGGCAAGGTGATGAATCTTGTGTTGTCGTCGGATCACCGCGTCGTGGACGGAGTGGAAGCAGCAAAATTTTTGCAGACAGTACGCCACTTTCTTGAAAACCCTGCGTTGCTGCTACTGTGATTACCGCGTAGACTTGGAGAAAATATGCGCCCGCAAGAAACAGTGAAACAAAAGCGCTTTCTGTCTTTGATTTCCAACCTCTTTTTTGCCTTGATGGGGTTGATGTTAGCTTCTGTATCTATTGGGATCGTCTTCTTTAGTTTGGGCCGTGCATTGGCGTGCCTAGGCACAACGTGTGATTTTCTTGCGACTCTACTTGATCTTGTTAGCTACTTTATCATCGCCGTGGCGATTTTTGATGTCGGTCGCTACCTCCTCGAAGAGGAGGTCTTTCGCGATCGTGAACTGCGTTCACCGGCCGAGGCCCGGCGGAGTTTGACCAAATTTATGGTGATTATTGTCATTGCCGTCACCTTGGAGTCTCTTTTAGCTGTGATCAAAGTGAGTACATCGGAAACACTTGACCACTTGATATATCCTGCTGCACTTTTTATGGTGGCGGTGTTTCTGCTTGTGGGCTTAGGACTCTATCAACGCCTCAGTGTGCTCACTGAGACAGAGGTGCGTAAAGACTGAATGTGCTAATAGCACTGTCTCACACTGGTGATTTTGACCCCTGATTAGGGCACAATTAGGGTTTAGAAATCGTGGATATAGGCGATTTGCAGCCCTTGGTTCTCGAGAGAGCGAATGACATTATGAAGCTCTTTTACATCCACTTTGAGGTTAACGAATTTCGAGTTCGGTTGAGTGATGATGGGCCACTCATGTAGCAATGTGCATCCTTCTACATTCGCGCAAGGGTTGGACCATTCCGCTGGAGCCAGTGCCTTAAGCTGAATCTTCTGTTGACCTGCCACCTCGGCGGTAGGGATATTGGCGTGGGCGAGTTTACACATGATCTCTCGAAACTGCATGTAACGCGGTATCTCCACCACCTTGAAGGGGCCTTTCCCACATTCCTCGAGCACCACAATTCTAGGATCCACTGTGGTGATGCAGTTGTGGGTGTCCTCGACAAGCATTTGGATGGTGTCTGGTTCTTGGTTATCTTCGCGTCCATAAATGAGATGGAACGGCAGTGAAGCGATTCCTTTGGCGGCGAACTCTGCGGTGGTCATCCCCCCAATGATGGCATCCATTATGGCAAATTCCGATGTGGCAACTTCCCAAAGACTATGCTCCTCGCGGGCGCTGTCCCATGAGTCTTTAAAGGTTCGCCAGTACTGGCCGATGTGTTTGAAGTAGGGGAACTCATAGAAAGGACTGTGCTCGATGAAGTCGGCATACTCCCTAGAAATGTCCACTACGTGCCACTCTGGGCCCGTCAGGTACGTTTGCGCAGATCCTCGAGCATAGCCTTCTCGTGTTTTGAGGGTCTGTTGCGCATCTATCAGATGCTGCTCGCGCTCCGTTGGTACGCGGATAAATCGAATCACAGAGTTTAGGGTAGGATCGCCCTCCCGTACTAGGGGTTCCGAGATTTTTTGGAATCCGTGGGCTTCTAGCAGTCTTATCCATGCGTCGAGACTCATGAAGTTGCGGACCTCGCGATATTCATCGCTCTCAGCCACGGTGTCGGCGGCGTTAAATACGCTGTGTACGACGTGGACGATATCGCTAATATCGTCACTGTAGGCATCGTGATCTCTTAGGACAAAGCTGCCACCAGGTCTAAGCACACGGTGGATGGATTTGATAAAGTCCGAGAGCTTCTCTTCTGGGGCGTGATGAAGCCCTATTAGGCAGCTTACTAAGTCGACACTTTCGCTTGGAATATCAGTGTCAGAGATAGGAGCATAGTCGTTTAAGGATACGAACTTGTCGTACGGACGGGGACCGACGCCGATTTGGATGTAATCCGATACGCTTTCCTCCGTGTTCATAACGGTGACCGGTCCTTGGATGTTGAGGGCCGTTTTAAAGGGTCGCACATAACGTCCAGGTAGCCCAATTTCTAGGTACCCATTGATATCCTCCTTAGCCGCGAAGAGCTGTGCCACTTGGGCTGTTACAGCAGCAACTTGCTGATTTAGGGAGCGTATCATTCGTCGTGCTTTTACGATGCCCCAAGGATATGCCTCTTCTATGCGTGGGAGCAGTTGTCTGTAGACTTCACGATCATTGCTGGTGTTCGGGAGGATCTCATCCATCAACGTGAAAAATGGGTCGTCATTGAGGCGTAGGAAGATGTTGTTGAGAAATTTTCGAAATTCCTCGCGTTGCTGAGGATTCGCTAGCACCTTGTGATAGTGGGATCTAGTGGCGTAGTCATCTGACCATGCGTCTTTAGTGGGGGAGTCTGCTAGGACACCTTCCATAGAATCTGAGACACTCGAACGACGCGAGGAATCTTGTTGAGAGATCCCTGGGATGGATGGCTTTGAAGCTTCTTTGTCCCCACCTTGAAGTCCGTGATTTTTGTTCGAACTATTGGCATGTACAGGGAAAGAATCCGATCTTTCGGCTTCGGCAATTACAAAGTTAACGAAGAGCTTAGCTACGGTGTAGATCGACTGCATCGGGTTTGCTCCTACAGAGCTAGGGAACACGCTGCTATCTACAACGTACAGGTTGGGGATCTCAGCTTCGGTTTCGCTATTCCAAACACGGAAGTTGGTCGAAACCACGGAGCTCTTTGGATCATGACCCATCTTATTACTAGCTTGCATGTGTGCCGACGACAGGAAGCTCATATTTGGTGATAACGAAAGTCTCTCTATGGCCTCGTCAACTTGGCTATGGGCGGTGATCGAATGGTAGCGCAAGTCATCTTCAATAAAGGCCTCACATGTCGGCAGCACAACTTCCTGGGCGCCTGCATCTAAGATCATGTGCACACCGGTCTTTAAGGCTTTCTTGAGGCGCGCCTTATCGTCGTCGCTGAGACTGTAGTGGACTTCGGCTTGATTCGTGTCAGCATTCAGCGTGATGCAGTTGTTCGAGTCGACTTCGTCAATCAGCATGATTCCGAAGCCTCCCATGCAGCTGTACTTCCGTAGAGAAGCGAGGATTTGATCTCCTGAGCCCGGGTGTATCAGGCTGAAAAAGCTGGGATCGGCTCCCATCGCTTCAAAAAAGTACCCGTCTTCGACATCCGAGGCAGCCGCATAGACGGAAGTGGAGAGTCCTTCGTTGGCGTCGACATCGTGATCAAAGATTGCTGGAATACCAAACGAAGGATGAATGACGATACCCTTGCCTATGTTTGGGTTGTTGAGTTCGGAGTGCAAGAGGATACTTGCGGATCCCAAAGTTCCTGCTGATAGGATCACGTTTTTTGCTGCGATTTTCACTTTGGTGCCAGCGTCTACTCCTAAATCGCATGGGTCTTTAAGTACATAGGGCTGTTCCCATGGCTGTTGGAACTCTACTTCAACCCCAATAGCCTTGTGTATGTGTTCGCTGTCATCGAATAAAACACGTGTGACGCGTGCATCGGAAACGAGACTTACGTCGCTGTGATATCCAACATCGCTATGTAGTGCCGGTAGAAGAAAGGCGTCTAAGGCGGAGATTTTTGTAATATCATCGCCGTCATCAGGTTTTTTTTGATTTAAGCGGTAGGTAGCTGCTGTCCCCATTTGGTTCGCTGCACGCCAAAGAATATCGTTGTTAGGATTGATTTCGTCTGGTTCCACTTTACGTGTTCCCAACTGGGCTTCGATCTCTGAGTAGGCACTGTCCAAGACCTCCCAATCCAGATCTTCTCCGGAGTGCACGAGGTCGCGCCGCATAGCACCACTTTCCACCCACATGTCAAAGCGCCGACGAATTGCCTCAAGCCAAGGAGGAAATGCAAGGTCGAGATTGACTGTGGTACCTCCACCTACTGCGCGCCCATTTCGGAAGGCTATGCCTCCGTCGACACTGGTCCGGCGATTGCGTGACTCCATAAGTTCCGACATAGATTCCGTCTTTACGGATCCAGGCACTACAAAGGACCCCTCTTCCACTACTACGATACGTTTGTCGGGATGATCCCGTGAGATCTCAGAGGCAATCAGACTGCCAGCAGGACCACTACCGATGATTAAATAGTCGATCTCACCCTCGCTGTGAACTATATTTCCGTCGTGTAGGGCGAGTTGACTTTTGGGTAGTTTCATTTCCACTGGTATTGCCTGCGCTTGTATAGTATCGACACCAGCGATGGCATTCGCGAAGCTAGGATGGTAGACGAGGCTTAGATAGAGCTTTCTGAGGTTAAAGACAAGTCGGCGGACTTCGTTATTTGGATGCCGCCATAGGCTCATTAGAAACTGCTTTTGCCGGTCAGGACTCGCAGTTAGAAATCCGTCTCTACCTATATCGGGAAAGCGCTTTAGCACGTCCTCAGGGAGCAGTTTAGTGGCTTGCTCTTTGCTTAGGCAAGTTAGCAGTGAACGAAGCTCAGGGTGGCGATGGATGAAGTGCCACGATTTTCGTCGCGTACGTGCACGTATTTCCAGTTCTTGCTCCGTTAAAGAGTCA
>JAJFMA010000118.1 GCA_021772415.1 Chlamydiota bacterium
CTCAAGCGTTGGCAAGCACTTCTTTGTGCGAGATGAAGACGGTGGCTTTTACGAAGTGCCTGTTGAAGAGGCTGGTGTCAAAGTGGAATGGACACACCTGACCGATGATGGAAAGGCCTACGGGCAACACAAAACAGGAAACAGCACTACTCTATTCGTGTGGGACTCACACAATGGGGCAGTTAAGCTTGGAGTGATCCCAGGCAAAGACATAACTGCCATAAACAATAAGGGGCAGGTACTGATTCAGGCAGTATCCGAACGACGAGATGGTAAGTCCATATGCTATCCTGCTATCTGGCAAGGTGGTCACGTCACCAAGCTCAGAGGATTGGAAGGGCAACTCGGTATCGAGTCAGAAGAGTCCTACGGGTTCGACATGAACAACAAGGGTGAAGTTGTTGGTAAGAGCTTGGCGTCTGTGGTCTATAAGAACCAAGTCTTTAAGCGAATGCACGCAGTCAAGTGGGTGAATGGTCGAGCCATTGATCTCCACAACAGACCCCCAGGACGAGGTACAAGCAGCGCAACTGCTATTAACGATAGCGGTAAGGTGCTGTTAGATCAGGAAGGATGGAAATTATCTGGCAACGGCTACACTTTCAATGCGAACACAATTAAGGATGATAGCAATAGGCACATCTTTGGGTTAGGCACTGTAAACCAGCTGATTCACGTCGATGAAGGCTCCATTTGGATGAAAGCTGACAACATTGTGAATATCAATGACAGCGATGCGGTGATTCTGAATGCGACTACCATCTATGGTGAGCCTCACGCAATGTTGGCGCTACCTGTAGACACTCCATAGCACTGTTCGGACAACTTGTTGTCCACATTGCGCTACTAGGCTGGTTCGACTCTGTTGTTGAACCAGCCTTCTTGTTTTTGGAACTATAGATCTTGTTGATTCCTTTAATTTGCATAAACTTCCTTGGGGTACCCTTAAGAGCAACGTTGGGCCATAAGAGCTCGATGTAGTCCAAGTAATCGTAGCATCCATGGGGGGAAGAAAATGCACAGAAAAATTATGACAGGGATGCTGACACTAATGCTTGCTATGTCGAGTCTTCTGTCAGCAAACTTGCAGTATGAAATTCACGATATCGACACACTGCAGACCCATTCAAGCGAAGCCATTGCCCTTAACAACAACGGAGACATCCTAGGTGTTTACAATCTAGATGGATCACAGAACGGGGAGTGCGTTTTCTTCAGAGATAAAGAGGGCGGTTTCTCTGAGCTACCGTCCACAGTTGATGGAATTTGCGTGAATTGGCGATACCTGACGAACAACAGCACTGTTTATGGCACCTTTGAGTCAGGGGGCTTCACAACCCTGTTCATGTGGGATAGCGAGGGTGGAGCGGTCAACCTTGGTAATCTTCCAGGCAAAGAGATATCAGCTATTAACGATGCTGGTCAGGTGCTTGTTAAGTGCGTTTCCGAAAACGTGGATGGAAAATCGATTTCTTATCCCGTGATTTGGAAGAATGGCGGGATCATCAAGCTTGAAGGTCTAGTAGGCGATGGTGGAATTCCGTCAGACGAAGCCGTTGGGTTGGATATGAATAATCATGGTGATGTCGTCGGGCATAGTGTGATAGATCTGATATACAAGAACAAGCTTTACAAGCAAACCCGTGCAACTAAATGGGTAAACGGTAAAGTAATCGATCTTCATAAATCAGTGCCTAAATCGGCTTATACTGTTGCAAAATTAATTAATGACTATGGTGAAGTTATAGTCGGTCCGTACTTGGTAGATAAAGACGGAGATATGCAGAGAACTTTTAATTCTCCAACATCTAAGACGGATACAACCTATTTCTATAATAACCGTGAGGTCTTTGATAAGAATCATAAAACTGTCACGAGTGTCGGGCATGTTGGAAACATGATGTTGGAAAATCGTGATTCAATCTGGTTGCGTGCTACAAAAATTGTAGGGGTAAACGACAACGGCGAGATTATCGCTCAAGGGCAGACTATCTTCGGAGAGCAGCATGCACTGTTTCTTTCTCCGATCGACGCGGAGTAGTTGGCAAGTTGCCATTGTAGCTACGATGCTTCACTTTGACTATACCAGAGTCGGTCGGGATGAAGGTTCGTCAGAATCCCGGCCGATTTTTTAGTTGACCTTCTATAAGAGCCTCCGCAAGGTCGCCAACTCACAGAGCGTTCTTGGCGAGCATTGCTTTGCACCCTAGGGAACTTTAAATCGGCTATGTCGGCTTCGAAAAGGAGGGGGCTCGCGTGCGCGCGCATTAGTGGCAGGAAATACCCCGGGTTTTTTCCATGATTTCCCTGCTAACGGCCTTCATTTCACGCAAGAATGCACGTTCCGCTTTGCGCTGTTTCTTTGCTCTTAATGTGGTCATTCCGTGCGTTTCTCGCTTGTAGAAGACGCCTCCATGCATTCTACACCTACCATTTTTCATGGCTGGCTGCTCACAGGGTAGACCTCCTTTGGTGCGGCATTTCGCTCCGCAGAGCTTGGCTCCTCGGACTGGCATGGCTATCTCTCCTTGTTAGCGATCACTGTTTGTGACAAGGGGTTACCAGGACCATTGTAGTTATGGTTTACCGTGATGTTCTGGCATGTACCTCCTCGCTTCTTCTCTAGCTGCTGCATGGCTTCGGTCGAGAATCGTAGTAGCTTGAGACCAAGCTTTTGGTCATCATGAAAGGTTGATGCGAGCTTGCGCATCCCGAGCATGTGACTGGCCACGATCTGTGCTGCATAGAGCGTTTCAAGGGTGTCTTGGGGGGAGATGCCTCTCATTAGCGAAGTAATTCCATCCAACTCGCCTTGGGTGATGTCTTTGCCTCTCAGAAAGTCAAACTTACTCTCATCAGCCCCAGAGATGGCTTTTGCTGCTTCACAAACGAGCGAGTGTGCAGCCTCTTCGGAATCGACATGAAAGGCTTGCATGAGTGGAAGCAAAGCTCTAGGTGCCTCAATCTGGTTTGAGGAGGGGAGAGTGTGCTTTTTTTCAGACTTAGCCATGCCTTATATCCAATAGTATCCTGTGTTTTTGGCTCGTTCCTTCAGGATAGCACCTTCCTCTGCATGCCGAATCAGAGCTTTCCTGGATTTTTGGTCGCCTTTCACAGCTTTTAGTAGCAGCTTCATTTCCTTTTTCGCTCTCCTGTCTTGGAGTTTGTCTAGTTGATCCCAATCGTAAAAGTCGACGCCGTCGGGATCGAAGACTTTAGCTTTCATAGGACTTCTCCTTCTACGTTCACTGATTCCGGGTCTGCTTTGGGCGTCGTCTTGATGTTGACGACTTGACCCTGGTTGACGTTGTAGTTGACGCTGATTTGCTGCGCGCCCTTACTTCGATATTTCTGTAGAGCTTCGAGTACTTTGTGGCCAAACTCAAAGAGATCTAACGGGATCGAGCATTGAGGACTCGTTTCTAGCCCTCGTATGTAGGTGATGGCGAATTGGCTGGCTAGTGCAGCCTCTATGGCGTCCTGCGGCTTAAGAGATTCAATGAGGTGAATGACCGTTTCCATCTGCTCGTTGCTGGCAACAGCTCTCCCTCTCTTGTAGTTCCCATATTTTTTGTCATAGTCGCTTGGTCGCTTCAGTCCAAAGGCGGACACGACCGCTCCTTGAATAATGCGTTTGATGACGTCGTTGTTTACAGCCGATTTTTCAGCCTGTCGCGCATTGAAGTCCTGCGGAACAGGAAAATACACGTCGTCTGGTCTTCGCTTAGGCATTACCCTCTATCCTTGGTTGGAATTATCGTCTCTCATTGCTATCACATACGGGTCTCACTCGGTAGTCAGCCATGCTGTGAGGGCAAACAGGACATAAACCAGTCTCGCAGATTTACGCCTTCGTGCACGGCTTCTCCAATGTCTTTTCCTTTGGGTGTTGGGTGTGCTATTGCATGAGGGAAGAGCGCCTGCCATTTCTTTAGCATGGCGACGCCTGCCTCATCATTGTCGTGGCAAATCACTACATGGGGTTTTGTCTTAGCTAGGCGATGGGTCACGATGTCAGGTCGTATCAGATTCGAACCTACCGCAACGACCATAGCGACGTCATGAATTTGATAATGAAGCGCGCAGGCATCAAGTTCCGACTCGACCACGGCCATTACCTGATGTTGGCGATCCCCTAGAAGTTTCATTCCTCCCATACTGCCCTTCACTAGGACGTATTTGGGTAGCTGGTTGACTTTCGGGCTTTCAATTCTCCTTACTTTGAGTCGTACAGCGTTTCCTGAAGGCTCGACAGAAGGAATGAGGATGCCCTTGGGGATCCATACCGTATTTTTTTGGTCCTCTTCATTTAATCCCAGGTCCCGTGTTGATGGACGATAGCAGCCAAATCTTGACTTCGGGTTAGTGACGTAGCCAATGTGGTAGTTTTGGATAGCAGCCAGCGGTAACCCTCGGTTTTCCAGCAGTCGTAATACATCTTTGTGCTTGAGAATTTCACCTATAGAGCACTGTAGCAGTTTAGTAGCGTATCGTTGCCACAGCGCTGGCGGAGCGTGGAGGCACATCGATGGAGTGTGGGATTTCAGGTTTGCTTTGTGAGGGTGGGCTGTATGGCACGCGTCGCATCTGCGGAGACTATCTGCCCAGCTAAGACCGATCACATCTCGGCAAAACTGAATTGTGTCTCCCTTCGTTTGGCAACGACGGCACATATAGCGGCCAAGACAACGGCTCATGGGATGTCTCGGTTGAATGATGAAGCGATCTGTGCCTCCACAGTGTGGGCATTCACAGTGGTATTCGCCGCCAGCCGTAGACGCTACCTTTTTGGGCTGTAATCCTGCTTCTTGCGCTATGTCTAGCAAGGTGTCCATGTTACGACCTCCTTGGTCATGGTGATGGGGGCAGTGCTTATGTGCATTAGAGCTTGGTACTGAGCGATGGTCAGGATGGACAGGGTGGTCATCCCTGTTTTTGTGGAATAGCTTCGGGGTAACAGGCAGCTGACAGTTGGTTTTGTACACCTAATTATTACTTGACCAAGGTGACCTTGTTGGCAACCTCCTGAGATATTGGTACTTCCGCGTATGTTTTGCAGTGACCCTTCCCTGACCTGGCTTAGTTTCATTCTGACCGTCAATCCCATATCGATTTGTTTGCCTGGTACACCTTTTCGAAGTCGAGGCGGCTTTTCTGCAGAGACGGAAATACGTACGCGTTGAAGCGTCCCTCATTGTCGCGTGGTCTTTTTGACTCTATTGACGGGACCAGTCGTTTCAGAGCTTTGCCGAGCTCTTGGCTTGATTTTTGTGGTAGTCCTTCTCTATCACACCAAGCCCCGTAGTCGGCAAACACAGAGGTCTTAGCCTTCTGTGTGGGCCACTCTTCTTCGGGGGTTGCGTTCCCCACATCGAAGTTTCCGGCGTACAATGCAGCGTACACGTACCTCTCGCAGGAGTCGGCTGAGAGCAATTTGATATCGAAGGCATCGGCTGTGTGTGGGATAATTCGGGGATCGAAATCAGACAGGTCTTCGGAGAGTAGCTCATGCAGTAGCGCTTGAATTCCGCCGTGTTGGAGCTCGTGGTTGATTGCTTTGAAGTGGTCTTTGTCTTGCTTATAGCGATTGCTGACTCTGAGTATCAGGAAGCGCCTATCGTCACGATCCATATGTACGGGCCAGTCTTCGTTGGTGGAAACGATGAGATGACTAAAATTGGGCACGACCACGCAATCCTTGCCTTTGCCTTCGATCAACTTGTGCTTTTCAGTAATGTAAGCTTTTAGCCTTCCACCTTCCTTGCGGTTGCCTCCCCATAGGGCTTCGTTGCCGTGAATAAGAACTGCGTTTTTAAGGTGGAAGTTGAAGTGCCCCAATAACTGTTGGATGTTGTCCAGTGGCATATAGTGTGGTCCCAAAATTTCTCCCAAGGGATTCACAAAGGTGTTTTTACCTGTCCCTTGCTCTCCCATCAGCACGATTGCTGTTTCAGCCAGCAGATGGGGGGATTGGACAAGGCGGGCCACCCACTTCCATACATACCTAAAGAGATCAGAGTTTCCGTCGCAGATGACATCGCGTACATGAGCTTTATAAAGGCTGCAATTGCCTTGCTTGGGTTCGATAGCAAAGCCGCGCCACATGTTGTAGTATCTTGGATCTGAGCTCTGGTGGTCTGGATAGAAGATGATGCCATCGTATTGACGCCGTTGGGGAGACCGTAGCCATACGGTCGCCTTTGATGCTGGTGTACTCGATTCTAGTACCACCACTTGGTTTTCATAGGTGTCTTTGAATGACTGTTTGCTCTCCAAGGTGAAATTTATACCCCCGTAGTTAGGGTCTGGCTTTTCCGTAAGGATGTAGAAACGGTCGGTGTGAACTACAGCATGCTTCTGGTTCATCTCTCTTACCACCTGCTCTTCCACTGTGAGCGCCTGTTTTGGGTCTTTTCCAACGTACTCTGCCACCCTCCGCTGAACATCCAGTAGCTGAGAAACGGTGGATTGATCACCAGTCATGTCGATGTCAAGATCGACAATCTTCTCCAGAGTCATGTCGGGAAATCCAAGCGCACCGATTTCCTTAAGAAGTGTATCTCTCTGAAGCTGCTCATCATCGCTGGATTCTTGATGCGGTCTGAGACTTTCGAGGTTAGAGGCCTCTTCGTGAGGAGCGTTGTCGGGAGCAGCCACTTTACTCCTCCTCTGTTACATGCTCACTGGGAGCATTTTGCAATTCTTTTTCGAGATCGTTGAGCTGACCAGCGAGGTGGCGCAGTTGGTCCCAGTGACGCGTTTGCTCCAGCGATCCTGCGGGATACTCCAGCATGATACGGTATTCTCTGCGTATGCTTGCCTCTAGTAGAGCTATACGTTCTTCAAGTACTTCACGGCTAAACCTTGTCATGGGTATACCTCAGCCATTAGCGTTGTGACTGGCTTTCTATCCAGGCGACGAGGAGGTCGCGCCTGATGAGTACCTTGCGTCCGATGCGACGGATTGCTGGCGCTAAGCCGTTTTTGTGTGCATGTAGGATGTAGTACGAGAGCATAGCTTCCGTGAAGGGAAGATTGGGGTCATTAGCTAGCTGCTTCTTGGTGCAGTACTGGGGTCCTTGATTAGCGTCAGTCATTAGCATCCTCCTTGCTACCGTGTTGTGTTGCGTTAACTCCGATGAGTTGCTCGCAATTTTAACGAATGCTCCTCAACTGAAAAGAGCCAGGCGAGCAGGTGTTAGACACAGCGGGCTGCTACGAGGTTACTATCTATCTAAAGGTAGGTACTTTATGATCAGTTTTGACTGGAACACTAAGGAGTGAAACAAAGCGGAATCAAGACGTACTTTGTAAAAGCAGTTGTAGCGGCGCGTGCTGTAGCGGTAGTTTCAGTACACTTGACCATACGTGCGCAGCATGAGGTTTATAAGATATTTATCTCTGCAAGTGCTGACGCTTTTTCGCGTCGAGTAGGGCTTTTTTGATTTCGGTCCGAGTATGATGAAATGGCACAATGGGTTTGATGTTCCGCACAGCGCCTCGTTCAGCCGATGGCGTACGAGTTCCCGGGAGTACACTTGGGGATACCAAAAAGGCGGCTGGTAGTACCGGCTTGGCATCAGCGGGTAAAAGCTCCTTTGAAGCATCAAGCATAGCTCGTTCTAGAGTCTTTCCTGTGACATCCAGATTAGCAAATAGCCGGTGCGCTCGCTTTCCCTCTCCTTTTCCACGCAAGCAAAACAGAAGGGTCTGTAGTCCCCATGAAATCCCAACCTCGTCACCCTCGATGAGGACTGCTGCATCGTCAGGAACAATGTCTAGAGATGTAAGCTGAAGTACTTGCTTGATTGTAAAGCGATCTC
>JAJFMA010000119.1 GCA_021772415.1 Chlamydiota bacterium
AGCATAACGAGCGCTGGAGGCAGAGCGGCACAGAAGAGATATACAGGGGAAACACCCTTGTCAAAGTAGCGCTGCAGTAGCACCTGGCCCGCAGGGTTTGGTGCATTGGCGATAACGGTAAGACCTCCGCCGATGACAGCACCACATACAACGGCATACTTAAGAGCTTCACTAAAGTTAGGAATCAGTGCTGCAAGAGCTGTCAAGGCCGCGTTATCGGTAAAAGACGTGAGTGTCGCAGCAATAGACATGAGTGAAAATTCCCCTAGCCGGGGAAGTATAGGCTCGATCCACCACCCCTGGAGGGATACGTGCACAATGAGTCCTGCAAGGAAGAACCCAACTAGCAAGGGACCGCGTAGGGCGAGACGACTTTGAAAGGGCACAGTCGCTTGGTGAAATCCAAGGAAAAGTAAAAATGAGCTTAAGAATAGCGCAGGGTAGTGGCTGTGGACAACGGCCCAAACCAAGAGCAGTAGGTGGATGACAGTGATCCACAGTGGGATAGGTAGGCCGCTTAAGCGCTTTTCGGCGTTGCCCTGTAGTTCTTTATTGCTCATGGGAGAGAGCTTGCTAAACTCTTTACGGAACAGGAAATAGTACATTGCGACTGAAAGGATGATGCCGATCAGAGCTTTAATCCCAAAGTGGCCTAGCATGTAGGGAGTTGTCCATCCCCATTTTTGTGCGACCATAATTGTAGGGGGCGCAGCAAAATGTGTGAGAACTCCTCCTACACTAATATTCGTGAATAGAAGACCTATGGTGCCGTAGGCAAAGCGTTTACTGGGCTTATACACATAGAAATGTTTGCCCAGCAGCAAGGCGGTGAGGGTCATTGCCGCGGGTTCTGTAATAAGCGAGCCAAGAGGTGGACCTAGTGTTAGCAGTGTAATCCACCATGCCTTAGGACTGCCCCCTCCTATTTGTGCAATTTTATCTAAGGCGCCTTCGGCAAAGCGAACAATGGGATAGCTACTTGCTAATACCATGATGACAATAACAAACAGAGGTTCGGTGTAATGACGATCGTTAAGATAGTCAACGGCTGTAGGCATCCCATAGTTGGTGGCAAGCATGATAAATAGGGGAAGGACCCACAACCCAAAAATGACCTCTACCTCCCCTAGGAAATACGTCATCTCAAGAGCAAACCAGTTCTTCTGCTTAAGGTGAAAGTCCCCATAGCCTGGTTCTCCAGGAGCCGGACAATCTTTTTCGCGCATGTCCATACTGGAGGCTATTCGATGAATCTTGTTTGCCATCAGAGTGTGGACGATTGCGCAGACAAAAATCAGAGTGGCAATTACATTAAATGGTTGAACCTTAACACGATGGAAAAGCTGTTGTGTGAGTGTACTAAAGTCTCCGTCGAGGTATTCGCCAGTATTGAGAATTAAGTGGTCGGATTTGACGGAACCTAACCAATAGTCGGTAGCTGACGATAAACCCCAAGCAATAGCCAGTGCTCCCGCTATAATTCCAAAAATCAAAAGAACTGGCTGCCAACGTTTTGTCATAATCAACTATAGTAAAGAGTAAAGAAATCAGTCTACTGAGGAGTATGCTTTCAGTCAACCGACTTTAAGTCTGTTGCGAACAGCCAAAACAAAGGGGCCTGTGAGGAGGATATTCACAGCGAGAGACAGAGCTGCAACCGTCAAAATACTATTCTCTACAACGGTGAGTAGACTTAGGGACACGACGAGAAGACCTGTTCCAAGTTCTCCTCTTGGACACATTCCCATTGCAAGAGCAAAACGGTCTCCAAAAGACGCCTCCTCTCTATAGAAGAATATGGGAACCATCTTCCCCATTGTGATGAGTATGCTGACTATAGTCACATGATAAAGAAGAGTACTCAGATGCATACTTCCGAACTTCCAGTTCCATATAGAATTACAGTCGGGAGCATCAACCCCTAGCATAAGCTCGGTGAGACAGTGCGTCCCGTCTGGAATAAGCGGAGGCATCAGCATGCCAGCAAAAAGCATAAACAGGCATGTAATGACTGTGGTGGCGCGCTTTTCTCCCACTTCGTCATGGATCGCATGTAGTGTGTCAAAACCTCCACGAGGATAGGCTATCACCGCGCCTAGAACAAAGGCTGGAAAAATAACCTCGATATGTAAAGTAACTGAAGGCGTGGCCGTGGTCCAGTAGTAGATAAATTCCGTTCCCAAGGTAAGCAGTAGTGCATAGGCCAGCAGCCAGGGCCACCGAAGAGGAAGTCGATAGGCTCGAGAGCGCTTCCATCCCAGCCAACCTATGGCTCCTAGCATGGCGACAGTGAGGAATGTGTCTATTCCTAGGCCTTTGAGCATCATCTTTTTAAGAGGTATCATCAAGATGATGGTATCAATGTCATCAAGGATTACCAATGTCCGAAGTTTACGGCCCAACCAACTGGTTTTAAATTTAGCTACCCCAAGCATGGCAACCAGGACTCCAAGTGATGTAGGGGCTGCAAAGCGGCTTAAAAATAGGCTCTCTTTCCAGATGTCTCTGTTGCTTATTGTGGGAGCATGGTCGAAAGCGTACACAAAATAGAAGGCGCATAGGAGCCAAGGAAAAGAGGCCGAAAGAAAGGCAACGACAGCATCGGTTTTGTATTGTCTTAAGTTTTTGTAGTTTAGAGAAACCTCCAAACCTAGGCGGATGACGAGAAAGCCTAAGCAGACTATCGTGATAAAGTTAACAGCAACCTGAAATGGGTAGTGAGTCGGGAAAGGAAGTCCACCAAACACCTGGGACAGGACAATGCCCAAAGCTAACATAAGCGAGTAAGCTACGACACGTATCATTTCGGGTACACCGTTCTCCTCTTTGCTATGGGAAAGATGTATGGCAAAATGCTATCAGAAGTCAACAGGTGAGGTAAAGTATGTTAGGAACCGGAGAACTTATTATCATTTTTTGTGTCGTTCTACTGCTTTTTGGCGGAAAACGACTTCCGGAGCTAGCCAGGAGTCTTGGCCGAGGAATTCGCGAATTTAAAGGGGCATGCAACGAAGTAGAGGAATCCCAGCAGTCTCGCGATGTGTCTGGTGATGAGGACAAGCAGAACAAGGTTTAGCGAAATGAACGATTCGCTAGCGACGATAGGAGAGCACCTCGAGGCATTGCGCAGTGTGCTCCTTCGTATTGTGTTGATTGTGGGTTTAGGGATGCTTATTAGCCTTTGCTTCTTCACCCACGTGCTGAGTCTCATCACATACCCTTTAGAAGGTCTTCAAAACACGTCCCATGAGCTTCAGAGGCAAACTGTTGTCCGTCAGCACATAACCAACACCGGCTCCATAGCTCAATCTGTGCCGCTAGAAACGGGCACACAACTACTTGAACCCACTCGTAGCGTTCTTCTTGCTCCGGGAGAGTCAGTAACGCTAGATACTGTTGTCTCTTCAAGCCCCCTTGTTATTCTTGGGCCCGTCGAGGGATTTCGGACTGTTCTGAGTGTCTGTTTTTGGTTTTCTCTCGTAGTCACAGCCCCACTGTGGCTTTATGTGATCTGCCTTTTTATCGCTCCCGGTCTGCATGCAAGAGAGCACAGTTTTTTAATTCCATGTACCCTTATCGCACTGCTCTTTATGGGGTTAGGGATAGCCTTTGGTTTTTATGTGGCTCTCCCTACAGCCAATGCCTTTCTTTATGCCTTCAACAGCCAGATAGGGAGCAACTTATGGAGTCTTGGTACTTACTACGACTACACCGTGGCTTTACTACTGGCCAACGCCTTTGCATTTGAACTCGGAGCCGTTCTTGCGCTGCTTGTACACTATGGAGGTATCTCGTCGAACTGGATGAAACAGTGGAGGCGGCATGTTTGGGTAGGAGTCCTTGTCTTAGGGGCCCTTCTTACTCCCCCAGATGTCGTGACCCAGTTGCTTCTCGCAGGACCGTTACTTGTCCTGTTTGAGTTGATTCTGCTGTATGCCAGGATAAAAGAAGCGCGAGATGTGGACGCAGTAGGATCGCAGCCTAGTTAGCGTATACGTGGACAAGGTCGCGCTTGTCTTGATCATCTAAGAAAAGACGCCACTCTTCGGCAAGCCAACTGAATTCTTCCAGTAGACGAATGAAGCTGCCCTTCTGCAATTCCGATGTGCTCCCATTGTAGCGTAAGAAAACTTGGAAGGTCTCTTCGTCTAAGGATAGGGTCGTAGCCAGCTGCGAGCGAGGCCCCTGCGCGTGGGATAGCGTAGCCTCACGCACACTCTTAGGAAGGTAGTTAGAACCCTGATAGACAAGTGTATCCATGGAAAGAGCCTCGTCAGCAGGCGCTAACGAAACCTGGATATCAGAGCCATTCACAGGAATCTGTACCTGCTTGTGGTGGAGTAAATGAAGTATAAGGTCTTTTATAGAGTCTTCTAACACCATAATGCTAACCTTCTTTTTACAAATTAATTATACAATAAATCTTATTAATATTCAAATCGATAAATATTTAAATAGTGATGCAAAGTGTGTTGTGAGGTGAATTTCTTAAGTAATTAAGAAAGAAAGAAATCTACTCTTTTTTGTCGGAAGGTTCAAGCGCCTCATAGGCGCGCGCAAGCATGTCATGCACTTCGGAAAGACGGTCTTTTTCCGTCTCTAAACGATGCATCTCCTCATGAAGTTGAGCCTCCACTCCAGGTAGTGGCTGTGGTGTCTTCACTTGACTTGCCTTCAATAGCTTGCGGAAAAGCTGCTTGTCCTTAGATAAAACACCAGAAGACTTGGGCTTCTTGCCACCCACCTTCGAAGCTTTCACAGGAATTTTAGTTTTCTCTGACATATAGCTACCTTCCCTACCCCTAGGGGCTAGGGCCTCTTTTCCTCACCCTAACATATTTTGGCCGCCGCGGGAAGACTCCAGTCAATAGCTGGCTTGCCAATACCCTTAAAAAAAGTATTTGCCTGGGAAAAATGACGATTACCAAAAAAACCGTTGTGCGCAGATAGCGGTGACGGATGCGCCGATGTCAAAATTAAGTGACGTGAATGCTCAGTAACTTCCTTGATATGGGCAACTTTGTCCTTGGCTGAACGCCCCCAAAGAACAAAGATTAGAGGATCTTCTCTCATTCCCAGTTTACTTATGACTGCATCTGTAAACCTCTCCCAGCCGCGCCCATAATGTGACTTGGGCTCTCCCTCACGCACAGTCAAAGTCGCATTCAAGAGCAATACTCCCTGAGTCGCCCAAGAAAGTAAGGAGCCGTGCGCGGGGATCGCTAAACCAAGGTCGTTGTGGATCTCCTTGTAGATGTTCCTCAACGAAGGCGGAATACGAGCTCCCACCGGAACGCTAAAGCTTAAACCATGTGCCTGACCCTCACCATGATAGGGGTCTTGTCCTACGATTACCACTTTGACGTCCTTATAGTCCGTGTGGTTTAACGCATTAAAAATGAGCTCTCTAGGAGGATACACAGGAGCGTTATCGCGGTATTCAGCCTCTAAAAATGCTGCAAGCTCCTGAAAATAAGGCTGTTCTAACTCATCAGCCAAAACTACCTTCCAACTAGAACTCAGCTCAAAAGGAAAGAAAGTCATCCAATTCCACCTAAACACACGTTCAAACAGCCAGTCTATCCCCTATAAGGGATCCCGACAAGTTTAGATGTGTTCCACGTGGAACATGTGGATTTGTTCACAGTCTCCCTTTGTGTGCTAGCTGCCTTGTGTTGAAAGAGAGCATATGGAGAGTAGAGTGAGGATGTGTAGAGGAACATGCGGTACGTATTCTATTCTTTCCTTATGGACGGAAGGGTAGATAGAAAGGGGGTAGATTCTTGTGCCTTAGTCGCTTCCTCTCTTCCTGCCTATTTTCTAATTTAGCAGGAAAGGTGTTGCGAGCCTGTCTACTTGGTCTCGTCGGCTCTATGCGTAGTCCCGCTATGGAAGAAATTCTCATTTTCCCAGCTTCCGAACATATGCACCTATTGCGCGGACCGCCGCGTTGGAGTTCTGTTAACTGGTCAAAGTAACTAGTAATGAACGGGTTGTAGATGAAACGGCGGGTGTGCCTAAAGAGCGAGGATCGTCAGTTCGTACGTACATGGATGTCTCGGTGTTTGAAGTGGAGTATTGAAAAAAGTTGGATGATCCCATGGGTTTTAGCGGCAGAGTCAATCGGAGCGTTTGCATCTACTGATAGTGGCGGGCTTGCAACATAATGCGGCGCTGCTCAGAATACGGAACACAAAGCATTTATTTGGATTGAGCATGAAGCAGGTTCTTAACTTATCGCTTCTACTGATCGTAGGATTGGTAGGGTCGCAGCTACTCCCCATATTTCTCCCTGATTTCTACTATAGCATCGAGTGGGTCGTGAAGATCCTAACCATGGTGTGTCTATCCTATATTATGATCCATGTGGGATTCGAGTTCACAATCGATAAAAGTCGCCTTGGAGAGTACGGCTGGGACTATGCTGTGGCAATGACGGCAGCAGCATTTCCATGGATTTTTTGTGCTCTCTATTTCGTTTATGTTCTAGGGGATTCTAGCAATCCAGAGCTCTGGAGAGAAGGATTATTGGCCTCGCGTTTTGCCGCTCCTACCTCTGCAGGAGTCCTTTTTTCTATGCTTGTCGCTGCAGGGCTTGGAGCTTCTTGGCTGTTTAAAAAGGCGCGTATTTTAGCCATTTTTGATGACTTAGATACTATTTTGCTGATGATACCACTCAAGATGGCCTTCATTGGCTTTCAATGGGAGCTTATCGCGATACTAGTCACGATGTTGGGGCTTCTGTGGATAGCCTGGAAGCACATGCACGAGATTAAGATTCCGGATTCATGGCCTTGGGTATTGCTCTACAGCGTTCTTATCACGGCTTTCTCAGAGTCTTATGACGAAATTAGCTACTTTTTCGGTGCTGATGTCCCACTGCATTTTGAAGTACTGCTTCCGGCCTTTGTTTTGGGCTGTGTAATGAAGCACCCTAAAGCCCATAGTCACGATAGTGATGAGGTGGCACTCGGACTATTTAGCCCCGTGGAAAAACGAGTTGCTCATATCATCTCAGCTTGTTTTATGGTGTTTGTTGGCCTGTCATTGCCGCCCCTGTTTGGTAGTGAGGTTGTTACACACGAAGTAAGTCACTCCGTAGGACCCGTGTATACCAGTGACACAGAGTTTGTAGCTATTGGCGGACTGGATCATCAGGTTATTCAAGGTAAACTTAGCTCAGCAGATGACATGCCCTGGAATGAGATCGCTTGGCACGTACTCATTGTGACGCTCTTGGCAAACCTAGGGAAAATGTTCCCCGCATTCTGCTACCGTAAGGTTGCAAGTTTTCGTGAACGCATTGCTCTTGCCATAGGGATGTGGCCCAGAGGAGAAGTCGGCGCTGGGATTATTGTCATTGCTGTATCTCTTGGTATTGAAGGACCTATGATTGTAGTGGCCGTCTTGTCATTGACACTGAACCTCCTACTTACCGGTGTCTTCATTGCCGGAATTAAGTGGTTGTTGCCCGAAAATTACGGGGTGTAGCTAGTCACTACAGAGGTGTTCTAAGGAGCGAAGCTTCGACAGCTTGATAGCCTAGCCTGTGAGGGCTAGGTAATGTGTAGTGATCATTAAGCTCTCAACAGAGTGTAAAAAAATAGGACGAACGCCCATTTTTGAAGCCCGGAGGGCTGACAAGATGTGTAGCCTCGGGCGCCAGCCCGTGGTAGGCGTAGAAGAGAATTTTGAGGCCTGCAGAGCGTGTAAAGAAATGCAACGTCACCT
>JAJFMA010000120.1 GCA_021772415.1 Chlamydiota bacterium
GTCACTTCATCGTAGTCAATCGGAAGAAAACCACGTACATCAGTAAATGTCAGACTGACCTCGGCAAAATTCACCGGCTTACGCTTCGAAGTACCTGCAAAGATGATGTCGGGCATGCGTGCCCCACGGAGCGATTTCGCAGACTGCTCCCCCAAAACCCAGCGAAAGGCATCGGCAACATTCGATTTACCGCAGCCATTAGGCCCAACAATAGCAGTGATTCCATCGATGAACTCGATGGAACTTGAGTCCGCAAAGGACTTGAATCCAAATATTTTTAAACGTTTTAGGCGCACAGCTTCCTCAGATTTACTATGTCACGCGAGAGGAAGCCATTTTACCCCTTGTTGGAACAGCGTTCAAGGACGAATATTCCTGTAATTACATGACTGATAAAAATGCGCTTTTCTGCGTAGTCTTACGTCCTCCCTTAAGCTGCGGGAGCCGATTTCACATTTTTCTCTAGACACATGGTTGGGGTCGTTAGGGTCGGCAGCTTCCTTATGCTTTTTGAGCTCCATTTCGGGCTCACTCGATCCAACTGGGCTACCGGCATTTTTGTGCTTTTTGAGCTCCTTTTCAGGCTTACCCCATTTAAGGTGACAAAATACGAGCACAACCATAGTTGACGCAGCCACGAACCCCAGCCCATAGGGAAGCACGTCCGCTACCAAAACCGGCACATAGGCTTGCCACTGGGGCATATAAGTCAGTGCTACTTTGGTGACCTCCAAGGTACAGGCCAAAAAATCCAGAGCATGAAGCGCTATATATTTCTTTGAACAGCCATGCTTGTACAGACCCCATGTGAGCTTTACCGCAATAGCAAACGCCATCACCTTGGAAATTTCCCGCAGGCGCGCCATCGTAGATGTGAGTACAGTACACGTGACGTAATTGCCTATGGCCGATGCAAACATACCCAAATTTTCAGGCTCTTTACACTCGTTCAGAGTCCACAGCAACGGCACAGATATTAAAGTAAGAACGTCCAGTGCATCCAATGCCACGCCACGGACAAGTCGAAAATCAATTTTTCTCAGAATTCCATCTAAACTAGCTTCATTCCACGTCTGCTTGGGATGCTTGATTACACGCCACACATGTTGGAGGTCACGGCGTGTCACACCAAAGGCGACGTTGTATGCTGACATGCAAAACAGGACAGCGCCACGATTCCATTTCCATTGGCCTACACATTCCTCAACACGCTGAGATTCACTTGCAGAGAGATCACCTAGCCTATGCTTGATCTCATACCCATTAACTCCGGCTTTACAGATGTTATTAGAAGCCTTGAATATAGAATCCATCGCTTTTCCAACGTCTACTTGTAACCCCAAAATAGGAGATACAAGAGGAGAGTATGGGGTAAATTGCGATTTAGCTATTCCAAACATAATAATCCACAAGTAGTATAGTTTATAGATGAATTATAAATTAACTTTATATTTAATTCAATATAATACAACTAATTAGTTATTATTTTTATTAATTAAAATGCAGTTAGTCTGCTTTAATTTTTTTGGGGTATCTATCGGATTCTTCTAGGAACCGGTTTATAGCAGCTCCGAGCGCAAGGATAGATCGCCAACCGCGATTTAAAGCGATTTGTCCTTAACATCAGTTTCCAAACGGAGGGTTTTTGCGGTGGCTTCCGGAGGAATATCTGGAATCTCTCCCTGTTCTTTCTTCATCTTCTGCCGGTAGTAGTCTTCAGGTTTTTGGCAGACTAGATGAGCAAAAATCAACGCTGTTCCAATCGTGACGGCAGCTAGTCCAAGATAGGGTATTACAAGGTCTTGGCTACAGTCGTAGACGGTCGAAGAAACCGCCATTGCAACCGACGCTGCCCAGTCCTTTTTATAGCTTAGAGCAACTTTGGCTACTTCCAAGCTACAAAAGAACAAATCGACCACATGTAGCGCAGCAAACTTCTTCGTGCAGCCAAATTTACGTAATCCCCATCCAATCTGCAGTACTACCAACAGACTAAGAATCTTAGAGGAATTACGCACGTAGGTCATCGCACCATCAAGAACCCCCGCCGTAGAATTTAAGGCCCCAAGCACACGGCAGTGCCCTGTACGAGCCGCCATCTCAGCAAGCTCTACTTGTGACCCCAGTAAATCCACCATAGGACTTAAAGCAGGTAACACGCATTCGCCCGTACCGTGTATGATCCATTTTAAGGGCTCCCCCGCTAAAGTCAGGTAGTCCAAGCCGCTCATGAGCAGGCTTCGTACCAACAGGAAGTCAACTTTACCCATGATTTGATCAAGATCGGCCGTTTTCCACGCTTGCATGGGATGCGTCATCACCCACCATACATTGCGCAAGCGAAGATCTGTTTTTCCAGCACGATAGTTCAGCATGGCCATCGCGAAAAGTATGTAGCCACGCATAGTAGAGAGTTCATTGATACACGCCGCAACTCGTCCTGCTTCGCAATCAGGAAGCCTATCTAACATCACCTGCCAAAAGTACTTGCCCCCTTTGCAGTAGTTATTCCCCAACTTACATCCAAGACTCACACTTTTTTTGGTGAGTTTTGCCACGCCGTCCCCATTAGAAGTGCGAGCAACATCGTGTACAAAGTTATTCATCTTGGGAGGTGAAGAGCAAAAGGAAGAACAGCCAGACGGAAGTGGCATATATGAGAAAAGCATATTTAAGCCAACTTTTGAAAATAACATTCAAAACCTACAAATAACCGTAAATAAACTCTTTAAGATTTAGATTTTACTTATCGGTTTAATTTAAATCAACTTAGTTATAGTTAAATAGTAATATAACACAAATAGATGTTCAGGAATGCCGCTACCAAAAGCTTCAAAATTGAGAAGTTTTAGCCTCGCAGAGGGTGTCAAGAAATAGAGGAGCAAACTCGAAATGCATGTACGTTTTCATGAGGCGGGTAGGAACTACACAAAACAGCTCAATCAAAATTGCTATGTACTCTTTTGCACCAATATTGGAATCAAATCTCTGCCGCTCTTTCAAGATTATAAAGAAATGCAACGTTACGTTTTTTTAGGCCCAAAGGGCTGTAACCTGTACAGCCTGGGGTGTAGCCCCAGGTAGGCTAATTAAGCTCCGGAGCGCTGTAAGTGCGACACATGTTCCGTGTTAATGTGCAGCCCTTACGAGAGTCGAGTCTGTAGATCAGCGATTTATTCTGATTTTCAATGGCTTACACACGCACACTTGTAAACGCAACACTTTACATCAATTGCGGCCTCGCAAATTGACAGCTCTTCTCTCTAGGGGTATACTGGTTGCCAAACTTAGCGAGGTACACAAGCATGTTAGATATTAAAGAGCTCCGCGAGGACCGGGATCGAGTCGAAGCCAAGGTAAAAACGAAAGATCCTGACGCCAGTGTAGCTCGCGTATGTGAACTTGACGACGCGCTTAGGGAAACCAAGACTCGTGTTGAAAATCTCAAGGCTACCCGTAATGAAGTTTCCAAACGCATCGGAGAGAAGAAGCGCAAAGGCGAAAACGCCAACGAGCTTCTAGCTGAAGTCTCGGGTTTCGCTGACGAGATTCACACACTAGACCATAAAGTGCAGGAACTCGAACACGAATTTCAGCACGAGCTATCGAAACTACCGAACCTCCCCTTTGACGACATCAAGATCTCACCTGATCCTAAAGACAACGTCATCATTAAAGAATATGGGCAGCGCCGAAAGTGGGATTTCGAGCCGAAGAATCACCTCGAGCTCAATGAAACCCTAAAGCTTTTTGACTTCAAGCGCGGAGCCAAGGTTTCCGGCAGTGGATGGCCCGTCTATAAAGGGATGGGTGCGCGCTTGGAGTGGGCACTGATCAACTACATGATTGATACCCACATTAAAAATGGGTTCATGCAGTGGATCCCCCCTGCTTTGGTGCGTGAAGAGATCCTATACGGCTCTGGGCAGCTGCCCAAATTCGCCAATCAGCAGTTCAAAATTGACGATGCCGACTACAAGCTGTTTTTGATCCCTACTGCGGAAGTCCCCCTTAACGGCATGCATATGGAAGAGATCCTCAATGCCGAAGAGCTCCCTCTCAAATACATTGCCTACACCCCCTGCTTCCGCAGAGAAGCCGGCGCGGCCGGAGAAAAGGAGCGCGGTCTTATCCGTGTCCACCAGTTCAATAAGGTGGAAATGTTCTGCTTCTGCCTGCCTGAAGACAGCGCAGGGATCTTCGAGATGATGCTTGCCAGTGCCGAAGAGATCCTTCAGGGCTTGGAGCTACACTACCGCAACGCTCTGCTCGTTACGGGCGACATGTCTTTTGCGTCCGCAAAAACCGTCGACGTCGAGGTATGGCTACCAGGGCAAGATCGCTATTATGAAGTGTCATCCGTATCCAACTGCACCGACTACCAAGCGCGTCGCTCCCGAATACGCTTCCGTAAGAAGGGAGGGGATAAGCCAGAATTTGTCCATACTCTCAATGGTTCAGGACTTGCAACATCACGCTTGATGGTGGGGCTCCTCGAAAACAATCAAAATGCTGACGGCTCCGTGGATCTTCCAAAGGTACTGCATCCGTACCTCGGAGGAATCGCGCGCTTGGAACCTCAGGAATAGATGGTCACATCACTTGCCCTGGAAGACTTCTTAGACGCCCCCGGGCACATCTTCGACGTTCGCAGTCCTAGCGAATTTGCACATGCGCGCATCGAAAACGCGCGCAGCCTTCCGCTTTTCAGCGACGCTGAACGTGCCGAGGTCGGCACTGCATATAAGCAGCAGGGCCGTGATCCTGCCGTAGAGCTGGGCCTGCGGCTCGCTGGCCCGCGCTTTGGAGACCTCGTGGCCAATGCCCGTCACACGTTGGGAACCGAAACGGCAAAGGTATACTGCTGGCGCGGCGGTATGCGCTCGGGCTCCGTAGCGTGGCTACTCGAAACCGCCGGCATCAGGACTCTGCTGCTTGAAGGGGGCTACAAGACCTATCGAGGTCACGCCTTGAAAACCCTCGATAACATCAGCAGCGCCCCCGGTCCTCAAATCATCGTACTTGGTGGTATGACAGGCTCAGCGAAGACGGAGATTCTCCACGCCCTAAGGGAACTTGGAGAACAAGTCCTCGATTTGGAGGGCCTCGCTCAGCACCGCGGCAGCAGCTACGGAGGCTTGCAGATGCCTCCACAGCCCTCTAATGAGCAGTTCGAAAACCAATTGGCCCAACAGTGGGCGCGTTTTAATCCTTCAAAGCGCGTTTGGATCGAAGACGAAAGCCGCTCCGTTGGCCGCTGCAGTATTCCACTTACACTCTATTCCGCTATGGAACAGGCAAAGGTTGTTGCGATTGGGAAGCCTTTGGAAGAGCGTCTAGATCACCTTATGGAGATCTATGGCTCCAGCGATGCTGAAGAGCTCATCAACGCAACTAGGCGTATTGAAAAACGCCTAGGAAGCGAACGTACTCGCCACAGCATCGAAGCTCTAGAATCTGGGCACTATCGGGAGGCGTTTACAGACATCCTTTACTATTACGACAAAAGCTATCAACACGCCCTTTCAAGACGCACAAAAACGCCCCACTTCATCGAAGAAGTAGGCCGGTCACCGTGTGAATGGGCAGAGCTTTTACTCAACTACGTCCGTTAGGCGGCGCGCGCAATATTGCCTTTGGTACCCTCTTCTTCCATCCCTCTAAAGAGATTTGCAAGCACCTGCATGGGATCCATCATCGACTCCACCTTGGGTTTGCTGTCGATGTAGGCCATAATTCCCTCGAGAACTTTAACCTGTGCTTCGGGAGACAACCTCTCTAAATTCTGACGTATACCATCGATCAGGGGCGCTTTGGCGCCCGCATGCGCGAGATCCGCATCGCGAACAAGAGACGCCACCTCGGCACCGCTCATACCCCCCATCTCTTCCTTATAGAAGAGAGCCAAACCTGTCATGAGCAGCCCAATTTTTGCCTGGCTGAGATGCTCTTGCATCTTACCTTCACTAATTCGGCCCTCACCAGGGGCATTAGCTTGAATGGCCGTCTTGAGCAAGCCCTCAAACTTCTCGTCTGTCGTCATCTTAATGACACGATCGGCGTAGTTCGCGGCAAACTGCCGGGCCATGCTGCGCCCTTCAGCGTTCTCGCTTCCACCCACAGTGAGCATTGTCGCCTGGAATGTTGCTGCATTGGCAAACATCGCTCCCAAGAGCCCAAGCTCAGCACGCATATCACTGGGGATCATCTGCCCCACGTGGTTGATCGAATTCTGGATTGCATCAAAGGCAACCTTATTAGCGTCTGTTAGCGCCTGTGTACCGCCAATCATACTTGTTAGTCCAGCACCTACAATAAACGCTGCTTGCAAGGTATGCGTGTTCAAGAAATCACCTGTGCTGGTCATCTTGATCTGATCCATGTACTCGGCGTACGCTTCAATGTCGAGTTTCTTAGACTCCTCACGCTGCGCATCAGCACGCTTGCCTTCAGCTTCTACCCAGTCATCCAGCACACCAATAGCCACAGCCTTGAAGTTGGCGCCGAGCGACTCTTCCGCCCATTTTTGATAGTCGGTTGATCCACCCGCACCATCAACACGTCCGGATTTCATGGCGTGTTTGGCCCAATTGTCAAACTCAGCTGTTGTTGTAAAAGGCTGCACCAGCAAAGGCAATGCTGAGCTTATTGGGACAATGGCGTCTTTACTCTCGTCTGACTGACTAACGGTGTCGGTTTCCATCTGACGCAAACGCCCATAAACCTCGTCTGCACCTTCCGATAAACCCTTTACGGCGTCTGTTCCAATATCCTGGTACCCAAAGTCAAAACTCTGGGCATCCATATCACCTAAATTATCCATCGCTTCCGTTCCTTATCGACTCTAAATATTTGTTAGGCACAGGGAGAACATAAGTATTTCAATATAAACATAGGTATTCGCGACACTAAAACTCCCCGCTCCCTATGGTAATATTATAACATATAATTAAATATTTATGTATTATGTATTAGTTGCTGTTATTTCACTTAATAAAATCCGTATTAAAACCGTGCGCCCTACTGAAAATCAGTGTGATAGAGGCCGAACCCTACGATTCTCGCGTTTTTAAATCCTCCGGCTTGGAATCTCGAAAAACCATGGAGATTTCCATGTTCTTTCGAATTTACAAATGATAGGGCTGATAGAAACCGTGATACAGAGAGCAGTTTTTTCTCCGTTGCTCTGTTCCTCTGTTGCTCTGTGTTAAAAAGGGAGAAAGGCCAGACCCAATGAGTTCAGTTATGCCAAAAAATGCGAGAATCGCAGGGTACGGCCCCAATGTTGGTCTCACTCTTGATTCCCCAGGACTTGCTATGCCAGGGCGCTTCCGTTACCCTGACGGAAAACGTAAGAGATTAAGCTATGGCAGCGTCGACACCTGAGACAGATCATTTTGAAGGCAAGGAAGCCA
>JAJFMA010000013.1 GCA_021772415.1 Chlamydiota bacterium
TCGTGCATCTCCTGTATTAAGACCTTCCATTTCGCGTTCAGCCCATTGTGATGTCATAGGAATTCTCTCATTGTTTCGTGAATGAGAAGCAGTCTAATGGAGATTTTATTGGCAATCAAAACTTATGGGTAAAAGTGTGGGAGCAAAGACGCCAAGGCGCAAAGATAGGATTAGGCTTATAGTGTCTGATGTATGTGGGAGACGGGCGGCATAGGATAGGGAGTTGTTCTAGTGTTCAATGCTCTACGAGGTGTCTTTGCGGCTTAGCGTCTTTGCTTCTTTGCGTTGAATTTTTTTGTTAATGGAAGGTGCTATTTTTGTAAGTGCCGTAGGCTTGTTGGCTCCTTTTGAACTAAAGCGTGTTTTTCGGATTGGTTAACGCAAACGCCCAGCGAAGACAATCTACGCGGTGCGGACAACGCCACTATCTATGTCGGGTTCGCTGCGGTCGATATGCACCCAATGGACGCGCCACCGATGCCAGGCAATACCCAGAACGGGATCGTGCTTGCTTTTCTCCGGCTCCCGAGGCGGCGCAGCTCTCCTTGGAGGACGCAGCCGGCGTAGCATGGGTTCCCGACGCACAAAACTCATGGCAACACGTACGTCTTCATGGCTTAGATGCTCCTGCACTGACGCGGTGAAAGCCGGCAGCGGTTCGGGATTCTTTTGTGCCGCAGAGCCGTCTTCAGCAGCGATTTGAGAAGACTCTACGTCGTCACTATCGACATTAGCGTCCCTCAGCATGCGTTTGGGTAGAACAAACAGCTCGACCTCCCTCTTAGGGGTGTCGACGGGCCGGTCGTGCTCGGCTTCTCCAAGAGCACCCGGAGACTCACTTTCCTTGCGCCGCAATATAACATTGAGAGTGTCGCGAAGCCCATCCCGTAAACGCAGCCAACGGTTGCGGCGGCGCTTTTGCTCACGCTCCGATTCAATGACGGCGTCAAGGGCGTCGCGAGAGCTTTGTAGGCGATTTGTGTAGCTGTTGGTTCGGACATCTACGCCAGTACTATGGTCGTGCGTGCCAAAGCAGAACCACAGATAACGGCAAAACAAGGCGTCAACGCGGTGTATCATCGTGATCTGCGCGACCCAAGAAGCAGCATCTTCGGCGATATCGAGGATTTCACCTACGAAGCCATCACTGTTATCAGACTCATCCGAGATTGGAGAGAATCCATTATTGGCGATGTTTTCTGCTGGGTCGATAGGATCTAGCATAGATTATTAGTGGTTTGGGGTTGCTAATTTAATAATTTAGGTTATATTCTCTCGATATTATTATATAATAAATAGTTTAAATGAGCAAAAAGGGCCTATATGCACAAAGATGACAACGCCTACATTGAAATGCACTGCGAGGAGCCGTGGTTTTCGCACATCAAAGCAGGTCGCAAGAAAGTCGAAGGGCGCAAGGCCTCGCCAAAATGGACAAAGCTACAAGCTGGAGACATTTTGCAATTCACTAATGGCAGCGACGACTTCCTGGCGCGGGTCACAGGTATCGAAACCTTTGCTTCCGTTGAAGACTATCTCGATGCTGTTGGAGTAGGTAACGCTCTTCCAGGTGTCGACAACAAAGATGCTGCTGTCGACATCTACTTGCAATGGAGCAGCCACGAGCAGCTTGCGCAGTTAGGATTTCTCGCAATCCACATAGAAGTTATGAAATAGAAAATGCGTCCCTGCGAGGTGTGAGCGCAGGAACGCATGAATATGTTCGGTTAACTAAAGCTTCAGTTTAGGTTTAGCCTAGCAAAGATCTTTGAGATATGTCGGAACCCAACTTCTGGATTCTTGAGCTTTCTTCGCGCCACTTAAAACAAGGTGTGCACCTCGGCCAAACAAGCCCTTAACTCCACCAAACCATCCACTGCTCTGCTCTGCGGCTAATAGCGCCTCGAGGCGTGATTCGACGCACCGTTCAACGTTGGCGACTGATAGGACAGACTCCTTAACAGCTTGGCGGAGCTCTGCGTTGGTGAGTGGGTTCGAGGCATCGGCACCTAGGTATTGTCCTTGGCCGTCACGGACCGCACGGACGATGTGGTCTTTGAAAACATCTCGATCGGTTTCAGCTTTGTGTTTCCAGCTGGCGGCGGCTTTAATCGTTTCATCGATCTCAGGGGTGAGCCACTGCTGGCAGATGTCTGTGGCAATATTAACAAGAAGTCTCTGTGTCGCGCTTCTTACTCCTGCTTCTTTTCCGCCTGGAATGTCGCGCATTCTGGCTACTGCCGCGTTGATGGTAGCATCGCTGGTAAGTGCGTTTATGTACCCTTCCATGTCGAGGATCTCGCCCTTGTCATTAACGTAGGCGTTATCGCCGCCATGCAGTTTCGTGTTACGCACGATGCTATATTGGTCCTTGACCGCCTGCACCATGGTGCCTCTAACAAAATCTTCACCTACGCCTGCGAGACCTGCTGCTTCTGTGATGGTAGCTCCGTGTGCCAGACGAACTTCCGCCGGATCTCCAGCGCCTACAGGAAGAGGACTAGAACCTGGAGGAGGCGGTCCACCCGCGCCAGCACCACCACTCGCAGGAGCGGAACCACCACCACCACCACCACCGCTAGGGCGATACTGATTACGTAGGGCACTTTCCCAGCCTTTTGCGGCTTTTTCAAGAGTTTCGTATCTTGCCGTGGTGTTAATTTTGCCGTCGTCTGTGTCGTCGTGTTTAATGTGCACAGCTTCGGCGCCCGGAGGGTAGTAGGTAACTCCGGACTTGTTGATCATCACCTTGTCTAGGCAGTGTAGCTCTGGGCAGACATCGGCATCGTTGGCGAGTATCCCCTTGTCCTGGAGAATGCGGTCAGTTTCTTCCGCGATTTTTTTCCAGTCGCTAAGACGCATTTGGTTATAGTCTGCAACAGTTTTCCCCTTCGCTCCCATTTCGTATTCGGTGCCATCTTTCATTGTGAGGACGGCTTTACCCATTGGGGTGTAGCGAAGTTCTCTAATGTGGCGTGCATCGTCAAAAACTATGTATCTGGTAGCGCTGAGTTCCATGTATTGGCTCCTATCTAACGTTTTCTAAGCTCGCATTATAACTCGAGAAAAGTTAAGGCTAGTTAAAGGTCTGATTAGGAGTGTGTTAGATTTGATTTTCGTGGTATTTTCCTTGGGGGAAGGACGCACTGGACGGGATGGACGGGATGGACAGGATGGACGGGATGGACGCAATGGACGGGGAGAAGGGACGAAAAGGATCGGGCACGCACACGGGCACGCACACGGGCAGGGGGAAGAAGGACGAAAAGGATCGGGCACGCACACGGGCACGCACACGGGTAGGGGAAGAAGGACGAAAAGGATCGGGCACGCACACGGGCACGCACACGGGCAGGGGGGGACGGGATAGACGCAATGGACAGGATGGACGGGGAAATTTTTGGGTGTCACGCGGTCCTTGTCAAGAACCCTTGCGCCTATTCTGAGGTCCGAAGGACCGCATTATGATAGCCCCACCCGGGAGGGTGGGGTAAGGCAAAAAAACTCATGAGCACTGTAAGTGCGGCATCGGAGGATTCGTGTTAGAAGGCTTTGTCTAGCTGTATCAGGCCGTCAATAGCTGCTACTGGCGCTTCCGCCTTTTCCGTGTACGTGCATCAGATAGTCGACGACGTCGATGTCCGCTGGTTTGGAATATTTTGGCTCATGTGTTTCGGGGTCGATGCATCGCTTGGAAACCCAATCATGGAATTGGTGCGCTATTTTTTTAGCACTCACCGCCTGTGCCTCCGCCTTCATTGTCGTTGCGAAATCTTCAATGGTCCCGGCGTTCATGTCCATTTCCCAACTTTTTGGTGAATTCTTGGGGTCTATTCCAACAGTTCTTGCCCATGTTCTAAGAGTACTTTGTTGCTTTTCTAGCTCGAGAATGCGTACGTCGCCTCCCCTGATTCTTTTGCTCCTAAGGCGTTGGATCTCTGTTTCATAGCGTCGGTATGAACTTCTTATATCATACCTTGCAAACCAACAAATTAGGGTGCACTTGGTGAGGCGGCTCTGTGGTGTAGCACCCCCGATCCCTTCGAGTCTACTTAGTGCGTCTTGCTGGCCTGCAAGTGCTTTTCTTAATTGTCTGTCTAGGGCTGCTATGTGCGCTTCCATCTGCTCGTGCATCTCTTCGGTATGATGAAGCCTTTGGGCTTGTTCTTCATTTAAGTGCTGAGCCTCAAGGAGGGCCTTCTCTAACTCTTGTAGTTTCAGTTCATTGTTCGCTAGGAGCTTGTTTAGCCTCTCTAATTCCGCCGCCTGCTCGCTGTTGACTTCTGTTTGTTTCGCGGCAGCTTCTTCGAGTGCGCGCTTCTGGTCTGCAAGTTCTGCAGTGGTCGCCTCGCTTTCTGCTTTTTCCTTTTCCATTTGCTTGATTCTCTGGCGAAGTATTTCGAGCTCCGACGCGCGTATCCTTACTTCATCGCCATTGCGCTTCTGTGCTTCCTTAAGGTGTCGCAATTCCTCATCTAGTGAGCTATTTAGGTTCACGAGGGCTTTGACGCGGTCTTCTAGCGACGCACTTGCGTCGTCACCAGGTGGTAGAAGGGCCATAAGTTGCTCGCGCTCTTCGGCACTTTTTAGGCGGATGCGTTTGGCTTCGTCTTGAGCTCTTTGGACGTCTTCGCGTGCTACGTGTGCAGCGCTCTTTTCTTTTTCTAGCTCTACATGTAGCTCCGCCTTTTGCTCTTCATACTGAGCCTTCAGTAGTTCTAGTTGCTTTACATGTTCGGATTTCAATCGTTTGATCTCTGCTAGGGCGTCCTCCTTCTCGTGTTCGAGTCGCGCTATCTGTGCTTGCAGCTCCTCCACTTCCTCGAGAGCTAGTCGGGCCTTGTCTGCAAGTTCCCGTTTCTCTGCGTCGTGCGACTCTCCCATCTCTTCGATTTGCTGCCTAAGAGCTAGAATTGTGGCCTTGAGTTCGGCGCCTTCATGCATCGCGGCAGCGGCGTGGATGCCACCCTTCTCCAGCAGCTGGATAATGTGTAGTAGCTTTTGCTGCACCTCATGATGGCACTTCGCTTGTGTCTCAAGCACAGCTCTTACGTTTTCGGTAACAAGCCTATCGACCTGCTCGCTTAGCTCTTTCTGAAGCTGCACAAGGCGTTCGTCGTGTCGTTGGCTAAGCTCTAGCAGGATTTTCTCAAACTCCTTGTGGTCGGCAACGCGTGCTTCTTCGATGTGTTCAACCATGTGTGCATATTTTGCATCGAGCTCCTTCATTTCTGCGGTGTGAGCACGCATAAGGTGCGCGATGTCTTCCTTAGCTTTTTCTTGGGCGGCGAGAAGTTGGTCTTTGCCTTCTAGCTGCGCTAAGCGCAGAGCATCGGCATTGAGTTGTTGCTGCGCTTCCAGTGCTTCATGATGGGCTTGGAGCATCAGCTCACGCGCTTCGCCATTGGCCTTATGTGCTTCTAGCACCTGCGCAGCGTGGGTCTCCTGCATTTTAAGCTGCTCAGCCTGCATCCTGAGCAGGTCTTCGCTGGTGTGCTTTTGGATGGCTCGCATCTCTGCGCGGTGCTCTTTAGCCATTTCTTGCATTTCGTGCATCATCTGAGCATTTTGCTCTACGAGCAATTTGACGTCATCGCCGCCACTGGCGTGGGCGCTCTCAAGGGCTTGTGCAAGCTTTTCTAGGCTCGCTTCGACTTTGGCTTGCTGCTCAAGTTGCGCCACTTTGAAGGCTTCCACAGTCTGTTCAATGAGCGCTTCGGTGTGCCTGTGCATTTCTTCTTGGACGCGCGCTAACTCTTCGGCTTGTTGTGCTTTATGTTCCTCTAGCTTTGCGTGAGCTTCCTTGAGTTCCGCAATGCGCTCCTCGTTAGCTGCATGTATGTGATGCTCTAGTTTGGCGTCGGCTTGCTTTTGCAGCTGGAGGAGGGCGTGTGCCTGCGCTTCTTGCAGCTCTTTCATCGCTTGCGCCGCTGCTGCTTGCGCTTCGAGCTGTTTGTCGCCTGCAGCTGCTATGGTTTCAGCGTTGCGTTCTTCTAGAACCTGCACAGCCTTCAGGTGCTCTGCAAGCATCTGTTGCTCTGCTTCTTTGGCTTCTTCCACAATTTTTAGGCGGTCTTCAGCGATAGCTTCGAGCTTCTCCGCACTTATCTTCTGTGCGTGTTCCATAGCCGTAGCATGCGCGTGTTGCATTTCCTGCATCTCTCGCATGAGGTGTCGATTTTCATCAAGTAGATGGGCGACACGTGCATCTGAGCGCTCAGAAGACTCACTGAGAAGCTGCATGAATCTCTCTTGCTGGCGCTCGAGCTGCTCCATCATCATGCGCATGGAACCATCATCCAAGCCACCTTCACCGCCACTGCCGCTACCTTTGCCGTAACTGACGTCGCCGTCAGAATGATGTCTAGCGTGGGGCGCCCCTTTTTTCTTGCTGCGTGGATCGTAGCTCGAGCTCGCCGACTTGCTTTTTCCATCTAGGCGTAGGTCGTCATCGTCATCGTCGTCGTCTTCGTCAGAACTTGATGATGACCGTAGGTCGACTGGACGGTGATCCCCGGCTTCTCGCTTAGAGCGCTTACCGGCTTTGCTGCTAGCGCTTTCACCACTGCGCCCACTGACAATGTCGCAGAAATCGATGTACTCGTGGGTGGTGTCGCCATGCTTGTCTTGATCAATATGGGTGATTTCTCGGTGGCCATCGATATGGCAATCAAGGCCCTTGCCCGTCCAGTGGGTGTCATCGAGATTACCAAGCTTTGGGGGAGCATCATCCATGCTATCGCCCGCGCCACCGACTTCGATGATGTGTTTCTTTGCTAGTGCATCGAGGGCTAGCCTAACAATCGCTTCCCACTGCTCCTGATCGTTGATGTTGATCTGTTTGTGTGCCTTCGTGCCATCGGTGACTCTAAGGGTGTAGATGCGGCCCCGCCCACCAGCGCCACCACGTAGCTCTACACGAGCACGCCCATCTTTCGTGACTCGAACATCATGGACGAAATTGTAGGGACTTGACGGGTCATGACGGCGCAATTCAAACATAAAAATACCTTTCTTTAAGCAGTATTATTATTGCACATAAATCGTAATAGTTCAAGTTTGGTTATAATGTAATGTATATAACTAACTCTGTGGATACTTGTCCTTTTGGTCCCTTGTGTCGCTTATGTCCTTTTTTCGGATTCTAACCTGTTTAGCCTCCTCATCCTGCAAAAACTATTGCGATTATGGGGCTGTCTCGGCTATATTATAGGCTCGCCAAGCTACTGATGGGATATTAGCTCAGTTGGTTAGAGCGCCACGTTGACATCGTGGAGGTCAGCTGTTCGAGTCAGCTATATCCCATTGCTTTTCTTTCTTATCAGTACAGCTAATTCCATTTAGATCTCTTTTCCGATGCTAGTTCCTAAGTGTCAACGTTTGTGTCGCTTACGCGCCAGGCTATAAAGCTGTCGGGACTTCGTCCCTGAAGAGGAGGCAACTATGGCTTATTATCTGACCTCTATATTCTCATGAGGCCCGAAGGGCCGTCTTATGATAGCCCCACCCGTGAGGGTGGGGTAGAGCAAAAAAAACACCCTGAGCCCTGCTAGGGGCGGCTTGTGGCCCCAGAGGTTTAAGGCGACACAGAGCGTTTTATCCAAAGCGATGGGAGAAGGAAATCGTTTTCTTCTCTGGATCCATGAGTCGGGGCCACAAGCCGCCCCTATCGGGGCTCAAATTCATTCTCCATTTTACCCCACCCTTACGGGTGGGGCTATCATAAGACGGCCCGTTGGGCCTCATGAGGGAAATTTGAGTGCCTCAGATGATCGCCATGTTAGAAGGTGCCGAAAGCAAGTCTGTAAGTCCGGCGCTGGTCAATTCGTTTGTACAAGAAATCTGTTCCGAGGCCCCAAGGGCTGACAACCTGTATAGCCCCGGGCGCAGCCCGGGGTAATGCAAAAATATGCTCTGAGCGCTGTAAGTGCGACACATTCAAGCGAAAGATGTGTCGCACTTACAGCGCTCAAATGTTTTTTGGACTATACCCCGGGCTGCGCCCGGGGCTATACATCTTGCTGGCCTTTCAGGCCGCAGGAAGGACCGGATGAGTGCAATGGAAGAGAAGGACGGGGTGGACGGGGAGAAGGACGAAAAGGATCGGGCACGCACACGGGCAGGGGGA
>JAJFMA010000121.1 GCA_021772415.1 Chlamydiota bacterium
TTAGCACTAAATATAATACCCTTTGTCCTCGCGGAGTACCTATCCAACCAAAGTCTAGCTCCTCCGTGGCGGATGCCCTGTATATCGATAATATTCGGACGCTGGACAACCTGAAAGGACAGGCAGTACAGCCGGCTTCACTCACCATGGATTTGGCTGTACACCACAAACTCCCAGGGAAACGCAGCCTGCTTCTTAAACGAGCAGGCTGCACCTGGGGCTAGAAACTTCGAATTGCTGGCGAGGCGTGACACAACCAACACGCACAACCACTCGCCGGCAACTTCGAAGAGTAGAGAAGCGCTTTCTGTGATCGGGACGCTAATCGACAAATTACAAACCAAATACCTAACAATCAAATATGAGAACATCTTATGGACGAATTCAGTCACCGTCTAAATCTCTCCTACCCTTACGGAAAAACTCCGAATCTTGAAGCGAACCGGGGCGTGAGCGACAAGAGCGCAGACGTTCAGACAACGAGAGAAAGTCTTGAAGCGCTCAACCAACGCATATCTATAGGCAATGTAGCGCGCCCTCTCATCACTCGGGCAAGCGCCGCTATTTTTGTGTTTACTACGGCTGTCTACTCACATACGTGGATGGCTCTTGGTGGAGCGCTACGGGATCTGTTCTTTTGCGAGGAGTATCTTCAAGTTTTTGACGATCAGGATGCTCTCGTCAATTACTTAGTCTCGAAACCTAGACTTCACCACTATGCTATGATATTGGGTGGTCAAGTACTAGAGAGCTTTCACCTGCACTCTTCAAGCTGTGAGCTAGCGAAGGGACGTGTGCTTGACCTCATGTCCGATTCGGCTGCGTGGCCTATAGCTCTTGTCACTGCGTCAGCGGTTTTTCTAGCGTTTTCGATGCTAGTGCAATACCGGATCTTTAGATGGGAACATCAAGCCGACAAGCTGACTTCAACAGTTGAAGCATTACAAGAAAAACACGATCAGCGGCTTGAGGAGCAGGCCAAAGTTCAGGAGACGCACCGCCAAGGGTGGCAGCTTGTTGATAGCGTCGCTGGTCAACTTCGAACACTTGGTGAACATGATTTGGACGTCTTCAAGCAGTTGTTTCTTCGGGAGTTTGGTGTGCTACCTAATGCTGCGCTGCGTTGGAATCCCAAATCTTTTGATAAAATCACAAACACTCTGGCCATGATGATCTGCTTAAGGCGAGCCCCTGAGGCCAGCTTTAAGGCAATTTGGCTGGGGGAGAAATGGAAGTGCGAGGCTAAGAAGGATCTACACAATTTCCTTGAATGGTTTCCGAGCTCATCCGACAGCAGTCGCCAGGGGTCCGTTTCCCGCTACCGCGAAACGGTTCTCTCGTATTTGGCAGCTGAAAATCTTTTTCCTAAAAGCCATGCTTTGGCTGCTCAGTATCAACAGAGCGATCCGCGCCAAGATTGTCAAAGAGACTGGTGTTCTTTGGAAACAAGGCTAGATGAACACGATCAGGTTCAGAGCCTACTAGAAGGGGCACGAACAGGTGTAGTCCAGCAGATAGAAGATGATCAAAATGAGAGGATCGTATAATGAAGACAAATATTACCGTGCTATTGACTGCCGCCATGGTGGCATTTTCTCTTTGGACACACGCTGAGGAGATGTCTCTAAGGGATTATCTAAATCAAGAATTTACGGACCACAATGAGGATCTGAATTCTATCTTAGACGTCACTGTCTATAATCTTAACGACGATGACCTCTGCGTCGAGTGCGGAACAGGGGAGGTGTTTGGAATTCCTAATCCCTCTCAACAGGCGCCCGAGTACCTTTCTGTAGAAACATTGACCGGAGTCGAAACGCCGTACGACCTGCTGTCGCAAAAGGAAATGATTGATTTCTTCTCTAAAAACAAGCTCTGGTACGTCGAGGGAGGTGAATTTGGTGTCATGTATCCCATGGGCAATAGTGGGGCGTGGGCGATTATACTAAGTACAGGCATCGCAGAGTACTACATGTCCCCTTCACACCCAGGCCTTCTTGGTGTTACATCGACTGATCATGTGACGGGTTCTATGACGATTGGGATTGTCGATGCGAGCGAAGACAGGCGTTATTGTCGCGATTCCTATCGTAGGCTCTTGCGGAGCATAGTGGCGGATTTGGCGTCTAAGTGTTCTGATGGTTCTGAGTATGACGACGCTTGCTCTTTTGGTCTCTTTCCAGTGCCGAACGACACGAGTGATAAGTGGTCTAAAATTCAGATCATTAACTGGTCTGTGAAGCCGGACGATGATCATACTCGAGTAAAGTATCTTGCAACCTTCGCTGAAGCTGAACTGCCGTCGGCAACCATCATTGCCCTACATTTATACCCAGATGGTGACACTAGCATGGGGGAGTGGGGGCTCGATTGGAAAATTCATGATGATGGCAACCCTGAAGTAGCCAGAGAAGTCTGGCGAAAAATCCAAGAAGCAGATTTCTAGAGCGCTATGCTGTGCTCGGGATGAGATATCCCGAGCACGCGTAGTCTTAAAGTAACACCCTCATCGAGA
>JAJFMA010000122.1 GCA_021772415.1 Chlamydiota bacterium
TCAAACGCAGTGAGTTCCATCATGAGGCCCAACGGGCCGTCTTATGATAGCCCCACCCGTGAGGGTGGGGTAAAGCAAAAAAGCTCCCTGAGCCCCACTAGGGGCGGCTTGTGGCCCCAGCGGATTAAACCGACACAAAGCGTTTTATCCAATGCCATGAGTAATGCGAAGCACGTTCTTCTCCGGGGGCATGAACCGGGGCCACAAGCCACCCCTAGCGGGCCTCAACACAAAAATCAACGATTTAACAATCGCTGTCGAGATTTCGCTACACCCTCAACAGGACTCCACCTACTCCCCCACGAATGAATCTTAAGTAGTCATTGTAATTCATATATTCACGAAATACGAAACTATTAAAATTAATATTTCTATTTCTAAAATAAATTATATTTACATGCTATAATAATAATAGTTTTATTAATAAACTATAGGCTATTTCTATGTGTCCAGGGATGAGCGACTACGATTTTGCCGGAGGAGGCTATGATCCATACGCCGTCCCCTACGATGACGAAGACTTAGATCAGGTTTCAGGTGCTAATGATCCGGCAGCAGAGCAGATGCAGGACCCTGCCGATCCAGTGCAAACAGCTGATAGTGCTGCGCCTAAGAGTGAAGACCCTCACTCCAGCGTCGATGACATGGCGCGTCTTAGAGCTGGGGTCGGAGGACTGCGCGCTGGCATCGAGCACCAGGCGGAAGCTGTCGATATTGCCAAACGCATTAGCGGGCGCGGTACGTTAACCCTGGAGGGTAAAAAAGATCTCTTAGCCCGCATGGCAAATTTAAAGCAGACGGCCCCACACGAAAATTTTCCTGAACTTGATCAGGCTGTCCAGGGATGGCGCGATGAAGTTGTCAAACAACTTGAAGACTCCCAGCACATAAAAGCGCATCCCGAGGTCCTCGTAGAACTACTTGAAGTCGCCGAACATCCTGCCATGGGCTTAAACGATGAAGCCGCGGCCGCGCGGATCGACGCCCGTGACGAGCTGAGCGCATATACCAAGGAGCGCCCAGAAATCGCTATGCGCGCTATTCTAGATCGCGTGCAGCAGATGCGTGATGTTCCTGGCAAAGGCGCTCCCAAAACTGATTTGGCGCTGCGTAGCTGGCGCTCCGATGTTTCCTCACAGTTGAAACAATTAGACATGCTGGATACGGACCAAAAGGTATCGGTGCTATCTATTGCCAGCGATGCTGTCATGGGACTGCGTGCGGACGCTCTAGCAGCGGAAATCCACCACCTAGATCAAGAGCTCGAGGGCGTTGTTCGAGAAGGCGGCGACTGTGGCGTCCTCGTCAACGACCTTCTCGATAGAATCGCCCAATTTCGGACAGATAATCCTGACGTCCATCATGACGGGCTAGAGACCGCCTTCACCGAATGGACCGAGAAAATCAGTGCCAACTTAGAGCGCTTTGAGGAGTTATCCTTCATTGAACAAAGAGAAGCCTTGGCGGTGGGTGGGGACCCAGACGCGGGACTTATCGTTAAGATGAATACAGCATGGGTGGAGAACTGGCAATTTGAAGCGGAAACGCGAGGTGTTGCCGGTCCCTATGAATTGGCGGCAGAGTTCTCTGCAGCGGTGGGGTCACTGGATCAGCTCAAGCAGACCTACCCCGATCTTGACTTCGGATCAATGGAGGTCGCTGTTGGTGATGCTATTACACAAATGCGTGAGCGCTTCAACAACTTAGAGAACGAGCACGATCCGAATGCCGTGCGCATGATCATCCAAATAGCACGAGGCCTTCCTCAACTTGGGCTTTCCGCTCCGGATGTAATGGAAGCTCAGGTACGGCATCGAGAGACACTTGTCGGCTCTGGAGTGCCAACGGGCGCCGCCCTGAGCTTTGCCTTGGACCTGATGTCCTCTGCTTCGAGGGAGTCATCGCCAACTCTTGATGCAGCGATGGACGAATGGGTGGGTGATATCAAGAGCCTACTGGAGCGGTCTGAATCGCTTGACACACAGGAACTGAAAGATCTACTTGCTCTTGCCAACAGTGCCGTTAAACTGGCGAAGGGAGGCAATGAGGAGATGAAGGTGGCTTTGGCTGCAGCTCAGCTGAATAATGCCCTTAGATCTAACATCGGAGATGATGGCGCCGTGAGCTGGAGGCAATATAGCGACGATATCAGGAAGGCCTTACAACCATTTAATCAGTTAGTCGCGTCTGGAGAAGGGTATCCCCCCCAGGTACAAGCAGCGTTGGAGCAGTGTCGGCAGGAGGTGCAAGAGGGCTTGGATCGGCTAGGGACTATGAAAGCGTCTGAGATCGAAAGCCTGATGCGACTCGCCGAAAAGAAAGAGATTGGAAAGGCCGGAGAGGCCGTTGCAGCACACATAAGAAATCGACATGCGGTGCTCGAAAACATGGCGGGCCCTAGACGCCGCTTTGAACTTGAAGATATGCTGGAAGAAACCAGTAGATATCTCGAGCAAAACCAGGGTGCGGTAGCTCCAGCGGTTGAAGAGGCTATCAACGAATGGCGCAGCGAAATACGGGAAAAGCTCAAGGATCTATCGAGCCTTTCACAAGAGGATCAAAAGCTAGTGCTCATGCAAGCCTCAAATCAAGCCCTAAGCCTGGAACAGGAAACACTGCTGGCGCGTATGTCACAGCGTGATGAACTGTTCGGAAAGAGAGGTGGAGACAACTATTCCACACTCACTAAATTGCTTGGTGACATACATCGCTACCGCATGAAAAATCCTGATGCCGACTGTGCACCTATGGATGCGGCGCTGGCAACCTACACTCAGATCCTTCAAGAGCAACTAGATGATCTGCTGGAATTAGCACCACAAGATCGTCAAGAGCTCCTGAACCTAATAGAGAATGAATTATCCTTGAATCTCCAAGAAGCCAGCTTCGTAGCGCAGGTGCGGGAAAGAGAAGCTCTCTTCAATTTGGGTGGCGACGCGATACAAAGGCAGGATTTCAAAAAACTGAATAGTCTCCTAGATTCCATCGTAAACTATCAGACGGCAAATCCAAGTCCGGCTTCGGAGGCGCTAACTCAACAACTAGAGGATCTGCGCGTTGAGATCGAAGGATATCTTGAGCACATCCAAGACTATGATGAAGACGAACGCGATGCGATCCTTGCCATTGCTGGCAAGGCATTGCTGGGGGTTGATCAGGCCAAGCTGCGGCAGGCGCAAGAGCTAGATGAAGCAATCGCTGCCCGTGGGCAGGCTCTAGAAGCAATACGATCAGCGTTAGAGGAAGACTACGAGGAACAGTTGGAGTCGCTTGAAATTGTCCAGCAGGCAATCGTAGACTATGATGGTGTCATGAACGACGACCTCGAAGAGGCAATAGCAGCACTTCGCGATCTTGTGGCCGAAGATCTGCAACAACTTGAAGATGTGGATGATTACGATATCGAAGACCTCGTTGCCGTAAGCTCACACCCTCTTCTTGCTATGGAAACCTATTACCCAGGTTTTGTGGCGCCGGCGCGGTCTCGGATGAAAGAGGTGGAATGGAAGCAATATGCCCAGAAAATCACCAGTAGCCGTAAGCAGCAAACACTCCAAGATCAGCTGCACAAACTCGATCGAATCCAAAAAGACATCGGAGAAGCAGACTTGAAGGATCCTGCCTACGCGAGCCTCGTGGCATGCATGGAAGAATGGGCTCGTGATCTGTCGGGCACCCTGGAGGGCAGTGAGAGCCTGAGCCGAGATGACCTCCTGCTATATAGTCGCATGTTTAACCACCCCGCCATGCGTCCACATGTCGATGCCATTGGATCATCGGCAGCAGAGCTTACCCTCAATAAATTGCTACAGCCTATCTCCGATCAGCTAGAGGTATTTACGGACCTTGCTCATGATCAAAAGCTAGAACTGCTCGATGGTATTGCCCAAGTGGCGCAAGTAGGTCCGCATGCCCTAGATAGTGTAGAGGACCGTATAGGGGCTATTCAGCTTGATTTGCGTCGCTCTCTGGACAGCGACTTCGAAGCGATGGAGCCTCGCGATAAAGCACAGGTTCTTGCCCTTGCTAAACACCCCATGATCTCCCGTGACCATATCCTCAGCCTTAATGCCGACCAGACTCTCCATCGCCTATTTGAAGCCGCGGCTGAAAGCGGTGACTTGAACGAAGTTCGTGTCATTGCCGAGCAAGTGTATGTGGGTGACAATGCCTTCGAGGTGAACACCGATACTGTCGCTGCCAAAGCTGCAGAGCTGGGTGTCAGCCTTCGAGATCGTGGTGTGAGATCACCCTTGCCAGTGCCCTCGGATGAAGTTGCGACAAATCTCGAGGGGCTCATTGAGTTTTCTCCTGCACACTTCCAAGATATCGTCGGAGTGCGTAAGGTTCCCGATGCATCCCCAGATATTGACATCGGTGACATGAAGGGGCTCCTACTTCAAATCCAAGCACAGCTTCCAATTCTCTGGGGTGATGAAGGTAGGACCTATTCACGAGGTCATGTAGTGGAGGAACTTAATAAAAGGATAGACGAACTTGTGCGCCACGCTAATAACCCCAAAGGGATACCAGATAACGTGCGTGCACCTGTTAATGCCGTACGTCACTGGATCGTACATGTGCGTCAAGAGGATGCCAATATTGAAGCAGAGTTGGACCGAGAAACGCGCGTAAAGATGGCTCTGGATCTCAATGAAGAGATGCTGCAAGTGTTTCGTGACTGCCTAGCGCCTACCTGTTTCCATTGCATCGATAGATTTAATTTGGAGGCCGAAGGGATCTTTTACAATAGGGTTAAGGGCGAAGCTGACGCAGGCGTACAGGAAGTACTTGCGGTACGCGTGGCTAAGAAGGCTACTGTGGCTCGTGCTGATATCTTTGAGGCGGTAGCCACTGAAATTGCCCATGAACGTGGAAGCCAAATTCCCTTTAATGACGTCGCCTCCTTCGTACGTGTCGCGCGTGAGCAGAGAGGCCTCGATTATGGCGTGCCTAAATCATTGGAAACTGAAAGCCCCTATACAAACGACTTTGCACCTTCCGTGGAAAGGTTTTCAGCAGATATCGAAGAGCGATTCTTTAAGGCATATGACGATAGGATACGAGAAATTGTCACTGAAGAGGTCTTCAGATGGGAGGAGCTCACAGACTTTTGTGCAGACCGCTTTACAGACCTCTACGACTACGAGGAGTCTGATGACCCTGATGTCGACGATACTCAAAATGCCGCTATCCTGCAGCTTTGGGATACGAGTGCTGGAAAAGGTAATGAGAAGCTCTCCTCAAAAGGCTTAGCTCTTGTGATGCAAGAGCTCCACATCTGCCAAGCTCACACCTAGGCCCACATGACTAGATCGATGGTGAAATAGAAGTCCCGGACCCATTGGCCCGGGACTGTAGGATGAAGTCTCGTTGAGGAAGGCTACATGGCTTTGGCCATGTCACTGCCTTGGAATGCTTGACCCGTTTTCGTGTTACCTTTGAGAGTCACTGCGTGTTCTCCTGCGCCTAGCTGCGTATCTTTCCATGCGAACGTGACGATCAAATCGTTGAAGCCATCGGCGTTGATATCTTCCACTTCAAAAGTACCGTTGGGGGCTGCTTCACCTAGCATGAGAGAATCGGTGTCGATTGTGTTAACATCGAAATCCGTGGAACCCATTAGCGCCGCTACTACTATCGCATCGGGTCCGTCTTTGAAACTGTTGTTTGTATCATCGGGTAGTATATCTACTTCTACGTATAGAACCTCGTCACTCGGTGTGTTTGCCGCTTCCGACATAGCGACACTTTCATCGGTGTCGTTGTAATTTGCCCAGTCTTGCTCGAAGGCGAGGCTCGACTGCTCTTCAGGATTTTCCATGTTGTCCGCCGCCACGACGGACATAGGTGCTGACATCATCATGACAGACATCATCATGGCCATCATATACTTGAAACGAATACTATCCATTTGCCTATTCCTCACAAAAAAATGGTTCTTGATTATCGCGATCTAGTGTTGTCAGAGTGATGTGGAGGAATATTGTAATGCTTCGACCTCGGGAACCGAGGGTGATGGGAGCCGCTAGAATCTTGCGTCTGCAACCGCCTTTGAGATTATGTGCATCGAGTGGTAAACACCACCCCTGCTGTATACCTTCATTATAGCGCCGATATCGGTTAACGTCTACCTACGAGTCAACTTTAAGGGCTTTGTCCTTGGCCACTAATACCTTAAGTCATGCAGTAAAATAGACACTCCGAGCCCAATCGAGAGTGTGAAGAAATTTGTGGGGTGACGAAATGACCCTTATCCCACATGAGCTCACAGATTTTTCGGCGGCCTGAAAGGCCAACAAGATGTATAGCCCGTGCCCCTGCCCCTGCCCGTGTGCGTGCCCGTGCCCGATTCTAAATTCGAAAAACCATGGAGGCCATGGAGGAAAAACCATGGAGGTCATGGAGGGACTACCAGACCACAAGGTGACTTTTATAAACCTGTTTCGCAAATCCGGTCCGTGGTATCGTCTCGTGGTTTTCATGAGCCCAAAGAGAATGTAAAGAACTGGGTGGGGTGACGAAATACCCATTATCCCACATGAGCTCACAGATTTTCCGGCGGCCTGAAAGGCCAGCAAGATGTATAGCCCCGGGCGTAGCCCGGGGTAAAGGTAAAAATACGTCATGAGCGCTGTAAGTGCGACACATCTACACGGAACATGTGTCGCACTTACAGCGCTCCAGAGAGTAACACCCCTACCTGGGGTTGCACCCCAGGCTAAGCATATGTCGGCGCTACGCGCCTGAAATAGGGCCCGCAAGTCGCCGTAGGCTATCAGCTACACGCTATCATCGACTGATGTGACGAACTGCTAAGACGGACTTGTTCAACGTTCAATATAAAGACCAATTCAGCTTTCACGATTTTCGTTTGCTAAGCTGTCTGTGCGGCAGTGAACGCGCGTTTGAGCCTGTTATCCCACATGAGCTCAGAGAATTTCCGGCGGCCTGAAAGGCCAGCAAGATGTATAGCCCCGGGCGTAGCCCGGGGTGAAGGTAAAAATACGTTCTGAGCGCTGTAAGTGCGACACATCCATGCGAAACATGTGTCGCACTTACAGCGCTCCAGAGAGTAACACCCCTTCCTGGGGTTGCACCCCAGGCTAAGCATATGTTGGCGCTACGCGCCTGAAATACGGCCCACAAGTCGCCGTAGGTCATCAGCTACACGCTATCATTGACTGATGTGACGAACTGCTAAGACGGACTTGTTCAAGGTTCACTACCAAGACCACTTCAGCTTTCACGACTTTCGTTTGCTAAGCTGTCTGTGCGGCAGTGAACGCGCGTTTGAGCCTGTTATCCCACATGAGCTCACAGATTTTCCGGCGGCCTGAAAGGCCAGCAACATGTATAGCCCCGGCGTAGCCCGGGGTAAAGGTGAAAATACGTCCTGAGCGTTGTAAATGCGACACATTTACACGAAACATGTGTCGCACTTATGGCGCTCCAGAGAGTAACACCCCTTCCTGGGGTTGCACCCCAGGCTAAGCATATGTCGGCGCTACGCGCCTGAAATAGGGCCCGCAAGTCGCCGTAGGCTATCAGCTACACGCTATCATCGACT
>JAJFMA010000123.1 GCA_021772415.1 Chlamydiota bacterium
ACCCGATTCTTTTACTACAACGTCTCCGAACTCCATCCTTAACCTCCTTATTGCTGCTACTGCGATGGCCAGCACTGCTCGTAGGTAAAATCGAACTCGTCAGCGAAGCCAAGCCCATGATCCAAATTCAACCTGAATCTCCGCCCTGCGCTTGCTCTCTCACTGATGCGCTCCATCTCTGCAGCGCTTAAGGAAAAATCAAAAACATCAAAGTTATCTGCGATGTGCTTTGGATTAGCACTCCCTGGTAAAGGTAGTACTCCCTTTTGCACAATCCAACGCAAAGCCACCTGTCCGGCACTTTTTTCGTAACGCTCTCCTATCTCCGAAAGCATAGCATCGGAACAAAGGCGTCCCTGGTCTAAAGGTCTCCACGCTTGAACGAGGATCTCATGCTCCTTGCAAAAGCTAAGCAACGCATCATCACAACACAGTGCATGCATCTCCACCTGCACCCATGTGATGGGGACGCCTACTTCCAAAGCACGCTTGAGGTGGTTGACGCTAACGTTACTCAGACCTATATCGCGTATTTTGCCTTCTTGTCGCGAGGCCTCCATAGCGCCAAGTGTCTCTTCGATTGACACCGCACTATTGGGCCAGTGAATAAGGTATCCATCGAGGTAAGAGATATCGAGCTCTAGCAACGTACGTTCGAGGTCTTCTTGTACGCCTTCTGCTGTTTGTGAGTCGTGCCACACCTTAGATACCAGGTAGATGTCTTCGCGCTTCCATCCTTGCATGGCAGCAGCAACGGCGTCGAAGTTCTCATAGTACGTTGCCGTATCAACAATACGATACCCTTGTTGAAGGGCCTCTGAAACGGCTTTGATACATTTTTCACCCGTTAACGGATAAGTGCCAAATCCAATCGCGGGATATGTTTTGCCACCAATAGTGCAGGTGCCGTCAAGACTGATTGCCGTGCGCATCTCTATATAACCTCTCTTTATTTCCTTTGTTTAAGCTAGCTCCCTTCACTCCGAAAATAAAAGGGACCAAAACGACCAAGGGGACCTAAGAGACTAAGACCCATTTATTTCATTTGCCAACACCAGGAGGAAGCAAAGCAATGCAGCGGCAAGGAGCTTCTGTTCCCCCTCTAATTTTCGGAGGTAGCACCACGGCCCAAGCACCTGACTCAGGCAGCAAATGCAAATTGGCTAGATTCTCAATGATGTATTTTCCCTGAGGCAATAGCAGATGATGCACAGGAAATTCGGTGTTCCCACCATCTGGCGACATTGTGTCGATACCTATTCCTACAATCCCTCGCTGAAGCAAGAGCCTAACTGCATCGATATGGAATCCAGGAAAGTGCAACTGTCCCATCTTATCTGCGTTCCTGTAGCGATCAGGATCCTTCCATCTCTGAGCCCACCCCGTGTCAGCAACAGCCAAACTGTTCTCCGAAATGAGACCATATTGCTCTTCGAAACGGCTTATATCCGCTTCGGATACAAGATAGTCGTTATCTTCAGCAGAAGACACTCTAATCACACACAACGGCGCCACGAAATTCTCTATGGGAAGATCTGAGATACCAGCCCCCCCATTCACAAAATGAGAGGGTGCATCCATGTGTGTTCCGGTTCCCGCTGCCAACTGATAGCTCATCACACGACAACCTATCTCGTCGTAGTCGAAATCCACCTGAGATCGAAAACCGCTCTCTCCAGTCCATGTGGGAACATCCGCATGAAGCTCGTGGCTCAAATCAACAACAGAATAATTCGACAACATCAGAAAGTAGCCTCACGGTGCAATGAAAGAAGATCCAGTATGCAGTACATCGCGCTATTGATCGAATGAAAATCAACGCACAGGGGCGAAGCTAAATACTCCATTAGGTTGTATGAACTGGAGCTCTGTTACTACACCCGCATCATCTACAAGAAAGCGCACACTGAAACCTGCGAGATCTTTGAATTTAAAAGTAAGTCCGTAATCAGGCACGAGATCATACTGCGGTTGCCTTGGCACGACAACGGATAAATGGTTCCCTTGAACAAAGACATCAACCGTGGTCTCGTCAGATTTATAGGTGCCGCCAAATTTCTTCAAAAATTCCGGAGAAGTCAACTGCTCATCGGCTTTACGCTTGAAGACAATATCACCCACCTTGGGCTCCAAGGGTACAGCTACAGCAGCAATATGACCTGCACTATCGGTTTGGAATGAGAACTTAAACCCTTCAAAAGTGGGGTCTTCAGCCTGCCCTTTGGCGCCGCTATAGGTGTCATAATGCCAATGTGTCAATGGGGTAAGGATATCGTTATATACAGATGAGATCTGGCCGTCGGACATCTGAATTGTCATTTTTCCGTAGCCGGGATGCTCATAGACTCCAGCATAGTCCTTCAGAGCGTGTGAGGGCTGTGTATTGGCCACTCGTTCGCCTTCAAGCACCTCCTCGTGCGTAGCAGCATCCTTTTGGCTTTGCTGATATTTCTCCAAAGCTGCAGCCAACTTTGGTTCACTCTTCAGCCCGAGTAGCGCATCAAATATCTCACTAGTCAGACTATTAGCAAGAACCCCACTAGCTCCCCCTAAACTATTTGTGAGTACCACGACACCAATTTTTTCCTGTGGAAGTAGAGAAACAAGCGAATAGAAGCCGTCAATTTCCCCGTTGTGCCATACCTTGTAGTAGCCGCGATAGGCGCTAATCACCCAGCCCAACCCGTAGTTCGTAAAGAACTGCTCCTTCTCGGTTGGATAGGCAGAGATGTCTGAAAATATCGCTTGAGAGGTGTGCATCTCGCGAAGTGTGGGTGATTGTACTATACTCTTCCGGTCGAGAGAACCATCTGAAAGATGCAGACGCACCCACTGAGCCATATCCTGGACGGTGGAATAGATAGATCCCGCAGGCCCAGCGGCGATAATATCTCTGAAAGGAATTTCCTGTGCCTTGCCATCTCTAGGACTGTGTGGAAAGGAAAAGTTCGTCTGTTTCTGCGCACTATGGGCTGCTGTAGTTGAGCGTTGCATCTTTAAGGGCGTAAAGACACGAGATTTCACGCTATCTTCCCAGGATTCCCCGGTTATACGTTCGATGAGATATCCCGCTGCCATATACATCAGGTTGTTGTAGTACACTCTCTCTCTGAGATCACTGGCAGGTTCAAAATAGCGCAAGCGAGAAAAAAGTTCTTTTCGCGACGCGCTAGAGTTATACCAGGCGAAGTCATGGCGAGGAAGACCTGACCTATGCGTCACCAGATCACGAACGGTAATGTGCTCAGTAGCATGCTCATCCCAGAGCTTGAACTCAGGAATATATTCCACGACAGGTGTGTCCCACTCGATCAAACCCTCATCGACTAAAGTCCCTAATACAAATGTGGTGAAGGCTTTCGTACAAGAACCAATCGCAAACACTGTGTCTTCAGTGACAGGCAGCCCATCACTCTTGTTTCTGAGTCCGTACCCTTTGGCTAAAATCACCTCACCATCAACAACGACGCCGATGGCAGCACCAGGGACATCAAAATCAAGAAGAGCCTGCTCAACGCGTTTATCAAAACCCGCTGGCAGACCGTAGGTCTTAGTGACCGCATCATGGGCAGACCGGGCGTCGACGGCATTCCCGCAAGCAGTAAAGGCGAATAGCCCTAACAGACACATAGACCACACAACAAATCTACCCTTGGAATACAGCATCTTTTCTCCACATTTGTTTGAAATTTAGAGTGCTACAAGAGATACCAATAGTCAACCCAACGAAACAAAAGGGATCAACACCCTCTTTTTCTGAAAGCGATAGGTGCTCACGTCATCGATTCACAAGCTTCGTACTCTCAACCTATTGCATCCCCACCAGCCGCTGAGTAGGCGGTAGACGTTTAACCCGATCAAAGCCAGCCACAATCCGAGCAGCGACTCCATCTTCAGAAAGCCCCAAAGCGAAAGGGGCAAAAAGACAAAAACAAAGCCTTCCATCATACGCTTTCGCAGGAAAACGAAATCCTTGGCACCAAAGAGGATACCATCATAGACATAGGCCACGGCGTTAATCGGCTGGCTTGCAGCCAACC
>JAJFMA010000124.1 GCA_021772415.1 Chlamydiota bacterium
TTGACAAGGTTCGCCCAGTGGATTCTAGCGAAGCTTTTAACTATGACAGCGCGGACACCCAAAAAGCGGGGTGACATTGCGGCATGCTCTCGGCTCGAACCCTGTCCGTAGTTCAATCCACCAATCACAAAGTGCCCACTGGTTTGATACTCCTGGGCACGGTCGTGGTATGTTTCATCAATCTGAGAAAACGTAAACTTACTGAGCTCCGGGATATTCGAGCGGAAAGGCAGCACCTTAGTACCGGCGGGGCTGATTTCATCCGTCGAGACGTTGTTGCCCGTCTTAATGAGTACTGGACCACTTAGCGTATCTTCAAGCTCTGGAAAATGTGGCAGCGGCCTGATGTTGGGTCCTTTAATTAACTCGACATCGCGACCACTTTCAGGGGGCGCTACAAGCATGTTGTGGTTGACGCTGACCTTTTCAGGCTCTGAGACTTTGGGGTAGTTTTCCTCTCCCATATCACGGGGGTCTGTGATCACCCCGGTGATAGCGCTGACGGCAGCGGTTTCAGGGCTACAGAGGTACACCTGGTCTTCCTTAGTCCCGGAGCGCCCTGGAAAGTTCCGCGGCACTGTCCGCAGGCTGATACGCCCCGTTGCGGGAGCTTGCCCCATGCCGATACATCCGTTACAGCCTGCCTGATGCACGCGGCCTCCGGCATGGACAACAGAAGCAAGATACCCCTCGTCAATGAGGTTCTCGAGGATCTGCCTAGAGCTGGGATTAAAGTCGAAGCTGACGCGGTCATTGATAACTTTCCCGTCGACAATAGCAGCAGCGATGGCGAAGTCACAAAACCCCGGGTTAGCCGACGAGCCAATCATACTTTGGAAGACTTCACGGCCCGCGATTTCGCGCACGGGCACAACGTTACCTGGGCTTGTTGGGCATGCTATGAGGGGTTCAATCTCGGAGAGATCCAGCTCTTCGACTTCGTCGTATTCAGCATCGGCGTCAGCAACGAGTTCGGTCCATGCATCCCCACGCCCTTGTGACTCTAGGAAGCGCTTGACCTCACCATCGGACGGGAATACCGTCGTCGTCGCGCCAAGCTCAGCGCCCATGTTGGCGATGACATGGCGGTCCATCGCACTTAAGGTGTCTAAGCCTGGGCCGAAATACTCAAAGATCCAACCCACTCCGCCTTTAACATCGTGGCGACGCAGCATCTCGAGGATAGCGTCTTTAGCACTCACCCAAGGTTTTAGCTTCCCTACAACGCGCACTCCGTAGATTTTAGGCATCCGCGTATAGAAGGGCTGTCCTGCTATTGCTAGAGCAACTTCGAGGCCTCCGGCTCCGATAGCAAGCATCCCTAAAGAGCCCGCAGCAGGTGTGTGGCTGTCGGATCCCAGCAGGGTCTTACCGGGAACGCCAAAGCGCTCCATATGCACGGGATGGCTCACACCGTTGCCAGGACGCGAAAACCAGATACCAAAACGTTGGCATGCGCTACGTAAAAACAGGTGGTCGTCGGCATTCTTAAAGTCTGTCTGCAAAAGGTTATGGTCGACATACTGCGCTGACAGCTCCGTACGGGCTTTGTCGAGACCCATGGCCTCGAGCGACAACATCACCATCGTGCCCGTGGCATCTTGCGTCAGTGTCTGATCAATCTTTAGACCTATCTCCTCGCCTGGGATCATCTCCCCTTCAAGTAGGTGGCTGGCAATAAGCTTCTGTGCGACGTTGTGACCCATAAGTATCCTCTACTTCACTCTATTTTTAACCTGTCGTCGGCAAAGTGCCGGCGATGTTGTCAATGCGCTCCATCACCTCGGGAGTAAGCTTGCTCTTGACTTCGATCGAAGCCAAATTCTCTGCAACCTGCTCCGGAGACGTCGCCCCTGTAATCACTGTGCTGACATTCTGATTCTTTAGACACCACGCAACCGCAAGCTGCGCCATCGAGCAGCCAAGCTCGCCAGCTATGTCGGTCAAAGCGCGCACCTTAGCAACTTTGTCCGTCGTTAAACGCGCCGCCAACTCATCGTGATGGGTCAAACGTCCCTGCTCCGGCATTCCGTCATTGTACTTACCCGATAATATGCCCATATCGAGAGGACTCCACACCGTGGCGCCCATCCCGTGAGTCTGATAAAGGTTTAAGTACTCGACTTCAACACGAGGGCGATGGAACAGATTGTACTCGGGCTGCTCTGCCGTGGGAGGCACACACCCTATTTGCGTAGCGATGGTGTAGGCTTCTTCAATTTGCTGTGCCGACCACTCCGATGTCCCCCAGTAGAAGGTAAGTCCTTCTTTAATAAGGAAATCCATGGCACGCACTGTCTCTTCGATCGGTGTCGAAGGATCGGGGCGATGACAAAATAAGATGTCGACATACTCCACTTGAAGACGCTTTAGCGAGTTACGCGTCCCTTCAACCACATGCTTGCGCGAAAGACCTCTGTCGTTGGGGCCTTGGCCTCCCCAAAAAATCTTGGTCGAAAGCACCACATCTTCTCGGCGATACTCCTTTAAGGCTTCACCCATGAGTAGCTCGGCAAGGCCTCCGGCATACGCTTCGGCGTTGTCAAAGAAGTTGACACCGCGGTCAAAAGCTTCGGCCATACAGGCTTTAATTCCTTGAAGATCAAGGGATTCGCCGAATGTTATCCACGAACCATACGAAAGCTCACTGACGCGTAATCCGGATTTTCCCAAATGTCGGTATTCCATTGCGCTCCCAAAGTTGTTGTGCTTACGTCATCGTAGCAGTAACAACAGATTATTTAAAAGGCAGTCCACAGCCATAATATATGGCCCATGTTGTAGGCGATGTTGTAGCCCATGTTACAGCTCATGTTACAGCCCATGTTGTAGCATGTTACGTAGGTGCCGGTGTGCCCCATTCGGCGTGTGTCCTTTTGGTCCTTGGGCAGGGGGCAGGAGTAGGGGTAGGGGGCAGGGGTAGGGGTAGGGAAAGAACGGACAGGAACGTCAGGAACAGCAGGAAAGGCAAGAAAGAATAGGAAAAGAGAAAAGGCAGGAAAAGAGGAAAAAACAAGAAAGGGGGAAGGGCAGGAAAGGAAGAGAGGAAAGTCAGGAACAGGAAGAAGAATAGGAAAGAACAGAAAGAAAGAAAGAAAGAAATTGGAAGAAGCGAACAGCAAAAATCGGGCACGGGCACGCACACGGGCACGCACACGGGCACGCACACGGGCAGGGAAAAAGACGCAATGGACGCAATGGACGCAATGGACGCAAAATTTACGGATATCACGCGCTGCTTGCCAAGGACCCTTGCGCCTATTCTGAGGTCCAACGGACCGCCTTATGATAGCCCCACCCGGAAGGGTGGGATAAAGCAAAAAACACCCTGAGCCCCATCGAGAGTGTAAAGAAATAGAGGAGCAAACTCGAGATACTCCTTAATTCACTAATGTTTAACTACGTAGATTCCCTATAGCGCGAGCGCAGCGAGGGCCATGGAGTGCGTGCGCTCCGCGCCGCCTTTTAGTATCTACATATACCTCACAGGTCTATTTTAGTGTTCGTGACTCCTTATTTGGACATGCGAACGATTCCAAAAAGCTTTTTGCTTTGCAACGTCGCCAGAATAGTCATCGACAGATACCTCTGAAAGGCACTTTTCATGTCTACGAACTTCACAAAGGCGGCGCGAAGCGCACGCACTCCATGGCCCTCGCTGCGCTCGCGCTATCGGTGTATATCATTGGTTACTTGAAACTTATGACTTAAACATGAGGTCACGGTGATTACTTTACACCTTCATCGGGGCGGCTTATGGCCCCAATTCGCACACCAACATATCACATCGTCAGGCAAGCGCTGCGCGCTTATCAATAATGTGATTAACCCATCGATTGGGAACTGCGATACCGTCGGCATCGAGAAATAACGCCTCATCGGCGCCCAACACTATCCCACATGCACCCGCTAGTGCCGTACGGCCGTCATTAAGATGCTCCCCACAAATAGTGCGACCATGCGTTGTAAGAACTGGATCATTAGTGAGCACATCATCACAACACGCGCAACGAATCTCTCCGTGATCCTGAAGGACATTCGAAACAAAATGTGCGACCCCTTCGGCGTCATCGAGACCAAGGTCTGGTTGTTCCCGACGCCTTGTGTCGACGTGACCAATGAAAGCCTCCACAGCCCGGTTGGGCACTTTCTGATCCGTAAGCACAGCTCTTGTAACAGGAGAATGACTGCGGTCAAAGATGCGCTTCCCGTAGGTACGTCCATCAGAGGCAGTAAAGCAATTACCCCATGGCTCCATGGGTTCGCGGTCTACCATACAATTAAGGTGCAGGTCTTGTTCGCGTCCCACAGCCTTAAAAAACGCGATCATTGGCTGACGTTCCATCTCCAACTCTGCACGCTTGTCGATCATGCTTTTTGCCCATCGATTGACCACTGGAACACCATCGCGATCGGTAAATATCCCTTCGTTGCGCCACCACCGTCGTATTTTGTGTAGCGTCTGCTGCACATGTTCGGCACAGATTGTCTTTCCAGTTGTCGTCATCACCGGATATCCTTGTAGTTCCGCATTGCAATCGACGCAACGGAAATGCGTGTGTTCCAGAAGAGCTCGTTCCTTTAGACGCTCTTTGGCGGCATCGCTCATAGCGCCGTCCGCTGGGGTCATCGCACGCACGAGGTTCGCAACCTGTTCGATGAAGCCAAGGACAAGACGATTGACCGTAATGGCGAGAGGATCACCTTTATTCTGCACCAAGCGTATGTCGCGATTAATGGGATCTCTCGTATCCAGTTCTTTAGCTTGCTGAATATAGAGATTTTCATAGGTCCGTCCCGACAGTACTGTAACAGGACTCTCGAAAATCACGTGTGATATAGCACACTCTATATCCAGATTGGCGGCATTCGAAACACTGTCTATAGCATTTTGCTGATTCGCTGTCAGTTCAGACAAATCGATGGCATCTGGACCTATTTCTGGTGGATGTGTGGGCTTTGAGGTCTTATATCCGATTGCGAAAGTAAGTAAGCCTCCAATGCCACACAACGTGCATTTGTATCCAAAAAGACTGCTTGAGTCCTTCTCCAACGCACTCTGCACCGAAAACGCAGAGTCTGCGTGCGGATTAGCACCAAACTCTAAACTAGAAGCTGTTGACGATTTTGTGGCGCCCCTTGGATCGTGATTGACAACATAAACGTTGTCCTCATGAGACGTGCCGACTGCTCGTTTGGTGTTATGTGCAGTCTTAGGCGCGACAGGCACGGCTACTGTAGGTGCTGGTACCTGGGGTGTGACAGGCTGTTTTTTAGGCTCCGCCACTTTGTGAGTCACGGAATACACATAGTCGGTGACACGGGAATAGACGGAAGGCTCCTTGATCGTGGGCTCTCGAGGCTGCGAGGGGACCTTTAGTTCGGCGCGTGGGGGTCTCGACGGCGACGTCTCGGCGCCACCACCAACTGACAACCACGATGGAGTGCCATATACTGCGACGTAGGCCCCTGCTGTGGCTGTCAGCGTAGCGACAGCTATGGCAATCCACTGCTCCGTCGTGAGGGATGCCGCAAATGCACGGACATGCGACGGAGAATTTTTCGCATATTGAATCGCTCTGCGCCCTGCCAACGAGCCCTTGCCAACACCGGCGTGATAGCGCGCACGCACCGCGTCCCAGCAACGTAGATGTAGCGGTTTGAGACCAGGGTACACCATCCCCGCATGGCGGCGCAGCAGCTTGCCACGCGATACACCCAAGTTCTGAAGAAGGGCTACAGGTAGGGTAAAGAGGCTTTTTGTGGCGGCGGCAGAGCAGCGCATATGTTCGCGCCACGCGTCCGCTGTCGCCCATTCAGGAACCACATGCGATGATGTGTCCGCTGCTAAAACCGTCCCGCGGGAGGCAACATCAAGAAAAGCCATCGGGTACAAAACGATAAGAGCAAGAGTATGCCAGATGCAGGTGACACTCATAAGAGTTTCGTGAGCTAAAA
>JAJFMA010000125.1 GCA_021772415.1 Chlamydiota bacterium
TCGGCGCGCAAGCGCGGCCTTGACACCTACAGTAATCGTCGCTCTAACTGGCTCTGGATTGGCTTCTCAAAGGAAAAAAAGTTCACTAGTTGTTACCCATGTGGGTGAACTAAGTGTTACCCATGTTACCGGTTGCACAGACTAGGGAAAAAGGGTATAGTGGTCCCCGTCTGATCCCCGTCTAGACTAAGTCATCTGTTTTCAATAAGTGGTCAGAATCATTATTGCTGGGCGCACTTTGAACAGCAGAATATCTTTGCGCCTTGGCGTCTTTGCTCCTTTGCGTTGAAATTCTTCTCATCCTGTCTTGCGTCGGTACTGTCCCTTGCACTATTGTAGAGAGTATGGGACGTCTTTTACGATTTGCCGGAGTTAAGGTACATTTGATGATGCGCGAGGAGTCGTTGCTGCTTGCGAGTCGCTGTATTGATGGGGCTCCGGCTAGGGTTTTTTTCGTCAATGCGCACTGCGTCAACATTGCTCAAAACAACGCTGAGTATCGCGCTGCTGTGGATGCTGCTGAGTTCGTGTTTAATGACGGAGTTGGAATCGAAGTGCTCTGCGCGGCTTTGGGCGTCGAGGTTAGCCAAAACCTTAATGGTACTGATTGGATCCCTGCGTTGTTTCGCTCGTTGCGTAAACGCGAGGCACCGTGTACCCTCTATTTTCTTGGAGGCGTCCCCAAACTTGTGGAGATCAAGTGCCAGGTCATTAGCCGCCGCTGGCCGCATATTAGGGTTGTAGGAGGTAAAGACGGGTTTTTACCAAGCGATGCAGAAGTTTTGGAGGACATCAGACGATGTTCTCCGGACATTGTGTTGCTTGGGATGGGAGTGCCCAGGCAAGAACTGTTTTTGCATCGCAATTGGCAGGATCTTTGTGAAGCCGGTGTTAAACTTGGTATCGCCGGTGGAGCAGTAGCGGACTTCCTTATTGGAGCTGTACCTCGGGCTCCAAAATGGATGCGACGCCGACGCCTTGAGTGGGCCTATCGCCTTTGGCAGGAGCCTGGGCGTATGTTCTCGCGCTACGTCCTAAGAAGCTTTCAGTTCCTGGCTGTGATGATACGGGAATGGTGGGGACGCAGAGTGACGGGGAAGATCACATGAGTCAAATTGATTGGGAGAAGATATGATTATTGGAGATGCTGCTGGACCGGTAGATCGTGCAAAGCAGCTAGTAAATGTGGCAACAAATGCTGGGCGGCATCTTCAAAGTGCTCAGACCGGTTTGGTGCACTACTGTTACCGCTCCGTGGACAGTGAAAATCAAGATACGATACCAGTAGTAGAGAACTTCTTGTTCGCATTGGCACTACTTAGAGAACGTACCAGCGAAACTGTTACGGAAGGTAAGCGTATCCTCGATCGCCTGATGTATTTTCAGAATTTCTACGACGAAGCTAGCCAGGGCAACTTCCCAGTCTATATTCATGAGTTTCCTCACTGCCACGATCACTATCTAGGAGCGCAGCTACTGCCTATTTTCTATTGGACCTTGCGTCATTTCGGTCTGCTATTAGGCGCAGACTTGCGAGAACGTATGCACACGTCTGCGAGTGCTCTCTACAATTATTGTCATCATCGTCTAGAAGAGGGGAGTCCTTCGTTTCTTCCGTCGGTACAAATTGCCGCCGCTAGTAAAGCTCTAGGAGAGTTGTGGGAGAACCCTCAAGTGGAAAAGGAAGGTGATGTGCGCCTTGCCGAGCTATGTGCTCTTTCGCGCGAAGATAGCTTCGACGCTTGGATGAATGCAAGCGTCTTAGGGGAGACCTTAGTGGCCTTGCAAACGGTGTACACTAACTTAGAACAGAGTCCTTGGAAGCACCTGTGGTTGGCGGCGTGCCGGCATTGGCACAGCAAGACAGCGACCTTTGTGGGGCCTCCGGTGTTTGAGCGGCAACGAGGTCTTCAGCCTGATCCAAATGTTCTTGATCTACTGTTGGGTTTTCATGCTGGTGGATTTAGCTACCGCAGTTTTCTTCATAGCCCTTACTTGCTGAAGGCAGCACTGATCCATCCGTCTGATGACAGCTTCCTTACGCAAACGACACCCAGTGAGGATGAAGGCAGCTATTCGGCAGGACGTTGGACTGTCCTTCAGACACCGGACTACGCCGTTACCGCCGCCGAAGGGGCTATACAACGCGACAAATTTGGGTGTGGCCTCCGCGTTGTTTGGGGAGACCACAACTATGCCCATTCTTTGGTGTGCCAAGGAGGTAATATTGACGATCTTACCTATAAGGCCGTTCCCGGTGGTATAGATCTCATTGTGACACTCCCTGAGGAGGTGCCAACAGAAGCGCGTCAGAAGAATCGGGAGCTGATGTTCTTTTTGGATAAGTATGATGGTGTCTCCATTTCCATTTCTGGGCATGCTACCGCCACAGCCTTTGAGTTCGGTGAGCCCGTGGAAATCGAAAGCGCCGGTATGCGCATCAACTTTATGTGTGCTCTAGAAGAAGGGGACGGGAAATTTTTTGGGCATATAGCTCCAGGAAATCGCCCGTCACAGCTTGAGAATTCTGGCGATAGCCGTTTTGAATCCTATGACTGGCAGCTATTCTTGCGGACCGTTGAAAGACACGGAAAGTGTAAAATTCGAGTAGCCCTGCGTTTTACCTACCTCGAAACAGATGGAGAGTCGTCGTGAGTGTTTTAGAGCGTTTTCAATTAGCCCTAGGATCTCACCTCGGTACGGTGTTTCTAGGACTGGTGGTGGTGCTGACTTCTTTGCTAGTGGCTTACTGGTTCCTTGTTGTACGTCAAAAACGGCGTGATCTGTTGGCGTACCTCTACCGTAGCTACTATGAGCGTGCTGAGTCATTGATGAAGGGATTTTCTTTTGTCGGCCCTCATAAAGCTGAATTTTTCGGAAGACTCACTAATGTGAAGGGGAGTGAAGGGAGCAGCGCGATCTGCTTGATACCTCCTCCAGATCTGGCTGAAACGGATATATGCGAACGCTTTCGTTGCTTCAGACGTTCTGTGTCGAGCACACACTTTCCACACCTCTGTCCTGTTTTGTGGCAACATGACGAAGATAGTCTCTGTCTAGTGCAGGGCGGGACGTTTAACCGGGAAGGGCGTAGCCTAACTAGCCTACGGCAGCATCTTTTTGACCGACAGCTAGGTGTTGCTGACCGCGAAGAGATTCTTCTTCAGATCGCCACAACACTCGCTCAGTTGCACGAGCATGAATCTGAGGAAGGCGGAGGTCTTTATCACGGTATGCTCCTTCCACGTTATATCTATGTGGAGCTAGATCCTCATAGGCGCCTCAACCAGTTGCTTATTGCGCACACTGGTATGGCGTTTTCCGCAGGACCTCAGCTTATTGCGGAAAAATTACGTAAGCTTAAAGAAGGGACCCTTCCTGTGGAGAAGCGCTGCGCTCACGAGCTTCTCGAGCAGATGATTATGCTCGCCCCAGAACAACGCCACGAGCAGTCTGCAGACTCTGTGGGGCAGGCTGTCGACTTCTACGCTTTTGGGGCTCTGGCAGCGGTGTTGTTTACTCAAAAGCGCTTCGTGTCACCAGAGCGCGTGAACTGGGAAAAAGTGCCCGAAACTTGGCGCCCATTTGTGGAGCAGTGCCTTAAGGAAAACCCTGACGATCGCCCCCAAGATTTCACTGAACTGGAGGAGTGGCTTGGCGATCCTGAACTAGCCCTTACCCACAACGAAGGGGTTAAAGCAGCCAGCACTAGCGAGACTTCAGAGACAGAGGCCTCGGATAGAGATATCGATGCCCTAGTGGGTATGCTTGAGCGCGTACAGCAGACCTCCGAGGAGTCTACGCCGGATGACGCCCTTTCAGAGGGAATTCGAGCTCTTCGTGCTGGGCGTTGGAAGTCGGCGCGCAAGCTTCTCGAGAAGCTTGCTAAATCCGAACCCGACAACCCGGAAGCTGCGATCTCTTTAGCTATTGCCTGCTACGAACTTGGAGACATGAAACATGCTGAAACTCACTACGTCAAAGCGAAAAAGCTCAACCCAAAGCTCGCAAAGCGTTTCCGCCGCCATATTGCGTTTAGGCTATAGCCTGCGTCTCATCTTACTGGTTGCTTTAGGCTTCGTATCCAGTGGCTACGCGGCATCCAGCGAGGCCACCAGTTCCGATTCCTTTATGGTGGTGTTGGTGCACGCTCCCCATCTAGACTACTCTAGCGGACGCGCCCTTGTACAGTCTATGCGTGCCCGAGCAAACCCACAGCTGCGCGAGGAAGAAGCCGGCCATGCTTGGGTCTATCTTCGAGGTATCCACAACGGAGAGGTAGTCGAATGGGAAGGTGGGCACACGGGAGCTTTCGGTGAGATCGCGCCAATCCCCGGGGTAGGAGTAAAGAACTTGATTCAGTATGGGTATGTCGATCCTACTCCTGAACAGAAACTCAGTCCTCGGCATGAACCCAATCCAGCAAAATACATGTGGGTGACGTATCACGATGGGATGTTTCAGCCTGATAGTGGTGCGCACCCTGCCACTTTTGCGGCTAGGTATGATCTCAGTCCCGAACAGTTTGCGCGGGTCTTAGACTATGCCATGAACTACGACTACAGCTCGTACTGTATCATTGACCACCAGTGTGCTGCCTTTGTAGGTGAGATTGTTCAGGTAGCCGGACACTATCTGGAGCACGAAGTATCCGTGCCTATAGAAAAGAGCGTGAAGATACTTGGGCACCACGTACAGCTGTGGGAAGATCCCCAATACAGCATACTCACCTTTTCAAGCCCTGATGTCCTTGAACGTAGCCTAAAGCAGGCGGTATGGCAAGGCGAAGCGCGCCCCGCCCTTAGTTGGTACCAGCATCGCATGCGAGCGCGGCGCTATCTGTAGCAATACCCATGGCGTGCATGCCATTGTCGACGTACAACGTTGTGCCGGTGATAGCTGAAGCTAATGGTGAAAGTAAGAATGCCGCCGCTGCTCCAACTTCGTCTGCACTTAGAGGCTTCTTATTCAGAGGCGCATTTTCCTCTGCGTAGTCAATCATCTTGCCTATGAAACCTATCGCCTTGGCAGCTCTGCTCCCGTAGGCGCCGGCTGATACAGCATTGACGCGTACTCCCCACTTACGACCTGCTTCCCATGCAAGCGTAAGGGTGTCGCTTTCCAGTGCTGCTTTGGCAGAGCTCATGCCACCACCATAGCCTGGAACGACGCGTTGCGATGCCATGTAAGTGAGACATAGTGCCGCCCCTCCTGGTGTCATCACAGGACCAAGGTGCTGGAGTAGGCTGACGAATGAGTAGCTCGAAGAGCTCATTGCCGCAAGGTACCCTTGACGGCTGGTTTCCAAAAGTGGCTTCTTGACTTCCGGAGCGTTAGCCAAAGAGTGGACTAGAATGTCGATAGTACCGAAATCGTGTCGAACAGCTTCGGCGACCTCAGCAATTGTGTACCCCGAAGTGCCTTTGTAGCGCTTGTTTTCAGCGATCTCTGGAGGAACATCTTGTGGTGTGTCGAAGGATGCGTCCATGGAATAAATTTTAGCAAACTCCATGAGGCTGCCGTCGCTAAGCCGTCGGGACTCGTCGAATTTTCCACGTTCTAGAGATGTCAGAAATAGTTTTAGCACAGGCGTCCAGGTTCCAATGATGATCTCTGCACCTGCTTCGGCCAAAGTCTTTGCAATAGCCCAGCCAAAGCCCTTGTCGTCTCCTACACCAGCGATAAATGCGCGCTTGCCTTTGAGGTTCACCTGTAACATAGCCTTGCGTCCCTATATATTCGGTTAGATTGAAGGCAAGTATACCAGGGTGGACCCATATGGCCAAGAACGAATCGTGCCCTGTAAGATGTTACGTCTTTGGGGTGGCTATGTGGCTATTAAGAACGGCTTGAATATCATACACGACTGAAGCGCAAACTCGACTTTCGGCATTTTCCAACCAGCCATTGCCCAGATAAGAAGATCGTAAATAGCTTTTTTCCTCATCGGCCCGTTTTGACTTAGGGTGAGGAAAAATATTCTCATTGACAATCAGCGACTTAACATATCGATGAACGTCTGAAAATGTAACATGTGTTTTGCCTGGTTCTGAGGCCCAAAGGGCCAGCTTATGTTAGCCCCACCCGTGAGGGTGGGGTAAAGCAAAAAAACACCCTGAGCCCTCTCGGGGCGGCTTGTGGCCCCATAAGATTAGGGCGTCACAAAGCGATGGAAGAAAGAAAACGTCTTCTTCTTTGGATCCATGAGTCGGGGCCACAAGCCGCCCCAAGAGGGGCTCAGATTCATTATATACCGCACCCCACCCTCACGGGTGGGGCTAACATAAAATGGCCCTTCGGGCCTCATAAGGGAAGTTTTAGTGTGTGACAAGCTCGCCAGCAGGCTCTTTACTTGGCTCTTTGGGCTTGCTATGACGTTCTTTAGGCGGAGGGACAGGGCACTGAACTAGGGTGACGAGACCCTGTAGCTCACGGATTGCGGCACCGAGGTGGTGCAGAGAAGTGTGAAACTGCCGGATAGAGCTGGTGCTTTCTTGTGCCGCGTCACTGAGCTCGTCGATGGAATCGGTGATCTGCTGGGCCCCTGTAGTTTGGACTTCCATGCCTTGGTTAACAGACTCAAAATTCGTTGACTGCTGCTGGACCTGGCCGATGATTCTGTTCAGCAGTCTGCTGATTTCATTCGCTTGTTCAACGCCTTGGCAGATCTCTTGCGAGAACTTGGCGACGCCTTCAACACTAGTGGAAACAGCCGCGATCATCTGATGCACAACTTTTTCGATATCTAGGGTGGCATAGGCAGTTTGATCGGCCAGACGACGGATTTCGCGGGCGATCACTCCAAAGCTCCCTCCTTTGGCGCCAAATTTGTGGGCTTCGATGGCGGCGTTCAACGAGAGAAGGTTTGTTCTGTCTGCGACTTTGGTGATGGTGGTGATAACACCTGTGATGACGCCGGTCTTTTCGTTGAGTGTTGACAGCTTCTCTGCGATGTCTGTGGTAGCGTTGACGAGCTGTGCCATGATTTGCTTCAGATGACTCAGGCTCTCTTTGCCCACAGCCGCAAGTGATGAGGTTTCTTCGGAGCTACGTGCAACCTCGTGGATATGGTCAGCGAAATCACTCGCCGTGTCCGAAATTTGTTTTGCCGTTAGCGCGATTTGCTTGGTAGCAGTCTCCTGCTGTACGACATAGATTTCCTGTTCTTTTGCGGCGGCGGAAATTTCCGTTGCGGAGGTCGTGAGCTGCACGCCAGCACTTTTGAGGTTCGACAGAATGTCCTCAAGAGCACTCCCCAATAGGTTGACACTTTGGCTTGCCTGGCCCAGCTCATCAAGTCGGGCGATAGGAATACGGGAAGTCATATCGCCTTGCGCCAGGGCCTGCGCAGTATGTGACAGTCGCTGTAGGGGGGTGACTACAGACCGCAATAGAATGAACGAACAGACGATTCCAAAAAACGCTAGAGAGCAAGTGAGCAGTACGCACCACAAGCGCTCGTTAATGAGATCATCGCGTTGCTCCAGAAAGAGGCGATGTAGCTGCTCGGTGCCTACCTCAGGGAGCTGGAATGCCTCGTCTACGGCTCGTTGGACTGCCACGCCAAATGTGGCAGCTGGAGTTGTGATGGTAGCTGCCTTCAGGATGTTCTTTTTGATGGATGCCAAGAGATTTGCTACCGCGGCTGAAAGTTCCCCGAGAGGTCCCTCTAAGGCCGCTTTAAGGACTAAATCGTTAGAATTTTCTTTACGCGCTTGCGCGGCTTTCCATAGGCTGCCAGTGATGCGGTCGATCTGGCGCTCGATGAGGGCTAGGTAGCTTACGATGCTATCGCGTTTTGATTCCGATAGTGCGGAATGAGGGGGTGTAGCGATGCTCTCGGTAACGCCTTCTTCCGACACTTCTACTGGTGTAGGACTTGGAGTTGCCGCTGAGGCAGCTGCGACGTCTTCAGATAGGACACCGATGGCAAGTAGCTGTTGAATGAGTTCGGGATCCTGTAGGAACATGCTTTCGGTCATGTGAAATGAAGCAGATCCTTGTCCATGCCCCAGCACGACACTGTCAGCAAGTAGTGATAGCAGGATCCGCAATTTCCCAAATACCTGCGCGTGTAGGGCTGCACTCTCTTCAGGATCTAGACTTTGTACAGAGGCTTCTAGTTCCTTCCATAGCGCCAAGGCTGTTGCTGGAGTAACCTGCCCTTCACTCCAGTCTCTGCGCGATGCGGCGGTAGGAAAGAGCTCTTTACCGAGTTCCTTGTCGATCTCTTCAAGGCTATTAAAAGCTTCGTTAGCTCTTTGTTGCAGGTGAGTGAGAACATTCTCTAGTGAGCTGTCGCCATGGAGGTAACGCTGTGCTGTTAGTTGATGGTCGGAGATATAGTGAAGAAGCTGCATCAGTGGACGTTGATACTCGATGCTTTGTAGTTGTCGTGTCGCTCTTTTGATGTCTTCAGTTTGTTCGCGAATCATCAGCCCTAAGACGATGGCGAAGCAGATGCAAAAGAACGCACAGATCAGACAAAATTTTTGAGTCAAAGACAGGCGTTCGAGTAGCTTCAACTTGAGTGCTTTTCTGGCGCCTGATTTGGCTTTTTTTTCTTTTCTAGACATTGATATCGACTGTGTTTGTCTTATGTATACTAATAGATAAGGGCTTATCCAGTGAAAATCAAGTCTTTATTTACCGTAGTGGGTCCTCCGCGTTTGTCACAAATGGGGTATAACATGTACAATAAACCACCAAGAATCAGGTTGTTGTCTTATCAATATGTCTATATTTCGTAATAGCTGGTTGCGTCTCAGATATATCCTAGTGTTAGGGATATTGTTATGCTGCTATGGCGGAGGTCGCGCATATTTTCATTACACGGACGGTTTCAGTGTATCGGGGATTTCCGCACCTTGGACATATGATGCGCGCTGGGAAGTCGGGAGCCTTTCTGAGGCCAAAAGAGCCGACCTGCGTGATATTTTGAGTCAGAAATTCTACTACCTTGCCAAAGGCACCCAAAGCTACGTGCTTGCCAGCGAAGATGGACGCTATGTTATCAAGTTTTTTAAACAGAAACATCTGCGTTTTCCTCGTTGGATGGAGACTGCTAGTTCATTCCCTCTTGTTGGCGATTCCTTAAAACGTAAGCGTCAGAGACGTAGCAGCAAACGCGACAAGATTTTTGCGGGGTGCAAGCTTGCATACGAGACCATGCAAAAGGATTCTGGGGTGGCCTACGTCCACCTAAATCCGTCGGATTGGCTTGATCGCGAGCTCACCATTGTCGACAAGCTGGGCTTGGAGCATACCATCGACCCCAACGCTATTGCCTTCTACATCCAACGAAGAGGGGAGTCAGTACACGTCGCTTTTCAGCGTTTTTCCCAAGAAGAAGATTTTGACGGTGCTAAAGCGGCCTTGCGCGACCTGTTCAGCTACCTTGAGGAGCGCTCTGAACGAGGAATCCTCGATCGAGACCCCAACTACATCAACAACCTTGGATTCATCGACGCTAAAGCCGGCACCTTAGATGTTGGTAACCTAACGATGGATCCTATGATTAAGAATCGTGTCGAATACTCGCGACGTATGATCGACCACACAGCGGGGTTTCGGGGATGGTTGGAGTCCCAGCTACCGCCTGTGGTTGAAGAATATGATGCACAGATCCGTAGGCTGGAGAGAGGGCCCCAAACTTTGAATCAAGGAACGTATCATGGTTGAGCAGCCTGAATTTTTCTCTCATTGGCTATCTGCGACATTCGTAGGGATAACACTGTGGCGATACATTGTTGCTATAGGTATCGTCACCGCTAGCCTGGCCCTAAAGAAAGCATTCGAGGTTTTTGTGCTGCGGTGGCTATCCGGACGGCTGGATAAGTCTCGTATGCGCTACAACCGCATTATTTTTGACGCACTAAGTGGTCCGTTGCGTGCTTTTCTATTGGTCTTTGGTGTGCAGCTCGCAGTGCTGTTCCTCGTCACAGGTAGTGATGTACCACGAGACCTTGCGGAGTTTCTCAATGGTGCGATGACTGTCGCGTTTGGATTTTTGGCTATTTGGGCCCTGTATCGCTTGGTCGATACTGTTGCTCAGTTCCTCAGTGATATGTCGAAGCGTGACACAAATAACGTTGATCAGCTCTTCGTGCCGTTTATAGGTAAGGCTCTTCGAGTCTTCGTTGTCGTGATGGGTGGTCTGACGATACTCTCGTCTTTGCGTGTTGAAATTGGCCCTTTCATCGCCGGTATGGGGATAGGAGGTATCGCCATCGGTTTGGCGGCTCAAGACACCTTGGGTAATCTGTTTGGATCTGTGGCACTACTCGCAGATCCTCCCTTTAAGATCGGTGACTGGATTATTGTTGGCGACCGTGTTAACGGTTTTGTTGAAACCATCGGCCTACGTTCTACGAAGATACGTACGTGGCCAAGAACTCTGCTTACTATCCCTAATAAGGTGCTGGCTAACGAGATCATCGACAACCAGTCAAGTATGCCTAAGCGACGCGTGTTTCAGAAGCTACGGATTGCCTACTGCGACCCCGAAGTCCTTGAACGTGCTCTGGTGGACTTACGTAAGCTCCTTACCGACGATGAAGACGTGCATCAAGAATATCACCTCGTTCAGTGGACCGATTTTGGTGAATATTACCTTGAGGTCATGGTCTATTACTTCACCATAGCCATAGCATGGCGTCCCTATCTGGAATGCCGCGAGCGCATAAACGGAAGTATGGTCAAGATTTTGGCTTCATATGGATTAAGTATGGCACTTCCAGTACGTTCGATTCATTTTGATAAGGAAAAGGCACCGAACGCTCCTGAGCCCGATCCCGAACTAATGGGTTCCGGAGTGTAGGCAGTTCTTGGTAGCTGATTTCCATTTTCTCAACAATGATCACCGGGCGGATTGTAGTCCCGACGCATGGATTCGGAGAAGAACGTCCTTTGCACTACTCCAGGCATTGGATAACACGCTCTGTGTCGGTTTAATCCGCTGGGGCTACAAGCCGCCCCTAAGAAAGTGTAAAGAAATGGTGATGGTGATGAAATGACCATTATCCCATATGAGTTTGCACATCTTCCGGCGGCCTGAAAGGCCAGAAGATGTATAGCCTCGGGCGCAGCCCGGGGTACGAGTCAAAAAAAGCGTCCTGAGCCCTGTAGAGAGTGTAAAGAAATGCAACGTTACCTTTTTTAGGCCCGAAGGGCTGTAACCTGCATAGCCTGGGGCGTAGCCCCAGGTAGGCTAATTAAGCTTTTGAGCGCTGTAAGTGCGACACATGTTTCGCATGGATGTGTCGCA
>JAJFMA010000126.1 GCA_021772415.1 Chlamydiota bacterium
CTTTGGAATCGTTCGCATCTCCAAATAAGGAGTCACGAACACTAAAATAGGCCTGTGAGGTATATGTAGACCATAAAAGGCGGCGCGGAGCGCACGCACTCCATGGCCCTCGCTGCGCTCGCGCTATAGGGAATCTACGTAGTTAAGCATTAGCGAATTAAGAAGCGCTTCGAGTTTGTTCCTCTATTTCTTTACACTCTCATTGGGGCTCAAATTCATATTCCACTTTACCCCACCCTCACGGGTGGGGCTACAACAAGTCGACCCTCCGGGCCTCATGAGAACATAGAAGTGTCGTAACTAGTTATGAGGCTTCCTGACACACTCTATTCCGAGCAGATACGTAAAGCCAGACTGAGCTCTAGAGTATCTGTGGAGTACTCTCTTTATGAAGGCGTATGCAGACGAGTTGCACGTCGCATTCGAGATGCTTGCGATTGGCAAGGAAGACGAGCTCGTGATTGAGCATTGAGCTAACGGAATCTAGCCCACTTTCAGCGAAGTTTCGCAGCACTTTCTCGAACCAGCGATGCAAGTTTCCACTCTCGGCGAGTAACTCAGCGAAGGCACTGTTAGCGAGAATGATGTAGTCGCCGGGCTGCGTGGCATAGTGACTTTGATGAGCCTCAAGAAAACACTTCGATCCTGACGACCAAACGAGAGGTGGAGGCAGTCCATCACTCTCGATATCCGCGCCATAATTGCCGTCGATTCTAACGTGTACATGGGGACAGCGCTGCTGTTCAAGATCGGCACGAAGAAGATCATAGATACCCTTCACCCCAAATTCCGTGGCCTCGTAGATATGCAGTTCTTTACATGCGGAGTCGTCAATGATATCAAGCAGTAGGCCCTTGACATAGGTACCAGAACGCAAACGCAAGCCCTTTAACCGGAAGCTATCGCCAGTATGAGATGCTATAGGTGCATCGACCATACGATCTTGAAGTAGCTGACAACACTCATATTCTCCGTAAACGAGATCACGTGCTGCTGATTGCTCCTGGATTCCTTGAAGCTGATCTTGCAGGCAGGTGCGTAGCACATTCAAGGTGTTCCCAAGCGCAGACAACTCCGTAGGTCCCTCGACAGAGACGTGGTGCTCATAATCTCCCGCTGCCAAGGCCATCGCCGATATCTTTAGTTGGTGTATGGGCTGGGTAATGCGCCTAAAGACATACCAGGAGGCAAGCGTCAGCAGCCCCAACAGTAGGCTTCCTACAAATACGATAGCGCCAATAGCCCCATTTTGTCGGCTGTGCACTACGGCAATAGGGCTTTGTGCGAGCATCCATTGGGAAGACTCCCCACTAACGGGAGCTGATGCCGTGACCCACCCTCTATCTGAATTCCATTGGACATCGGCACTACCACTTAAGGTTTGACCAAGTTGATCGACTTCTTCGATGCTGGGTTCGGCGCCAAAAAGAGTATAGATCTGCCACCCGTCCTCAATATTAGTTACACGAAAAAGACGTACCCCCACGCCCAAGCCTGCATCTTCGCTAGCAGAAAGGCTGCTTTGTGCGGTCGCGGCGCTTGTCACCGAGGCCAATAGAGTTTGTTCTGTGGAGCGACGCAATTGGTGAGACCAAGTGAAGTAGGTGAACACACCTCCCACAGTAACCACACCCGCAAGTAGAGGCAGTAGAAGTATAGATATGTACTTACGTAGGCTCATACTTCCTCTCTTATAGGATAGCGGTCCGCAGGACTTACTGCAGTAGCGTACTGTTCAAGGAGCCTAAAGGCCACTGAAGGGTATTCGCTGACGATGCTATGTAGATGTGTACGCGCTACGGACAGGAGCATGGCCCTGCTAAGGCAGCTCGCGCCGTACCCTCGAATTCCAAGCCCGAAGACAGATTCGTCTCCGAAATAGCTTCCCACCGTGAGTACTCCGAGCGTAGCCCCTCCAGCTTCCAGCACTTGCACTTTACCGTGAACGATTACATAAAGGGTGGCGCCTCCTTGACCAAACGTGAAGACGGGGTCTCCAGCTTGAAAAAGGCTTACGCTCGCTTTATCGGCAATCGCCAGCAAGGCATCTAGATCCAGGCCGCTAAATAGCGGGGTCTTCTTGAGGAAGAAGGCCTTTTCGATCAGGTTGGGTGTCTTCATCTAACATCTCGTAGGCAAAATGATGAAAAATTTCTTCGTCGGTGTGCATCTGTTGACGCAAAGTATCTCTCCAGCTGGGGAGATCTAAGCTACGCATGTAGGCGGAGGCTACGACACGGTCGGAGAGCCGCGTCTCTTTAGCCATGATAGCCAAGACCTCGTTGAGTTGCAAAGGGCTGCATCCGTGGTCTTCACACGCCTGCATCTTAATAGCCAGATCGTGATCTTCTAGAAGAGGCTCTAGCATGCGAAACAATTCAGGATCACAGGTGGTCTCCAGAGCTTCCAGAACCTGACTGCGGGTTCTAGCACTACGGCTTCGCAAAGAGGTAGAAAGTAACTCCCAGTCCTCCAAGGAGCCGGCAATTCCAAGAAGATGCAGCACAAAGTCCATCGTGGCGTAGTATCCTGAAAGCAATGTCTCCTTCATGACGTGTAGGTCGATCCCATCATCGCGCGTCTCAATCGTATGGTAGTAGTAGAAGTAGCGATAAGCTCTCTTAATATCCTCGCGCAAGATCCCTCGAAGATTGCTGCGAAGGTGTTCTGGTGCCAGGCGCCCTAGCGCTTGAGCGGCAAGTAGACGGCAGGGGTCAGGCTGCTCTGCATCACGGCACGTCACCACAAGCACAGGCACGCAGCGCAGACCGAGATCAGCAATCACTTCTTCTGCCGCACGACGCTCTCGAGCACGGAAATGTTGACTCGCTTCAAGGATGCCCGCGGCCAGGGCAGGCTGCTTCAGCCGACCGATACTGCGTAGGCACGCGACGCGCACACGAGTATCTCTTCGTGTACGCAAAATCCCCAGTAGGGTCGGAGCATAGCGTTGCCCTTCACTGTCGATGATCTTTGCCACCGCTGAAGTGGCTTTGCCTGCAAGATCCGGTTCTCCATACTTGATGATGGGTAGCAGACGTGCGATATCGGCGATGCTGCCACAATCACCAATAACACGTAATGCGGTAGATACTGTCTCAGGGTCTTCGGCATCAAGCATCGCTTTTAGGCTTATGTCCGCATTTTGAACGAGCTGCGTGGTACCTATGCCCCGGGCGAGTGCCGTTGCTTTCTTGATTGCTACGATCGCCGACGCGCGCCGCATGAGTTCGGGGTTGTCGACATCATGCTGAACCTGCTGTGGAGGAAGCATGCCTTGGCAAGCGAGGTAGTAGTGGACTTCCATGCGGACAGCGGTCGGCAAGTCTTGGCTAAGCCACTGCCGTAAAGTGTCGAGGACGATGCTATCGGGAGCAAAAACACTAGACGCAAGGGCATCAAACCACGCGATTTTATGCGCCCAATCAAGGCTTGCACCTGCGGCAAGCACCTCATTTAAAAGCCCTCGCTCGCCAAGATCAAGAGATGCTTGGCATGCCAAAAGACGACTCTCACTGTCCGGATCCCGCAACAACCTACGCAAGGCCTGAAAGCTCTCGTCGCGTTCACGTCCCCTCATACGATTCCAACGCTGGCGTATAGAAAGATCCAGACGCAGGACGCTAGCACGCAAGTTGGCGAAGATCGCCGGAAGGTACTCGACGCGCATCGCTAGTGTAAGCGCAGCACAAAGAGCGGACAGAAAGAGCGTGAGCAACTTGGGATCAAGCTTCCACCACCCCAGCAGAACACCACTAATCAGCATGGCAATGGGTTCAAAGAAATGCTCTGTGGCGACCCTCACCTGATACTTTAAGCGCGACGGCACACCGCTGAGCAGCAAATTAAAGCCATTGTCATCGACAACCCAACGGGTGCCTTCCACCATAAAGAAACCCATAATGGGGAAGAGGATAAAGTCGCTGTACAGCCAATTACTAAAGGTGACGAAGAGCAGTATCGGGCTCACCCACATAAGGCTGTAGATCCCCCATCGCCGCACAATCTTATTAAAGAAGAAAAGCCCAAAGACGAGATTCGCGACCCCTACCCATAATATCAGCTGACCTAAGAACTGTGCCAAAGGCGAATCGACGGCTTCAGCACCTGCTTCTATGGCTGCATCAACAACGAAACGCTGATCAAAATAGAGCAGGTAGCTGTACTCCGTTGTCCACGTAAACAGCTCGATCAAAAAGCAGTGGATCATCAGCAACAGAGCATAGGGAGATTTGGCGATCTCTCTGATAAAAGTCCATACGGCATTCTGTCGTACATCTGAGGTAATTTCTGCGTCACTTTCATCCAGGACAGGCACCGTCTTTCGGGCTATATCGCGAAGCAAAACAAGTACCACACAAAGGGTGACGAGCACCACGGCTAGCAGCGCCTCAATGCTCAGAAAGCCCATACGCATGACAAGACCTGTCGTCGCCGAACCTCCGAATATCGCCGAGCAGAAAAGGCAGTAGAGGCGTTTGGCATCACGAATGTGATGGTACTGATCAACGAAAATCCAATACGATGTGATGACAACGACAAAGAAGAGATAGGCGACGACACGTAAACCATACCACAGCCACGGCGCATCGACGCCCAAACTTACGGATACGAAGGCCACGGTGTATAGAACGATGCCTCCGCAAATAATTCCCGTAGATACTGTAGCCGCGCGTAAGCGTTCAAAGGCTGTCAGCCACAGCGACGCCAAAATCATCATGCCGCAGGCATTGAGAGTGTAGACAGTGGGCAGCTCTTCGGCGCCAATATGTGTCAGAAACAGGACGTCGGCGAACTTGAGCCCACTGACCGCAGCAAACATCCACAAGAATCCGAGCAAGCCAAAGCGTGCAACACCGCGCTCCTCCCCTGAATAGATTCCCAATAGCTTGCGTATCGACACTCTCAACGTTGCTTCACCTCTGCGTTCGTGTGTAGCAAAGAGCATAACGCCTTAGGAGTAGTGGTGCAAGAAGTGAAAAAGAAGAGACACAAACGACCAAAGCGACATAAAGGACTAGGACACAAATTTATTCGAAAAAACAAATAAATATTAAAATAAACTAAATAAACCTTTAAATGAAATACACAAGCAGGAATACATTCTCATAAGCACATGAACTGATTTCACCTTCTTGCACCCAACAGAGCAAAAAGGTAGAATGGGATCTTTAGGTATAAGTTAACGCATAAATGATAGAGCGACTCAGTATGAAGAAAGTAAAACTTGTGATCGTAGGCTCTGGGCCAGCAGGCTACACGGCAGCGATCTATTCGGCACGTGCGAACCTCGAACCTGTCCTTTTTGAGGGCTTTTTCTCGGGGCCTGCAGGCGGCCAGCTTATGACAACAACAGATGTAGAGAACTATCCTGGCTTCCCTGAAGGTGTGACGGGTCCTGAGCTGATGCAATCGTTCCGCGGCCAGGCTACCCGTTTTGGCACTGTCGTTGAAAGCGATGATGTCGTCGAAGTCGACCTTTCCCAGCGCCCCTACACTGTAAAAGGAAAGAAAGCGTCCTACCAGGCCGACGCCGTCATCATCAGCACGGGAGCGACAGCGAAGCGTTTGGATATCCCAGGGACTGGCGAAGGTGAATTTTGGCAAAAAGGTGTCACAGCATGTGCTGTCTGCGATGGCGCGATGCCGATCTTCCGCAATCGCCCTCTCTTTGTCATTGGTGGTGGTGATTCCGCTGTGGAAGAAGCGCTTTTCCTTACGAAGTATGGCAGCACGGTGTACCTTGTCCACAGACGCGATGAGCTGCGCGCCTCTAAGATTATGGCCGACCGCGCGAAGAAGCATCCTAAGGTCGAAATCTTGTGGGACAGCGTGATCACCAAAGTCGATGGCGACAAGGTTGTAAGTAAGGTCACCATTCAAAATGTGAAGACCAAAGAAGAGAATGAGCACGAAGCTGGTGGAGTCTTCTTTGCTGTAGGACACGTGCCCAACACGGGATTCCTCAATGGCCAAGTGGACCTGCACGACAACGGGTACATATCGGTGAAGCCAGGCACATGCCAAACGAATATTGAAGGCGTCTTTGCCGCGGGTGACGTCCAGGACTTCACCTACCGCCAAGCCATCACGGCAGCGGGAACAGGATGTATGGCAGCACTAGAAGCCGAGCGCTGGCTCGCAGAGCAGGAGTAGGTACAGCCATATGAGAAGATGGGAGCTTTGGACTGCGGCGTCTGCATTCCTGTTCCACAGCCTATGCGGCGTGGAGATGGCTCCCTGGTATGGTCCTGACAAACTTCTGGAGATCACCCCATGGGCGACATATGAGTGGTTCCCACAAGTGGATACCGCCCAAGGGAAGCTAAAGCGCCATGGCGACAACCAGTTCTATGGCGTCAATCTTTCCATCGCCACTAACAACGACTACGCCGTCGAATTAGAGACGATCACTGCGAAAACAAATCAGCACAGTTTCGCATTTGAAAACCTACGCTTCACCTTCCGTAAGCAGTGGTTCAACGATATCGTTGGCGACCCCTTCAGCTTGGTGACAGGAGCGACGATCTCGACGCCCAGCGCTAAAGCACTGCGTGATTTTAGCACGATATACCACGGGCGCGTGGAATTTGAGGGGCATGCAGCAGTAGGGCGCGAATGCTCCAAAGGCGCCTATTGGCAGTCGCGCTGGTGGGGAGCTCTAGCTTTAGGCAAAGCCGACCAAGGCTGTCCATGGGTGCGTGCACGTGGAACGTGGGAGCGCAACTACTGCGACCAACACCAGTGGCGCATCTTCGCTGAAGGCTCAGGTGGCTCTGGTCACAAGCGTCTTTCCCTTTTGCGGGCACGCTTCCCCGGCTATGGCAAAATCAAGTACCGTACTGTAGATGTTGGCGGGGGCTACAGCTACCTTGTCGATGATATTGGTCGCAGCTTGACTGCCGAGTATTCCGCTCGTGTTTGGGGCAGCAATGCTCCCATCCGCGTGCAGGCTGTGACATTGTCGTTGCTGCTACCCTTCAACTTGTAGTCTTGTAGGCACGAGGCCTTCATAAGTTACGACAGTATTTACCGCCGACCGCGCCGACGAAAACCGGACCACCGCCGACAGCGAATTTAGGCATAGGCGAATGTGGGTGACGGGTTCCTTTTTAACGCAGACCACGCAGACAGGACGCAGACAGACTCAAAGAGTTTCAGGCTGAATAAATATTGGGTGTACTTAGGCAGCAAGCAAGAAAAAGGAAAGAAACCACACGAAAAGCAGATCAAGTCATGTTTGATGGTTTCTTCCGCTTTTTCTTGCTTCCGTTCGCATCAGCGCCGCGCATACAAACTACTCACTGATTGAAATGCGCTGAAGAATAGTTTTTATACTAGGCGCAGACAACATGTGCCTCTTCAGCACTAAAGAGAAGGCGCGTCTTAGCTTCGTGGCGCTGATGCGAACGGAAGTGAGAAAAGGCAGAGAAGCCGACCAAATGCACCGTCATCCCCCACAAAACATGGCTTCTCTATCTTTTCTTGCTTCGGCAACACTCAACTACACACCCACGCATCGTAAACCCCATGAGTCTGTCTGCGTTTTGTCTGCGTGGTCTGCGTTAAAAAGGAACCCGTCACCCACATTCATATATGCCAAAATTCGCTGTCGGCGGTGGTCCCGTCCTCGTCGGCGCGGTCGGCGTTTAGTGCTGTAGTAAGTTATGAAGGCCTCATGCCCACACTCAGCACACAGCGCTAGCCTTTCTCTACCCACACAGCAGTGGCAGTAGCGTACTCGCGGCAATGGCTGATCGAAATGTGGATATTACCGTCCCCCACAATCTCTGCCACCTTCCCCACAAGCTGTACGCTAGGCTTGCCGTTGGCGTCGTTAACAACTTCGATGTCATGGAACGCAACACCATCACGGAATCCCGTTCCCAAAGCTTTCACCACAGCTTCTTTGGCAGCGAAACGCCCACAGAAGTGACGTGCTGCCTCGCTATGCTTCTGGCAGTACGCAATCTCAGCGGCAGTAAAGACCTTCTCCAGAAAGCTTTCTCCATGTTTATCGATGGATTTCTGGATCCGTGCCACGGAGAGAATGTCTGTGCCTAAACCTTTAAACATCGAATACGCCTCAAAATAAGAAGAGGCACTCCTCCAAAGCGGGGGAGCGCCTCTGCATCATCACATGGGAAGCTAACGGCTGCTACACGGAGAAATACTTCCGTGACGCCGCTCCACCAGGACCAACACCAGCAGGCTCTTCTTCACCGCGCTCGGCGGCAGCCTGGGAGGCCTTGGCGGCTTCGTCCATTGTGTTACAGAAAATCATGCGACCAGAGCTTGTATGCTTCACCGAAAGCACACGCGCTTTAATGGTATCACCGATGTACTCGGCACCGCCATTGATCACAACCATGGTCCCGTCATCGAGATAACCAACACCTTGGCGCTGCTCTTTACCGTAGCGCTGTACTTTGATGTCGATGAATTCACCAGCTTGCGCAACAGGCTTGAGAGCATTGGCTAAGGTGTGAATGTTGACAACTTTTACGCCCTCAATCTCGGACTGCTGAATGCGGTTGATGTCAGCAGTCAAGATGTTGGTGTCAAGTAGACGCGCAAGACGCACTAGCTTGAGCATGGGCTCTTTAACTTCTGGGATGTCAGTATCGGTAAAGCGAAGTCCCAAACCGGGGAGGCCTTCCATCTTCTTTACGATATCGAGACTACGGCGTGCTCTCGACCGAGTATTGTCATCGCCGGTCTCGACCTGTGCTTGAAGCTCAACGAGGATATAACGTGGTAGCACTACCTGGTTGTCAACAAGGCCTGACCCCAAAAGATCTAGGAGGCGAGTGTCTGCAAGAACAGAAGCATCAACGAGGATGTCTTTCTTCTTACGAGCTGTAGGTGTGAATTTCACAAACGGTATGCTTATAGTGAGCTCTTCGGATGCCCGAGCCGTAAGGACCATGGCGAGATATACACTAAACAGGAACACTAAAATTCGGAAAAACCCAAGAACTTGAGGTTCGACAGCCAGCGTTCCCATTTGAAAAACGGCGTCTAAAGCCACAAGGATAGCCTGCCCCATCAGGTAGCCACAGCCCAAACCAATGGCAGCTACATTGAAAGCTCTGAGGTTAAACCGCTCGAAATATCGACCAGCAGCGATCACCAACAAACCAAATCCTAGGCCAGTACTCACGCCTATCAGTAGATTGTTGACCGTGAGACCTCCGTCCAATGCGTTCGTGGCGTACCCCACAGCTACCAAAACGCTGAGTAGGAGGAAAAAATTGCGAATAAAAGCGAGCGAAAGTTTCATCTCTACAATAACCTTTACTATCCCGGTTCTGGGTAAATTGCACGTCAAAACCTAATTGATGTGCCTTTAGAGGCAATATGCCATACAACATAATTTATGTCTATATATAAAAGAAAAAACTTACCTCTTTTTCTCAACATAAAATCTGCTGTAGACGGCATCGTGCTTCATACGTTATGGTAATCACAAAGTAAATTAGATGTCAGGATTTTTTGCATGTTTAAGCTTCATCACAAAACACTACTTGGAATTGCCGGAACAGTTTGGTTGGCGGTAGGCGCTTCACTTCTTTGGGTAGGGATACGCCTCTTTCAGTCTGTTCTAGCCGGGGCATCTAGTCCACTGGTCAGCAGCCTTACTTCCTTTGCCTCGGTAGACAATATTGTAATCGTCTTGATTGCATCAGCTTTGGGAGCCGGGTACTTCAAGGGACGCATGGTTCTGCGTAAGGCCGCGGGCCGCGAGACCGCGCGAATTGTAAGCCTCCCCAATCCTGCACCCATTACATCTTTGTATGGTCCAAGATTTTACATCCTAATCGTTATCATGATGGGAATCGGAATGGCGATGCGTTTTTTCGCTGTACCACCAGATATCCGTGGCTGGGTCGATGTGACCGTCGGCGCGGCGCTGATTCACGGAGCGATGGCGTACTATGGGGCAGCGTGCGAGTCTAAGAAGGCTCATATTTAACTATTTGTGGTAGGGCGAGCCGCGCCATAGCTCACAGGAACGGTAGAGCTGCTCCGCTAAGATAAGGCGGCATAGCTGATGAGGGAAAGTGAGCGCCGAAAAGCTGATCATCACATCGGCACGTTCGCGAGCTGCTTGTGGCAAGCCCTCGGCGCCTCCGATGACAAAAGTCAGGCGGGCTCCCCCTTTTTCAGCGTATAGGGCAAGGGTGTCGGCAAAAGTTTCGCTCGTCATCACCCGCCCACGGGGATCGAGCGCTAGGCAGCAGCGCTCTTTTTCCATGTGAGATAGAAGCTGGCTGTCATCTTTGAGAAAGAGTGTAGAGACCTCTAAGGTCGACACCATGCGGCGTAGGTAGTGATCGACACCGGCCTCGATCCAAGGCTCTTTGGTAGCCTTACCTACCATGAGAATTTTTATTCGGATCACGCCCTAGTCCTCGCGTCCCTGGCGTGTGATGCGTTGCATCCGACGCTTTTCGTCGCGCTCTTTGATCGTTGCACGCTTATCAACGGAGCGTTTTCCTCGGGCGAGAGCAATTTTAATCTTGGCACGCCCCTGCTTAAGATACATCGACAAAGGGACGATGGTAAGACCTTTTTCCTGGGCTCCCCGCCGTAAACTCTCGATTTCACGTCTATGCAGCAGCAGCTTACGATCTCGGCGCTCGTCGTGGTTGTTGATATTGCCGAAGCGATACGGAGCAATGCTGCAGCCGACAAGCCACACTTCGTCACGGATAACCCTAACGTAAGCCTCTTGGAGACTACCGCCATGAGCACGCAGTGACTTAATCTCGGTTCCTTGTAGGGCAATGCCCGCCTCGAAGGAGTCCAAGATTTCGTAATCGTGAAAAGCACGTCTGTTGCTGACTAGGTCGCCGGATTTTTTACTCATAATAGATCGCCTAACGTATGAACATCAGCATTATAGCGTTTCAAGGACTTTCTTCCCATGGGAGATCTCCTCGTCCCGTTTCCCGTGTGCAAGCCCAGATTCGAAGAAGGCCTAACCTCCGAGGCACAGAGTTTAAGAGTTCGGATGAGAGGTGTCGTGGGTTTGTTTTCCCGTCTTTCCTAGAAACAGTGCCGTTCCTTCGAGGGTATAAAGAAATGCAACGTCATTTCTTTTAGGCCCGAAGGGCTGTAACCCGTATAGCCTGGAGCGCAGCCCCAGGTAGGCTAGTTAAGCTTCGGTGCGCTGTAAGTGCGACACATTTTTCGTGTAAATGTGTCGCCCTTACAGGGCTCTGAATGTATTTTAACCTTCACCCCGGGCTGCGCCCGGGGCTATACATCTTGCTGGCCTTTCAGGCCGCCGGAAAATGTGCGAGCTCACGTGGGATAATGGTCATTTCGTCACCACCACCAATTTATTTTACACTCCCTTTAGGGTTAGATGGATGGCTCATCTCATCCGACCTCCAAAGCTCTGTGCCTCGGTGGTGATGTTCAGACAGAAACAATAAAGAGACAAAGGATCGGGTTCGCATAGAGGCAGGGGAAGAATGGATAGAATAGCTTATCAGCACCTCCATAACTCGGTGATGATTTTCGGATGGAGGGGAAAAAGAAGCAGGGCACGGACTTACCTACGCTTTTCCTTGACTTGGGCGCTGCTCCGCCACATAATTCCCTTCATAGATTTGGACGCCGACCACGGAGATGAGGAGCCTTTATGAAGTTTGTGATTTCTCGCAACGAGCTAGCAACACTACTATCTAAGTTGCAGAACATCGTATCTAACAAGCAGACAATTCCTGTGTTGTCGAACCTTCTCTTGGAGGCATCGAATGATGAATTGGTCTTAAGCGCTACGGATTTAACTGTAGGCCTGCGCTGCTACACCGACACCAAGGTTGTGGAGGAAGGGGCGACTACATTGCCTGTACGTCACTTTGCCAACCTTGTCCGCGAGCTGACTGCTGTGAACCTCGAGGTAACCTGCAAAGAGGGAAATATCACAGAGATCGTCGCCGACAGCTCACGTTTTAAGCTACATGGAATGAGCCGGCAAGAATTCCCTGCGCTCCCTGATTTTGAAGGCGCTGCGCGCTTTGTCATCAAGCAGAAAGTCCTCCGTGACATGCTCTACCGCACGTCTTTTGCAGTTTCACGCGAAGACAGCCGCTACGCTCTGACGGGGCTTCTGATGCGCATTAGCAACGGCGTTGCCACCTTTGTCGGCACTGACGGCAAAAGGCTAGCGCGCGCGCACGTCAGCTTAGAGATTGATCCCGAGTTCGCTGGGGACTACATTATCCCACTTAAGGCTGTCGAAGAAATCTCTAAGAACCTCATTGATGATGCAGACGAGACGTCAACAGTGTATCTGCTTGAAGACCGTATTGCTGTTGAGGGCAACCAGATAAACCTCATCACCAAACTTCTGACCGGAGAGTACCCCGATCACAACAGGGTCATCCCCGAGCGCTCCGAGCAGGTGATCACGCTGCATGCTCAGGAGCTGGCATCGCTTCTGAAGCAGATATCCCTCTTTACCGATGACAATAGCCACTCGGTACGCTTCACCTTCGCTGACGGGGAACTGCGTGTCACTGCTAACAGCATGGATGTTGGTGAGGGACATGTCAGCATGCCCGTCAACTACCATGGGGCACGTTTGGATGTTGCATTCAACCCTCAGTTTTTCCTAGATATCCTTAAGCACTGCAAGCAAGAGGTTATCTCGCTGGGAATCACTGACGCCTACAACCCTGGTGTCATCACCGATGGCGACACTCTCCCGGAAAATGGCGAGCAGCCTTCACCGCTCTATGTCATCATGCCCATGCGCCTAAGCGACGCGTAGGTATGCTGCTCCGCCGCCTAGTCCTCCGTCAGTTTCGTAACTACAACGAAGCCTGCGTAGACTTTGGGGCGGGGCTCAATATCCTTACTGGAGACAATGCACAAGGGAAGACCTCGCTACTCGAAGGCATTTTCTTGTGTGTGTCAGCACGCTCCTTCCGCACACAGCAGACCCGAGACCTTATCCGCGAAGGCGAGAGCTTCTTTGCTGTCGAGGCTCACTTTAAAAAGGTGGGCGTCGACCAAAGGCTATTTTACTCCTTCGACGGAAGCAACAAGCGCGTCGAGTACAATAGCACCCCTTTTCGCTCTCTTGCCCAGGTCTTAGGCGTCCTACCGGGGGTGCTGATGGTTCCGCAGGATGACAACCTCATTAAAGGGGGCCCTAGAAGCCGCCGCCACTACCTCGACTTGCAGCTTGCCCAAGTCGATGCTCACTACCTGCATCAGCTCGTCCGGTATCAGAAGGCGATGCGCCAACGCAATCACCTCCTTCGCATACGCGACACCAGCACTATCAGCTTATGGGAAACGGAGATGGCCCGCGCGGCAGCCTACATCGTAGCGCAGCGTCACGCCGCCACCTGTGACCTCAGTGCCCGCGCCACCGCGCGCTACTCTCGACTCACGGAGCAACACGAGCCCCTTAGCTTACGCTACAGAAGTCCTGCTCCGGCTTCAGATACGCCAGAGGAGATCGAAACCTACTATATGCGCAAATACATCGAAGGGCGGGAACGGGAGATCGCACAAAAGCATACTCTGTACGGCCCCCACACCGAGGATCTTGCCATCGAAATCTCAGGGCGAGACTGCAAGCACTTCGCTAGCGAAGGGCAGCAGCGCTGCGCTGTCGCCGCCATGCGACTCGCTGAGTGGGAGCGCCTTCACGCTCTCATCGACGGCAAGCCCCTGCTTATCGTCGACGACTTTGCTTTAGGGATGGATGCCACCAGGCGCAATCTTTTGTTACAACAACTAGCTGAGCTTGGTCAGGTGTTTCTATCTACGGCCCAAGACCCCGCAAGTATAGTGGGTGACGGCGTGGATGCGACGCTGTTCCACGTACAGCATGGCACCATCAATCTGAGCTAGCTCTTCGTTGCACTTCTGCCCGTATGTGCGTCCCGTTCCCATTCCTTCGTTTCGGTTTCCACCTGAAAATGTAAGATGTGCTTCGTATGATTCTGAGGCCTTTAAGGACGACTCATTAACACAAGACATGTGTCGCACTTACAGCGCTCCGGTGATTGATTTGCCTACCTGGGGCTACACCCCAGGCTATGCAGGTTGCCAGCCCTTCGGGCCTCAAAAAGGAGCTTTGCACCTATTTTTTAACACTCTCAACGGGCCATCTTAGGATACCCCCACCCTCCCGGGTGGGGCTATCCTAAGATGGCCCTTCAGGCCTCATGAAAAAAGTCTCTGTGTCTTAGACGGTCACGTGTTGAATGGATAAGCTACGACGTTAACCTGCGATACTTCACCTGTGCTTAGCTCTACTCGCCGATGGCGATGCGTCCAAATGGAGTCACACGGAAAACAGGATTCTCGTTAGCGTCCTCGCCAATACTCACCATCCCAACTTCAAGAAGGCGATGGAATACGGTGAGATACACGAGCTGAATCTCTTCCTCGGAGTACTGCGGGGTTTGATACGCCCACTTACGTCCGCGTCTCACAAGAAATACAGACTCAGCATTTCCGACTGGTTCTATCATGCTTTTGATGAAGGCATCGAAGTCCAGCCATCTCCCGTCCACGACGCGTCTGATGGCCTTTTCAATCTCGCGCATGTTACGCTCCGACACGAAGTCAGGATTGACACCGACAAAATCCTCGGCACGTAATGGGAAGCGATACAGCAGCATCGCCTGATCCTGCGGCTGCTTTTGCAGCCAGCGTCGACCTTGTTCGGTGACGTGCATCTGCTCGCCCTGAATTTCAGCGAGCTCTAGCATGAGTAGGCGTGACACTAAGCGCTCCAGATACCCGGAGTCTTCTTTGCCATCGCAGCCCAAAGACGGCACCCATGCCTGTACCACTCCTGGCGCCGGGCGCGGCCAACGTAGTCCGGCTTGCACCGTTAAGGGCTCCTGCTCCGCCACACGTAGTAGCGCTGACATATCCTTAACAAAGACAAACTCGGCTCCGTCACGAAACTCCTTAATACCTTCTCCAGACAAAGGAGCAGGAAGGCTATCGCGTTGAAAACGGAGAAGCTGTCGCCACTCGTGCATAGGAGTCACAACTTCCTTCCACTCGTCTCCCACCTGATTGTAGCTTAGGAAGCACACAAAGTGGAATTCCAACAGAAGCATGTACTCTTCGAACTGCTCTCGGGAGAGGTCGTACTTGTCCCGCAAGGTTTTGGAGCGGATTTTAAAATCGTCGGCAGCGAAAACATCTTCAATGATGCCGTGCAACGCAGGATCGTCGAAACTAAGCTCGAGGAGGTGCCTACGGTAGATTTTAGGAGTGACAAAGTGCTTCTCAATAATGGATTCGACAATATCGTCAGAACTGCGTGAAATCGCGTACCAATTGGGAAGTACATGGATAGGAACGCGCTTAAGCCCACGGAGGATATACTCCAGGTCAGGGACAAAGTCGTCGTCAAATTTCTCGATCTGATACTCGTAGTATTTACGCATTTCCTTGTCCACAGTCACCATCGTACCATCGTGGCTAAGGACTTGGATCTTGCTTAACCTGTCGAGAGCTTCCACGACGGAAGCTTCATCAGCATCTACGTACTCGACAACGTCAGCGATAGGGAAATGTAACGAATTGTTTAGAACCTCTTGAAGGACTTCAACCTCGAAGACGGTGAAATCCGCCATCAATAACCGGTTTTCAATGTCCCGGCGATAGTTGTACTCTGACAGCACAATCTTGCTTCTCCGACCCGGATTAACAAGCATCAAGGCCTCCTAAGATCGGTAACAATCCCGCGCACAAAGTAAGGCTTATGCTTAGATCGAAACCTGTTGTTTATAAGAAACAAGCATAAATACAGTGCTAATTTATAGCAAGAGAACACTAACTTTAATAATAAAAATTATATTATATAATTATTTTAATTTGGTGTCTACGAACGACTTAATCGAGCCCAGAAAGGCTCTGGAAGGGAAATGACCCGCAAAGCACTGCGGGTCATCAAGCTCAAAAAGAGTGTGTTTTCACCCCACTTCTTCAACTGCTGGTGGCGGTGATACAGCGTCTCTTACGGTGCGAAGCTCTGCCTTCAGTTCTTCACTCAACGCAAGCGTCTCATTCTCGATTACTGTCAGTATGTGCTGTGCCATCAACTCTCTGGTTCTAGGCTCACCCAGTCCCTCGACGTTGTCTTTTGTCACTTGAGCAAGAGCGGTAAAGTAGTCGCTAGCGTATGCAGCAGGAACGGCCTGGTGCCACGACCACGCAACGCTAATATGCTGTGGAGGTAACTCCTTCATGCCTTGCGCCATGGCAGGGTAAATCTGTTCATCGAAAGGCCCAACCGTCATGCGTAGATCCCAGTAGGCTGCAAGGATCCTCATTAGTTCGTCAGCGTTATAGATTTTTGCATCGTCACCGGGGCTATTGTGGCGTCTCAGCGTACTCAATACCAATTTCACCAGAGGCGACACGTCTTTTAATCGAGCCTTACGACTCTCTTCTGGCTCGGCTCCTGCAAATCTAGGCTCTGTCCCCGCCCACCCCGCAAATGCAGCAACGATGTCAGAATAAGTCAGATCACCTGAGATCTCCGGCACTTCACCTTTAGATATCAGCGCATCAGCTCTTTCACGAATACTTGTACGTGCTGCAGGGATTACTTTCTGCCCCAAGGCAAGCGCTGCGTTATGGTCGGCATTCACATCATGTCCAACGATAGCGGCATTGTTTCGATCAACCTGTATACACTCAGATGCACAAAGCAGCGCAGCAGCAGCATGACACGGAAAGAATGTGTGCTTAAGCGGCAACCATAAGACTGATAAATTTTGTAAAGAATCCGCTTTATGTATCATCGTCACAAGATCAGGATTCCGACGGAATACAGCCATCCAAGAAGGAAATTGCTGTGGAAGCTCAGGAATTCGGCCAGCCTCATCCCGTTTGAAACTAAAGCCCGGTATAAATTTCGAACACGCGAGAAACCAAATCGAATAGTCATATGCACAACGTGACCAGGCGCAAGTGCTGGGTTTTGCCAATCGCATCACAGTCGGCAAATCCTTGACTCCACCGGAGTCGACAACCAAGTGCTTCAGGATCATCAAAACCAGCTCATCCGGAATATTGGAAACAAGTCTTCCAAGATATTCCCAATCACCATGAGCTTCTGTAATCATTTTGTTGGGAGGAGTGCCCCAACGCTCTATCGCTTGAGAAATCCCCGATCCGTTGCCTGCTGCTACGTTGCTGACGTCTTCCATGCTCTACACCTTCTATTAATCCGTTATTTTGACAGTATTATATATAAAAACGCAATAAAGATCAATAAATTATTTTAACTATAAATAGTTTCGCGTTTTTCACAGACATGCCTCTTCATAAACCTATATCTTCCCGGAATGGATAAATCTATATTCTCATGAGACCCGAAGGGGCGCCTCATTGTAGCTCCACCCGGCAGGGTGGGGTAGGATGTAAAATCACCCTGAGCACCGATGAGAGTTTAAAGAAATAGGGATTCGAATCAGGAATGCTTCCTAGTACCCTAAGGATTAATTTCATAGCTTCCCTATAGCGCGAGCGCAGCGAGTGCCATGGAGTGCGTGCGCTCCGCGCCGCCTTTTTTGCGTCTGCATGTACCTCACAGGCCTATTTTAGTGTTCGTGACTCCTTATTTGGAGATGTGAATGATTCCAAAAAGCTTTCTGCCTTGCTACGTCGTCTAAGCAATCATCTACAGATACTCGTGAAAGGTACTTTTCTTGTCTGCGATCTCCAAAAAGGCGGCGCAAAGCGCACGCACTCCATGGCCCTCGAGGACTCGCGCTATCGGTGTATGTCATTGGTTACTTAAATCTTATGCTTTTAACCTAAGGTCGCGTCTATTTCTTTACACTCTCTGCGGGGCTCGGAGTATATATTGGACCTTCCCCAGGCTACACCCGGGGCTATGCAAGGAACCGGAGCCGTCCTAAAAAAACAAAAAAATACCGAGTGGGAAATACTCGGTATTTTTTGTATGACAATGAAACTTAGAACAAAAGGCGGCGCTTAGCTTGACGCGCCGGCTTTTGCTTTAGCTTGGTCGATGTATGCGATGGTGTCGCCAATCGTCTCAAGTTTCTCTGCTTCTTCTTCGGAGATTTCGCAACCAAAGCGTTCTTCGAAGGTCATGATAAGCTCTGTAAGGTCGAGCGAGTCGGCGTTAAGGTCCTCGATATATTTCTTATCAGGAGTGACCTCTTCTTTATCGACGCCTAGCTGTTCGGCCACGATTTCAATGACTTCTTCTTGAGTGGACATAGTCTGTCTATTCCTCTGTTGATATCTTAAAAAATAACTCTACATCACCATTCCGCCATCGATCACAAGGGTCTGACCGGTGACGTACGCGCCCAGCCCCGAAGCGAGGAAGAGGGCGCCGTTGGCGATTTCTTCTGGTTGGCCGGGTCGTCCCATAGGAATGTTCTTTAACTGCAGCTCTTTCCATGCGTCAGGCATTTTGGAGGTCATGTCGGTTTGGATAAATCCAGGCGCGATGCAGTTAACAGATACGTTTCTAGGGCCAAGCTCCTTTGCCAGTGATTTAGTAAAGCCTACAATTGCGGCTTTGGAAGCAGCATAATTCCCTTGTCCGGCATTTCCTGTCAAGCCGACAACGGAAGTAATATTGATAATTCGTCCTTGACGACGTTTCATCATTCCACGAACGACGGCTTTAGAAGTGTTAAAACAAGCTTTTGCATTCACATTAAGAACAGTGTTCCAATCGTCTTCGCTCATACGCATGAGCAGCTGATCGCGGGTGATACCAGCGTTGTTAACGAGGATATCGACGCCGCCAAACTCTTCGATGAGTTTGTCGAAAGTTGCGGCTACCTGTTCGGTGTTGCTCACGTCTGTGGAGCGGAAAATAACGTGTGCGTTGGGCACTTGTGCGCTGATATCTTCTACAGCTTTAGTACCACGCTCCTCGGATTGGGCAACGATCACGACTTTGGCGCCATGTTGGGCGAATTTGAGGGCAATCGCCTTGCCGATCCCCTGGCTGCCTCCGGTGACGATCGCAATTTGATCTTTGAGCAATTGTTCCATTGTTCCTCGTATAGCTTCAGTTCTTATATGTAACTCTTTAACGTCCTACCGCCAGGCCCAGGCTTTCTTCGAGCTTGGCGATATCAGCAACCTTTTCAACACTCACGGTTGGGGCTACGACGCCGATACGTTTATTCATTCCAGTAAGTGACTTTGCTGGTCCCATCCCCACAAAAAGCTCAGCGCCTTCCTTTTGCAGGGCACGAACTCCCTGTTCCCAGCGCACAGGTGCGGTTACCTGCTCCACAAGGTTCTTTCGGAGGACCTCGAGATCCTCGACGAAATCCCCTGGGACGTTCATCACTAGTCGGCTGCTGCCCTGCTTGAGGGGAGTCTCTAATACATGTGGTCGTAAGCGCTCTGCGGCCGAACGCATCAGCCCGCTATGGAAGGCACCGGCAACTTGAAGGGGCGTGACCCGCTTGGCACCGTGTTCGAGGGCAGCGCTAGTGCCTGCTTCAACACCTTTATGGGTGCCGGAAATCACAACCTGCCCGGGGCAATTAAAGTTCGCTGCCCATAGTTCGTTGGGCAAGGCAAGGTCGCGGACCATCTCTTCGACAACTTCAGCGGCAAGACCCATGACGACAGCCATGGTGCCGTCGGTCTCTTCACACGCTTCCTGCATATACTGTCCTCGGTAAGAAACGAGTGACAGGCAGTCGGCGAAATCGAGGTAGCCTCCGGCCATAAGCGCTGTGTACTCGCCGAGGCTAAGCCCCGCACACGCCCAGGGTTCGATATCGGGGAAAAGCTGTTGTAAAACCCGCAGTGTGGCGACGCTAGTAACGAAGATCCCCGTTTGGCTATTGTGTGTCTGTACCAGCACATCTTCAGGGCCCTCAAACACTGTCCGTGACAGGCGTGTCTCAAGGAGGTCGTCGGCCTCTTCAAATGTTTGGCGCGCGACGGGATACGCCTCTGCAAGTTCTTTACCCATTCCGACATACTGGGAACCTTGACCCGCGAAAATAAAGGCGATTTTCGATTTAGCCATCTATCCCTCCACCTGCTTCAAGACCATAGCGCCCCAAGTGAGCCCTCCACCGAAGGCAATAAGAAGCACACGTTCTCCAGCGGAGAGGGCGTGTTCACGTGTGAGGTCATCGAGGGCTATCGCCACTCCCGATGCAGACGTGTTTCCATATTTGTGCACTGTTTTGTAAACGCGTTCTGAGGGAATGACAAAGCTCTTGGTGATCGCTTCCATGATACGAAGGTTCGCTTGGTGTGGGACTACCCAGCTGATCTGGTCGGCGGTAACACCGGCGGTATCGAGGCACGTCTGCGCTGTACTTGCCATGCGACGGACAGCGTGTTTGTACACTTCTCTGCCAGACATCTGAAAATAGTGTTTACCGCTCTCGAGCATCTCGGCGCTAGGGGGACAGCGGGAGCCTCCTCCAGGAATCCAAATAAGTTCTGCGAGGCTACCATCGGAGCCCAGCGACACCGTATCAACCTGGAGGCCTGCGCCTTCACCTGTAACGACGGACGCCGATGCCCCGTCGCCGAAGAGGATGCAGGTATTACGGTCGGTGTAGTCGACAACAGAAGACATTTTCTCGGAGGCGACGACAAGAACACAGCGGTAGAGACCAGACTCAATATATGCTTTGGCAGTAGTCAGCGCATAGAGATAGCCAGAACACATCGCCTGAACATCCATCGCCGCGGCATTTTTAGCAGAAAGCATCTGCTGGACCAGACCTGCGGTGCTAGGCGAAGTGTAGTCGGGAGTCATCGTCGCAACGAGGATGAGATCGACATCGTCAGCAGATTTACCAGCTGTCGCAAGCGCACGGCGTCCCGCCTCGGCACCCATCGTAGAGGCGTGCTCATCGTCACGGGCAATACGCCGCTCTTTCATGCCTGTACGGGAAAAAATCCACTCGTCGGAGGTGTCGACAAGCTTCTCTAAGTCCTGATTACTGAGAACCTTCTCAGGGAGGTATGACCCCATCCCGATCACACGGGCTTTGGCGTTGTTCGACATCTAACCCCTTGCACATTAGACCTGTAAATATTATAGCAGGCCAAACTAATGAAGAGTGAGTGTAGCAGACCCCCCAATAAACCTGAAGACCAAAGGGCTGCCTATATGCTACAGTTTTGGTACTAAGCCGCTAATGGAGACACAATGCAGTACCCTAAGCACCTACAAAAACTCATTGAAGAACTTAAGCGACTCCCCGGAGTAGGCAGCAAAAGCGCCGAACGGTTCGCCTTTCATATGCTGGAATGGACTCCGGAACAACTTGCTGCTATGGGCCGCACAATCCAGCAAACTCCCGAGCGCCTCCATTGCTGTGACGTATGCGGGTGTTTACAAGATGACGACGGATGCAGTTTCTGTGACCCCAAAAAACGCCAGTGCCGCATGCTGTGTGTGATCTCGTCTCCACGCGACGCGTTTGCCATAGACAGCAGCAATAGCTACCGTGGCCTTTACCATGTGTTAGGGGGCTTGCTGTCTCCTATCGACGGGCGCGGTCCCGAGGTGCTGCACCTCGATCGCTTGACACGGCGCCTCGAAACCCAAGAGATCGAAGAAGTCGTCATCGCGCTAGATGCAACACTAGACGGAGACGCCACCGCCCATTATATACGGGACTCTTTGGGCGAGCTGCCTCAGCTGCGCATATCACGCCTGGCCTTCGGACTACCAATGGGTAGTTCTATTGACTACGTCGATGGAGACACCTTGTCGCGGGCCTTCTCAGGTCGTCAAATTTACTCGAACTAAGGCGTCCGTATTCTCCGCAGGTCCAGAGTACAGGGGAAATCAGAGTGCGTTTGCGTCGTTTTCACGCTCCAATCCCCGGGGCTGTGCCCCATAGGCTGAAATCTGGATAGGCGACGCCCCTCGGCTTCATTACCGTTAACAGGGAATTCTTCGTAGCTGCGGCCTCCGGGGTGCATGACATGATAGGTGCATCCCCCAATGGATCTGTTGTTGGCAGTATCCACGACGTCAAACACTAGTGGCGTATGCGCTGGAATAGTCGGATGCAGGCAGTTACTTGGCGCCCAAGCCTTATACCTAATTCCTCCAACCCACACACCGCGAGCAACACCTCGATGCAGGGGAACAACATGTTCGTTGCAAGTAATGACGTGGCGCCCTTCTACCAGACCGTTGACTCTCACCTGAAGACGCTCGACTGAGGAGTCTACAGAGCGACTGACGCCGCCGTTGAACATCTCTTCGCCTAGGATAGGCCACGGCTCTAAAGCGTAGCGTATCTCAAGCTGTACAGGACCTAACTGAACGGATCCAAATTGTGGAAAGCGAAACTGAAAAAACGGCTCAAACCAGGCTATATCGAACTCGTGACCGGCCTCTTTAAGAGTTTCTAAGGCGTCCCCCAGGTCCTCCAAAATGTACTCAGGCAGCATATACTTATCGTGGAGACGCGTTCCCCAAGGAATGAGCTTCTTATGATAAGGGGTCTTCCAGAAGCTGGCAATACAGGCACGCACAAGGAGGGCTTGAAGCAAATTCATTCTGACGTTCGGTGTCATCTCAAAGCCACGCATCTCAAGCAGCCCCAAACGACCTCGCTGACCATCGGGACTATAAAGCTTGTCGATACAAAATTCGGCTCTGTGAGTGTTACCCGTTAGGTCTACGAGTAGATTACGGAAGATTCTGTCAGTTAACCAAAAAGGAACTTTCTTTTCGGAAGGTATCTGCTGAAAAGCTATCTCAAGCTCGAACAAGGCATCGTGACGCGCCTCATCAATACGCGGCGCTTGGCTAGTAGGACCGATATACTGCGCTGCAAACAGATAGGAAAGCGCTGGATGATGCTGCCAAAACGTCACCATACTTCGTAACAGGTCAGGCCTGCGCAGAAAGGGGCTATGTTCAGGGCGTTCCGCTCCTACCACAATATGGTTGCCGCCACCGGTACCCACAATACGCCCGTCTAGCACATATTTCTCGGTCGTTAGGCGCGCTGTCCTAGCTTCCTCGTACAGCGCCGTAGTGAGCTCCTGAAGCTCTTTCCAGCTCGCTGCTGGAGGCATATTTACCTCTAGTACACCGGGATCTGGAGTCACACTGTATTGTGTGGTTCTTGTATCCTGTGGAGGTGTGTATCCTTCCAAGATGACCGCCACGTTCTGTTCCTTCGCAACGGTTTCTATAGCGGTCACCAAATCCAGAAAATGCTCTACATACGACACTGGAGGCAAAAATATGTGCAGGACCCCTTCTCTGGATTCAACACACAAGGCAGTCTTAATCAAACCTACCGGGTCATCAGCATAGGTAGCGTCACTTACACCTTGCTTTTCACGCTTCGTTAAAGCCGCCATGAGAGATTTTCGTTTACCTAAGACAGGAACCTTCTCGAAGGGACTCCGTTCTGGGAACACGTCTTCACTTGCTTTGGGGACTTTAGGTAAGTTGGCTAAAGGTAGACGCAATCCTATCGGAGAGTCCCCAATTGTCAACGTCAAACGACCGCTACGAAATGCCCAGCGATTGCTAATCCACTCAGACCGGCGCCGCGAGTAATGCAACGGAAGTATATAGCCGACAGGAGTGTTTAGATCTTTGTCTAAAAGCTTTTGTAGACGGCGCCTCTCGTTGACTTCCGTAAGATCAGCCTTGAACATGTCACCTTCAATAGGTAGGCGCTGCTCCTTCCACAGATAGTAGGCCGCATCTTCGTGAGCCGGGAGAATATAGTCTCCAGATAGCCCCAAAGTCTTGGCAAGTCCGGCAATAAACCGCTCTGCTGTTCCAAGGTCATGCTGTAAATCATTACCCGGTCGAGCCAACAGTGTGTCGTCACTCCATACTGCCTCGCCATCCTTTCTGGAAAAACAGTTAATCGCCCAGCGAGGAAGAGGCTCTCCAGGATACCATTTGCCCTGACAGTACTGCACAAGGCCCTGAGGCGATATTTTGGCCCTTAGCCGCCACAAAAGCTCATCACCCAAACGAAGTTTCTCTTCTCCTAAGGCAGTGAAGTTCCACTGTTCATCTTGAGGAGAATCTAAAGACACAAAAGTAGGCTCACCACCCATCGTCAGACGAACATCTTGCTCGTCTAAAGACTTATCTACTTGGTCGCCCAACTGCTGGATCGCCTTCCATTCAGCATCTAGGAAAGGCTTTGTGGTCCGGCGATCTTCATGCACACGGACGACATTCATCAACACAGAAAATTCAGTTTCACAAGCGTCTAAGGGACCCGATATAGGTGCTGCATTTGAAGGGGCTGGAGAGCAACACAGTGGTATGTGCCCTTCTCCGGCGAAAAGTCCAGAAGTCGGGTCTAAGCCTATCCATCCGGCCCCAGGAAGATAGACTTCAGTCCAAGCATGAAGATCAGTAAAATCCTGCTCCGGTCCGGACGGGCCATCCAAGGAAGGTATGTCCTGTGCTAACTGAATCAGATAGCCGGAAACAAACCGTGTTGCCAGCCCCAAGTGACGTAACAGCTGGCACAATAGCCACGCCATATCGCGGCACGAACCGCTTCCACACTGCAGAGTTTGTTCACAGCTCTGAACACCCTGCTCCATTCGAACGGTGTAACGGAGGCGCTCATGAATCATTGTACTGCACATCGAAAGGAATTCAATGGCCCCCATTGCCCCCTTGTCAACACTCGCAACGAGCTCCATAAGTAAGACACCCGACTCCTTGGCTTCAAGGTACGATGTCAACTCCTCTTTTAGGCTAGCTTCGTAAGAAAAAGGAAAGCGCATATTCTCCTCTTCTAGAAAAAAATCCAGAGGATTAAACACCCGCATCTCCGTCACAAGATCTACCTGGACCTTGAGCTCACGGGTTTTCTTCGGAAACACCAAACGCGCCAGATAGTTGCCAAAAGGGTCCTGCTGCCAGTTGATGAAATGCTCACCCGGCTCAACCTTCATCGAGTAGGACTGAACAATGGCTTTAGAATGAGGAGCAGGCCGCAAACGTATGACCTGCGGACCAAGGTGCACGTCCCTATCGTAGGTGTAGTGCGTGGTATGGCTAAGAGCAACGAGCATTCCCATCAGGAACTCTTCCTTCTCAGACAATGGTCCGAATAGTGTTTTTGTTGAATTCAGATCAACCTAGTGATAGCCTGAAGCTACTGGATACCAACTAAAATCTCCATGACTATCTCATCGCCAGAGAGCAGGTGATCTATGAGCACAATTCTAGGAATCAGCAGTGACGGACTTCTGTCCCTGAATTTGGCACTCCACCCTGGAGACTCCGACACGCAGACACACCCCTATTGCTGGGGTGTCGGTTGGTATCCCGGCAACGAATCATCCGCAGTCATTCAAAAAGACCCCCTAGCCAGGGGAGAAGTCGTTTTTTCTGATGACTTTATGGACCTTTCTAGGTACCGCTCAGGACTATACCTATGTAGAGCTTCGAGTAATATCACCGGTCATTCCCATGACGAAACTCAGCCCTTTTCTCTTAACTTCGCCGGCAAGGAATGGGTATTTTGCCACGGTGGAGACCTCGACAAAACCGGTCTAGAGAATCTCTTGGAAGGAGGCTCTCGTTTCCTAGAGCCCGTAGGACGTTCCACTTCGGAATTAGCCTTCTGCTACATCATTGGAAAGATTCAACAAACTGACGCTCGTAGCATAATGGAGGTCGAAGCTAACCTTCTCCGCAGCTGGTTAGGAACCCTTGATCCTCTCGGAGGCGCTAATGTCCTACTATCCGACGGCTCAAGCCTAATAGGATACCGCGGGAGCTGCACTCGGGAAAAATTCTATTACTCTCGGCTCCTCCCCCCTTCCACAGGCAGCGCCTTAAAGGGCGCGTCAATGGCACTGCAATTCGACGATCCGAGGGACATCTATCGCACTCAATTTATCTTTAGCTCGGAATGCCTCGACACCGAACACCTATGGTCCGAGATGCTGCCTGGACAACTTATTGTAGTGCGGCAAGGCTTAGCTGTTTGGGATAGCCACGAACAGGTGGCATCCAACTATGAAATGTCTACATCCCCATCCAACTCTATTCCTCCTTACTGCCCAATCCAAACTCCATACCAACGGAGCCTCGCAACCATGTCTTCAGGAACACAGTCACCACCCAGCAGTATTGTAAACTTACGGTCCATGACACATTCACCGGATGGGCAAAAGCTCTCGTACCGAAAATATGATGTCACACACCTCACCCAGTATTCCTACGATAGCCCTGTACTACATAGTACGCATACCTTGCGCCTCCAACCCATAGATACCCCCATGCAAGAGGTAAAGGTCGCCAGCATTAACATTTCTGCCCCTGGCGAACAGATTCTCTACGAAGACGTCTTCGGCAACCAAGCTCTGCACTATAGCATTAACGAACCGTACACGAGTCTTAGAATCGAAAGCCAATTTACGGTAAGGATCTACGCCCGCCCACCCGATGACGTTAGCTTAGCCCGTCGCCAGACGACTATTCCTCTGGTGTGGATGCCATGGCAACGACAAATGATGACACCCTATCTACTTCCTCCAGAGCTACCAGATACACAACTGGAAGAACTTGCTGCCTATGCGATGAGTTTTGTCGAGCGCAACGACTACTACCTGTTAGATACCCTGAAAGACATGAACACGAGTATATACCGGGACTACGCATATACTCAGGGATCAACCTCCCTGCAAACGACTGCGTTTGAAGTCTATAAAACACGCTCTGGTGTCTGTCAGGACTTCGCCAACATCTTCATATGCCTGGCTAGATTACTTGGTATACCAGCACGCTATCAAATGGGGTACATCCATACGGGCACCCACTATGAGAATAAAATCCAGTCGGACGCTTCGCATGCGTGGGTAGAGGTCTACCTGCCCTACATAGGCTGGCGCGGCTACGATCCCACTAACGGCTGTTTGGTGGCCCAGGACCACATCTGTGTTGCACGAGGAAGGAACTATGTTGATGCCACACCTACTTCCGGCACACTGTTTAAAGGCGGGGCTAACGAAAAACTGTTCACGGAAGTTAAAGTCCAAGAGCTGTCAAGGTAGTTTAGGTCAATAACAGAAAAAACATTTCCGTTCGAATTTAAAACAGTGCCTTTTTACACTTTTAAAAAAAGCCACTATTTTACTCAACCATAAAAATAACCCCTCCTTGACTAAATATATGTCTTTAGCGTACTAGGTAAATAGGTAATCACCGTAGGAGGATAAGTGAGTGTAACTGAAAAAAAAAACGTTCTTACTCCTCCCCTAGGCAATTACCAACCCGACGATTTCTACGATGAACTGTTCCAAAGTGATGGGTCTGTACGGTCGTTTGCCGAACCCTTGGCACGTCAAGTCAATACCCTTACCATCCCCCAATTAGCCAAACGTCAAAAAGCGGCGGAGCTATCCCTATTCCAGCAAGGCATCACCTTTGGTGTGTACGGCGATCGTCGAGGAACAGAGAAGGTATTTCCCTTCGATGTGCTTCCAAGGATCGTATCAGCAGATGAATGGAAGCAAATTGAAGCAGGGCTCGAGCAACGCATCCAGGCACTGAATCTATTTTTGGGCGACATCTACAATGCCCAATCCATTATCAAAGACGGAATCATCCCTAACTGGGTGATCGATTCCTCCCCAAGCTATGTCCCACAATGCAAAGGCCTAAAGCCACCACACAACATCTGGGTTCACATCACAGGAACCGATCTCGTTAGAGACAATGATGGTAGCTACTATGTCCTCGAAGACAACCTTCGCTGCCCATCGGGCATTTCCTATGTTCTTCAAAATCGCATCATTCTAAAGGACATCTTCCCCGCTGCGTTCCCAGAAATGCGCGTGCGACCTGTTTCCCCCTACACTGACCGGCTATATGAAACCCTCAAATTCGCTGGATCCACGATTTCTAGCCGACCAAATATCGTCGTGCTGACTCCCGGCGTGTACAACTCCGCCTATTTTGAACACTCCTATCTTGCTCAACAAATGGGTGTTCCATTAGTTGAAGGCTGTGATTTAGAAGTAGTAGACGACCATCTTATGTTACGTACGACTCGCGGACTAGAGAAGGTAGACGTCGTCTATCGACGTATTGACGACGCCTTTTTAGACCCACGGGAATTCAACCCAGATTCTATCTTGGGTGTACCAGGCCTAATGCAGTGTTTCCGTAAGGGAAATGTAGCGCTAGCAAATGCGCCCGGATCCGGTATAGCGGACGACAAAGCCGTCTACGCCTATGTACCCGATATGATCAAATACTATCTCGACCAAGACCCCATCATTAAGAACGTACCCACCTATCTATGTTCCGTCGATCAGCAGAGACAACATGTACTCCAAAACCTTGACCAACTGGTGGTCAAGCGCACCAACGGCTCAGGGGGCTACGGGATGTTGATTGGCAGTGTCTCAACTGAAAAGCAAAGGACAGAATTTGCCGAAAAAATCCGTAACGAACCGCATAGCTATATAGCACAACCCACCCTATCGCTGAGTCGCTGCCCCACTATCGTAGGTGGAAAAATTGAAGGTAGACACGTGGATTTCCGCCCATACAGCTTGTTTGGCTCTTCCCTATACACCCTTCCTGGGGGTTTGACGCGGGTCGCCCTCGTCAAAGACTCTTTGGTGGTAAACTCGTCCCAAGGCGGCGGAAGCAAAGACACTTGGGTCTTAGATCCTGAATTAACTTCAGAGCAAGGAGAGCAGGGAAATGCTTAGCCGCGTTGCAAGTTCCATCTACTGGATGTCTCGATACCTGGAACGCGCCGACAATGTCACGCGTTTTGTCAAAGTGAACATGCACCTCATTCTCGATCTAGGACTGGATCAAGGAAACTCCAGATGGGAATCGCTCATCAATGCTTCCGGAGATCAAGAGGACTTTAAGGAACGCTACGGGACTTCCGATGAAAAGAATGTTCTCTACTTTCTGACGTTCGATCGAAAGAACAAGAATTCCATTCTATCCAGCATAGAACGAGCCCGAGAGAACGCTAGGAGTGTACGAGAAAACATTCCCTCAGAAATGTGGGAAAGCATAAACCAGCTACACCACCACACCCAGAAACACAGTCGCAAGAGGGGGATAATCGACCTACAGCAATTCTATACCTATATCCACAAACTCGGATACATGCTAGCTGGCTACTGTGACAGTATGATGCTTCGTGACGAAGCCTGGCATTTCCTGAACCTGGGAAGAATGCTTGAACGAGCGGATAAGACGGCTCGACTAGTCGATATTAAGTACTTCTTTTTGTCGGCGCGTACACAAGTTCAAGCAAGCTCGTTTGACACCGTAGAGTGGGCTGCAGTTCTGCGTTCAGCGAACTCTTTTGAAATGTATCTAAAGGAATATCATGTGATCACACAGCGTGACGTTACGGAATTTCTTATCTGTGACTCGAAGATGCCCCGTTCTGTGGCATTCTGTGTCGACTCAGCCGCCGGGTCCTTGGCTGCTATAGAAGAACCAGTGGACTCTCAGACCGTGGCAGGCAAGGAGATGGCTACTCTAAGGACGTCGCTGGAACACTCCAACATTGATCACATTATCACCAATGGCCTTCACGAATTCATCGACATTTTTCAATATAACCTGAACATCGTCGACGAAGCCATCTATAAAACCTATTTTCACATGTCTGCACAAAGCCCTGTCAACGATGTTTCGCTATCTTCTTGCATTTCAGAGTAAGTAGCCGTATACCTCCGATTGCCAGGGGTACCTGTAAAGGGGTCTTCTTTTTTTTCTCAGGTCCCAGAGACCGTCTTAGATAGCCCCACCCGTGAGGGTGGGGCCACAATGAGTCGCCCCTTCGAGAGTGTAAAGAAATAGAGGAACAAACTCGAAGCACTTCTTAATTCGCTAATGCTTAACTACGTAGATTCTCTATAGCGCGAGCGCAGCGAGGGCCATGGAGTGCGTGCGCTCCGCGCCGCCTTTTATCGTCTACATATACCTCACAGGCCTATTTTAGTG
>JAJFMA010000127.1 GCA_021772415.1 Chlamydiota bacterium
ACCATGGGGCGCAATGGCCTGCTGGCATGTGAGAAACTTACAGGTATGATCCTTGTGATGCTCGCAATCCAGCGTTTCCTCGAAGGCATCCAGCTCTTCGTCCAGACGTATCCTAACATTGTGTAGCTGTGCTAAACATCGCGCTGACACTTGCCTATGACGGCGGCGCCTACCTTGGATGGCAAGACAACGCCCACGGTAGCACCATCGAAGCGACACTACGTCAGGTACTCGAGCAAATTCTTCAACAGCCTCTTAAGCTGCAGGCCGCCAGCCGCACAGATGTTGGCGTCCATGCCGAAGGCCAGGTTGTCAATTTTGTTATCGACAGAAAAGGCATAAATCTCGAGAGTTTGCACAAGTCCGTCAATGCTCTGCTCCCTAGCGATATGGCGGTGAAGGAGCTGTGGAAAGCCGATCTGAACTTTCATCCCACATTGGATTGTATTGGCAAGGAGTACCACTACCATCTGTGTCTTGGACAGGTGCAGCTTCCCTTGCTTCGGCACACATCGTGGCACTGCCCCTATGATCTTGACATCGCTGCAATGAAAGGGGCAGCAGAGAAGCTTATCGGCACGCACAATTTCCGCGCGTTCTGCAATATGCGCAAGGGACTCAACTACGACAGCTTTGAGCGCAGCATCACCCGACTTGACGTCGTGCCTGTAGCGGGGCAGCGCCTGCGTATCGAAGTCGAAGGAAGCAGTTTTCTCTATAAGATGGTACGTAACCTTGTGGGGACGCTCGTGTATGTGGGTAGAGGTGAGCTGACGGTGGATGACGTGGCGAGGATTCTTGATCTACAAGACCGCACACAAGCCGGTGTCACGGCGCCGGCTCACGGCCTGTCCCTTATGCGTGTCGCCTACCCATAGTCTATAGGTCATGTGACAAATACGCACTGGGGCCACAAGCCGACCCTTCGGGCCTCAAACCTTTTTTTTTGCTCTACCCCACCCTCACGGGTGGGGCTATCTTAAGACGGTCCTTCGGACCTCAGAACAAATCGCAATACCCTCAGCTCTCACAAGCCCCAGAGATGTCTTTCATGAGGCCCAGAGACCGCCTCTTTTCAGGCTCGAAGACCGTCTTTCATGAGACCCAGAGATGTCTTTCATGAGGCCCGAAAAGCTCCTCTCATGAGGCCCAGGGACCATTTTCCATAAAGGCCCAGAGATGTCTTTCGTGAGGCCCGAAAAACTCCTCTCATGAGGCCCAAAGACCGTTTTCCATAAAGGCCCAGAGATGTCTTTCATGAGGCCCGAAAAACTCCTCTCATGAGGCCCAGGGACCATTTTCCATAAAGGCCCAGAGATGTCTTTCATGAGGCCCGAAAAGCTCCTCTCATGAGGCCCGAAGGGCCACCTTAGGATAGCCCCACCCGTGAGGGTGGGGTAAGGCAAAAAAAAGACAGTGAGGCCTGAAAGGCCGGCTTGTGGCCCCACAAGGTAGTGCCAAACAAATATTAAGCCTAATCCCAAAGATACTTTTCGTCGTACTCAATCCCATGAAGATCTAACAGCCCCCGATATTCTTCCTGAAACGTCTTCCGCTTATGATGCTCTTTCTGGCGAGCAATGTATTCAACCACCGATCCGGAAACCGATTGACTCACCGAAAACGCTCCGTACCCCGACTGCCACGAAAAGTCAACGCAACTTGCGTGCTTGTCCTTTATCCACCTCGAAGAGTGGGCCTTGATGTCTCCTACAAACTTACACGGCGCTATCGTTTTTGATAGATCGACAAACAAGTGGATGTGGTCGGGCATACCACCTATTTGACGAAGTAAAGATTTCCTGTCTTGGCACAGTGATGAGATATACCTATACAGGTCCTCTTCGACTTCTGGATGGATAAATTTTCGTCTGTCTTTCGTGCTAAAGATGATGTGCGTGAGTAAATGCGTGAGAGATTGTGTCATCGTGATATGTCCTTTGTTTAACGACGCCTCTAATCAAAAAAAATATTTTAATGAGTATTAGGCTTTTAAACAAATATGAACTGGGGCCACAAGCCGACCCTTCGGGCCTCAAACCTTTTTTTCGCTTTACCCCACCCTCACGGGTGGGGCTATCCTAAGACGGTCCTTCGGACCTCAGAAAAGCTTGCAAAACCCTCAGCTCTCATAAAGCCCAAAAAACCGTTTTCCATAGGGCCCAAAATCCTCATTCATGAGGCCGGAGGAACACCTACGAACTAGGGCCACAAGCCGACCCTTCAGGCCTCAAACCTTTTTTTTTGCTCTACCCCACCCTCACGGGTGGGGCTATCTTAAGACGGTCCTTCGGACCTCAGAACAAATCGCAAAACCCTCAGCTCTCACAAGCCCCAGAGACCGTCTTCCATGAGGCCCGAAAGACACGTCTCACAGGGCCCGGGAGGCTCTTTCATGAGACCCGAAGGGCCACCTTAGGATAGCCCCACCCGTGAGGGTGGGGTAAGACAAAAAAAGACAATGAGGCCTGAAAGGCCGGCTTGTGGCCCCACGACATTATAGGGGTAATACCCCTATGTCCTTTGGGTCGTTTCTTTCTCGGAAGGGGCGCCGCGGTGGACGACTTTTTCGGCAATGACAACAACCGCAAGCCCCAGAACAACGCACAGTAGCGCCACCCAAAACACCGACGATGTAAAGTCAGGAAGCACAGGTTCGACAACGCGCAGTTGCGCCCCACGCTCGAGCCTTAGAGGTGCTAGGTAATATGTATAGGTCCAAAATGGCCACACGGCACGTAGGGCACCAAGCATGAAACCTGTCAGCACTGCCACAGTGCTGTTATGGTAGTGCCTAAGAAGGTAGGCGATAACACGCGCAAAAAGAGCAATCCCCAAAAGAGCGCCTATAGCGACACTTGATAGCGCAAAAAAGGCATCGACATTAAGCTCCCCACCCCTCAAACCATGCATTAGGTCTGCCAAGTTTCCTATCACAGCGGTGTAGACCCCCAAAACCGTGAGAATATACGACCCCGAAATCCCTGGGAGGAGCATGGCACAGGCGGCAATGGCTCCGCATCCAAGCAGCCAAAGGTCTATCGCTGTTGTTGACTTAGGATGTACAAACGCCGACACAGCGGCCTCACGCTCTTGTTCGTAGGAATAGGCGACAGTATCCCCTGAAACAAAACCCTTCGCCCACATTGCTGAGAGAGTCGATTCGTCCACTCCGAGGAGACGTCCTCGCTCTGCGTCGTAGTTGTCGAGCGCAGGAAAATCGCCGGCCAAAGCAATGTCTTTGACAGCCACATCGTAGACAAAACCATCTTCATGGACATTTTTGGGGAGAGATGTGATCACAAAAGCCACCACAACACCTCCAAGGAGAGCCACAACTTGCTTCGCGTGCCACTGCGTCACCTGCTTGGCACAAAACAATGCTGACGCCAGCACGAGTCCCACAAAAGTCGCAAATAAATACGTCCTAAGAACAGGGTCTCCGAGCATCGCATGGATGGCCTGGCTCAAGCATGCCATGGCCACAAAGATGCCAAAGAACAGCGTCACGAGAAACTCCCAAGCAACGCCCTTAAAGAATTCTGCCCATCGAAGTGTTAGCAATTGTTTGATGGCACGTCCATTGAACGAGGAGATGCTATCGAGAAGGTCTTCGTAGATGCCGGTGATAAAAGCTACGGTACCACCAGAGATTCCAGGAACGAGGTCTGCGGCCCCCATGCCGAAGCCGCACACAAACAGCTTAATCCGTTCACCCCACGAGCGAGGACCAGGCTTACGCGGCACTAGAAAACCTCAAGGTAGCGGGCAAGTAGCCACGCCATGAGCATGATCCCTCCGAACGCTGCGGCATAGGCAAAATTAGGCAGCCACTTCACTCCCGCACCGGGGTTGTTACGCATCTCTAGCGTTCCTATGCCGTACGAGAACTCTTGTTTTTGAGTCGTAGGAGCGAAGTGCTCGGGATGTTCCTGCACAAGGGCGTCTCCATCAAGACCGAGGTAGGTCGCGTATTGACGCGCAAAGCCTTGAGCGTACACCGAGCTAATCAGGTTGGCGATATCGCCTTCCTCGATAGCTTTGAGATAATTCATCCGTATCGATGTGGCGTTTTCAGCTTCTTTAAGTGACAGGTTCATTTCGCGTCTTTTGTCGCGAAGCTTAGTGCCTAGGCTCTGCTGTTCTTCGGTCATTATGCCCTCTGTGACATCCGAGGTTGAAAGGAAGGAACTGAGCACTGTTATACACCATTACCTCATTTTCCCGCGAAGATAGAGACAGGAAATCGATCGCTCTAGCCAGCAAACGTTAGGGTGAGGTATCCTGTTTGCACATCTTAATATTAGGGAGCGCTATGTCAGCACCTTTTGTGACTACGATCGATCTATCTATCTCAGAGAAGCTGCGACAAGGACTTCTTAATCAAGGTTTTACGCTCACTCAACCCGCCTATACTCTGTACCAAGCAAAGAAAAAAGGCGTCTCGTGCACACTATATATCTCCGGGAAACTAGTGGTTCAGGGGAAGGAATCTGCTGCCTTCATCGAATTTTTCCTGGAGCCGGAAATTCTCCAGACCTTCACCTTCCGCTATGACGAGCCCGATGCCCCCTTAAGTGTTAACGACTCCTCGGGAAGAATAGGCATTGATGAGTCTGGCAAGGGCGACTTCTTCGGTCCGCTATGCATCGCGGGCGTCTACGCCGAAGGCGACGCTGTGGCGGAACTCAAGAAACTGGGTGTCCGTGACAGTAAGGAACTTAAAGACGATCAATCCCTTGCTGTCGCTAAGAAGATCCGCGCAAAATACCAGCACTCTATCATAAAGATAGGCCCTACACGCTACAATGAACTCTATGACAAGTTCCGAAACCTCAATAGTTTACTTGCTTGGGGACACGCCACTGCCATCGACAACCTCGTCAAAGAAACGGGATGTACCAACGTCATCGTCGATAAATTCGCCAACGAACGCGTTGTGCAGCAAGCTTTAGAGCGCAAAGGGGTGGAAGTTGACCTCACCCAGCGTGTACGTGCCGAATCTGACCTCGTCGTCGCAGCGGCGTCCATTCTAGCGCGGGCGGCATTCCTCGAGGGACTCTCGGCTTTGAGTCGTGAAATGGAGATCACCCTCCCCAAGGGCGGCGGAAGCCGTACGCTGTCGGTTGGCCGTCAGTTCATTGGGCGTCACGGCGTTGAAGCGCTCCCCAAGGTGTGTAAGGTCCATTTCAAAAACTACCAAAGCATCGTTGCTCGGTAGCGGTAGGATAAGGTATAAGATCCCTTATGAACATGCGATGGACGCTCTACCTACTTCCGATACTCATAGGACTTATGGTCCTTCTTTTTGTGCGTAACGCTGTCCAAGAGTACAACCCCACGACCACGGCGTCACAGATTGCGATCAACGATGTGCGCGGGAGCGAAGTGGTCTACCGTGGTAAGTCCTACACCTTAAGTTTCGAACAGCAGCAGGGTCTTGTGGAACTTCTGAACCGCAGCGTTCACGTCACGCGGCTCCGCGACAAAAAAGCTCCTTTCTCCGGTATCGAAGAAATTGTGATCTACCGCTTCGGGGATAAGCCTCTCAAAATCACTCCGGTAGACATCGGAGACGATGCGGCGTATTTCCGTGCTCCCCAACTGCATCCTGAAGGCTTCCTGATGGATACAAGCGCAGGAACGCTCTGGACACTGCTGCAGCAGACTTACGACAAGTGAAGGCCGTATGCTTACTACACTAAGTATCCATAACATTGTATTAGTCGAAGACGCCCGCGTCCACTTCACACGAGGCTTCAACGTAGTTACGGGTGAGACCGGAGCCGGCAAGTCAGCACTTATGCGTGCCTTAGCTCTTGCTCTTGGCCAGCGCGCCGACAGCGCCGCATTGCGCCAGGGAGCCGACAGTGGCTGGGTGGAAGCTGCTTTTGAGGTCGGTGAACGCAGTGACGTCATGGCGTTACTCACACGCTCCGGCATTGAGGTCGCTGCCGACGAAGAGCTCATCATTCGTCGAGAAATCAGTCGCACAGGAAAAAGTCGCGCTTTCATCAACAACCAGCTAGCACAGGTGTCACTGCTGCGTCGGCTTGGTGACACTCTCGTACATATCGTCAGTCAACACGCCAGCACAGAACTTAAGGAAGCTACCTACCATCGCACTTTAATCGATCTATATGGCACTTTGGCACCCGCAAAAAAAGCATTTCTCGATGCTTGGCAGAGTGAACAGGCTCTCGCTGACGAACTAGAATCCCTACAGCAAAGTGAGTCTGAGAGGCTGCGTGAGCTCGATCAGCTGCTGCGCGAAGACGAAGAAATCCAAGAAGCTCGCCTGCGTCCCGGTGAAGAAGAAGATATTTTTACCGAATACACACGTCTGACGAATTCCGAAGAACTCGCACAGACTCTGCGCTCTGTCTATGACGCACTACAAGGTTCTTCTAGCTCAGCGCTGGCTATCTTGCAAGGGCAGCAGCAAGCGCTGTCACACCTTTCTGAGCTCGATAGCGCACTAGTAGACACTGCCCAGGCCTACGCTAGTGCCGTCATTGAGATCCGTGATGTCGCCGACACGCTACGCAACAGCCTCGGTAGCATTGAACACAACCCCGCACGTGCCGAAGAGCTTAGCAGCCGCCTAGCGCTTATCGAACGCCTCAAAAAACGCTACGGCCCCGACGTCTGTGATGTGTTAGCCTACCACGACAAGATATCAACACGCCTAGAAACGCTACAGGATGCCGACGCACGTATCGAAGAGCTACACATAGCGCTCAAGAACGCTCAAGAAGCCACGAACACCGAGGCTCAGAAACTCACACAAGCACGTAACAAAACCGCCCCCCAGCTCGCTAAAGCACTAGAGAAACAGCTGCGTGCGCTGAATATGCCCCACGTTCAAACACGTATCGACGTAAGTCCCACAGAACGCTCCCAACACGGTGACGACCACGTCGAGATCTTCTTCTCCCCTAACGCCGGAGAGGACGCCGTCGCCATCAAAGAGTGCGCTTCCGGAGGCGAGCTCTCCCGCCTAGCGCTAGCCCTAAAGGCTTTGCTCGCAAAAAAAGAGCGAGTTCTGACCCTTGTCTTCGATGAAATTGACGCCAACATCGGAGGCGAAACCGCCGTTGTTGTCGGAGAGAAGCTCGCCGAACTCGGTAGTCAAGGCCAGGTGCTGTCGATCACACACTTTCCACAAGTCGCGCGTCAGGCCACGCATCACGTCGTTATCCGCAAGCGCACTGTCAACAAACGCACAGTCACCGAAGTGCAAGTACTCGGTGACGCCGACCGTGAAGCCGAACTTCAGCGCATGCTCGGCGGCGAAGCCATACCTAACAGCAGATGCCCCTTGTAGGAATAAGACTTCCGCGGCC
>JAJFMA010000128.1 GCA_021772415.1 Chlamydiota bacterium
TGCCTCGTTTTAGTTCTATGCTAGCACTCTACCGTTTGGCACGGTATGTGCACTTACGAGGGAGAATTATTGGGTCGTGGAGGCCGTTATGCATTGGGAACAATATAAAGAGACACATGCTGAACACTTGCTTGAAGATGCTCGCGAAGAGGCCATCGACACAGCAGAACGTGAAGTGGAAGGGACCCACCTGTCCTGGATAGGCTATATCGAATCAGTCGTCCGCATCAAAGGGCGCTGCATTCTGGCTCTATTCTTCGCATTGTGGGGGTGCGTGAGCGCCTGGGTTCTCGCCATGTGGCACAGTGCTATGGGATCACTCATGTCAACGCGGAGTGTGAATAAAGCACTGGTGTATTGGGATGATGTATACAAGGCTTTAGATACCGTTTGGGATGCCGCCGGAGGTATCGTCGACTCAGAAACAATTCTTACCGTTGCCGATCGAGGAAACGTCAAAAAAATCGGTGCTCTCTGTGAGAAAATACGTGCCATGGGTGAGGACCCCAACGTGCATCCCGAGACCCATCGTGAGCTAGAACACTGGTATGAAAGTGCCAAGGTGCACGTCCGCGAAGGTGGTAAAGGTGCGCGCCGGGAGATGCGCAGTCTCGATGAAGTCGTTGAGCGGGTGATAGCAAAACCTGATTCAGCACCCGAAAATCTTATGAGCTGGCGCTGGGAGAAACGTCAGGCTGGTATGGTGGATTTGCAGGCTATCAGAGGGGTGCGCTGGAAGCAGGAGGCCCCACAAGTGACAGGAGAGGAGTTGAAGAAGCGCGCCTGGAAGAAGAAGTAGATGTCGCCTAAATAGTTTACCCAAAAACTCATTGAATTCGCTATGCTGCGTCCCAACTTGTTCTTTGTTTGCGGAGGTGGCCCGTGGCTCAGTCTGTTCAACAAATATGTGCACAGCATTTTCCTATCATGTGGGAACGCCTTAAAGGTTTGGACGTCGCGTGGATGGACCGCCAGCAGTATATTCGTGCCGGGTGGTTTTATCGCGGCTCCAATGTTGTTTGGCATAAAAGTAAGATTTTTTTAGCTTTTGCGACGGGAGTGATCCACTCTTCAGCTTTGGGCGCAGCGGCAATTATCCTTAAAAGCCCCCCAATACGTAAAGGTGTTAGCAGTGAACATATGGGTGCTGCTGCCAACGAGGTGGGGCCGCTGTGCTTGGCCTCTGTTAAAGTGACCACAAGACTTGCTGGAGCTCTCCTAGGCCTCAACTATCCCGGCAGCCCTCTGCATGAGTGGACATCGGTGACAGGAAACATCGACAGCGTACAGGAATTGAAGCAGCGTCTCGAAAGTCTGCAGCAGCAGCGTGTGTTGGCTCGTAAGGGACGCCCCGAGGGCGGAAGTCTTATCGACAAAGCCTCCCTTAAAGAACTCGACAGCGAGATAAAGGCGCTGCAGCATGAAAGCAACGCTCTGGTTATCGACTACGTATATGGACAGCGTCGCTGGTGGGAGCTGTATCGGCTATCATCTTTGAAGAAACCTATCGACGTTCAGCTACTCAAACTTGAAGAGCGCGACATGAATATGGCCTCCTGGCTCCTCAAACGCCTCGTGACGGTCTAGATGCTATGTATTTCTCGCAAGGCCCGAAGAGAGTGTAAAGAAATCGTCGCGACCTTATGTTTAAGTCATAAGCTTCAAGCAACCAATGATATACACCGATAGAGCGAGTCCTCGAGTGCCGTGGAGTGTGTGCGCTCCGCGCCGCCTTTTTGGAGTTCGTAGACATGAAAAATGCCTTTGAGGAGTATCTGTAAATAATTGCTTTGGCGACGTGGCACGGCAGAAAGCCCTTTGACCCGGATTGCCACCCAAACCTTAGTCCAGACTTAGCGAAGGTGTCCAGATACGAGCGTAGCGGCGACGGCTAGGGTAATCCCTTGCCGAGCCGATTACGCGAAGTAGATGGGCTCCTGCAGCAAGTCTGGGCTAAGTACTACTTCAGAGTAGAGATAAACTATAGGCGAGCACTGCACTGAATATCCGAACCCAAAATCCTTGCTCGGTTCTGACAATCAAGGCTCTAGGTAAGAGACCTGTAATCACACTGAAAGCAGTTTCAACGATCTGTCTTTTACTGCTGATCTTTTTTTGGACCTGCTGCGACCATCGATGATTTTTGATTGACTTGCCTCTTTTTGGCATCAAGGTGATGCTTTCATCTTCGCGCAAAATACTCTCAAGCTCAAAGCATGTATAGGCGCCGTCAGCATAGAGTACAGAATCGGTAGGCAGATCTAGCTCCATTTCCCACAGCACACCAGCGTCGCTCTCGGAGCCTGGTTTGAAAACAACTTCCACCGGTGCTCCTGTGGAAGTCACGATCATATGCACTCGGTGCCGCAAAAGTAGCTCTTCTTGGAAGCTGCAAAGCCGAGGTATTCGTCCCCACGGAATAGTTTTCGACGATCGATACGGCTTTTCTGGCACACAGGAACGGGAAAGCTGTCTACAGCGTACTCTGTGCTTTGTTTGAAGATTAAACTGCAAAATCGGAAAACAGCCATCCAGGCGCTCATCGGTATTTGTCTACTACGTCGATTCAAACGACTTTTGCTGAGAATTTTTGGGAAGTAGCCGGCGTTCTTGCAGCTCCAGCGTGTGAGGTTGTGGTTACCCGAATGCAACCTTGCGGCGAGAATGCAAAAGGTCATAACTTCAGCGTTGCTCATTTGCGACTGAGGATCGTCTTTCAATTGCAGTGCCTTGAGAACTTCGTCGCAGACAACATAGGTAATGATCGCGTGTATTTCTTTCATGGCTCGTCCTAGATGGGAGGGTTACGTCTAAGCGAGTCTAACGGATATCATTGCTACAAGTTTTCTTTGAATCATCGGGCTATGCTCTGTCCCTTGGCAAGGGATTACCCTAGCCTGCGGGACAGACCTACGCCCGCTAATCCAAAGAAAACTTGTAGCAATGAGTTTGGGTAGCAATCCGGGTCTTTGGGTTTGTTCGCATCTCCAAACAAGGAGTCACGAACACTAAAATAAGCTTGAGAGTTATACGTGAACGCTAAA
>JAJFMA010000129.1 GCA_021772415.1 Chlamydiota bacterium
GTGTTCGTGACTCCTTATTTGGAGATGCGAACGATTCCAAAGAGCTTTCTGCCGTGCAACGTCGCCCAAATAACCATCGACAGATACTTCTGAAAGGCACTTGTCATGTCTACGAACTTCACAAAGGCGGCGCGGAGCGCACGCACTCCATGGCCCTCGCTGCGCTCGCGCTATAGGGAATCTACGTAGTTAAGCATTAGCGAATTAAGAAGTGCTTCGAGTTTGTTCCTCTATTTCTTTACACTCTCGCAAGGGCGGGGCATATGTCAGCGCTTCGCGCTTAATAACATGCCTTAGTTGTGATCAAAATGTCGAAAATCGGCTCTGTGCTCCGGTGACAAGTATTCGCTGACTTGGCCCAATCCATAGAATCCGCTAAGGTGCGAAAGAAATAGCTGCTATTGGGAGGGGGCTATGGAAGGTGCTGATCTAAAGACTACGAACGGACAAGTGTCGCTCAAGCCAGTGCCACGTTCGGATGAGGGAGAGCTAGTACAAGAGTCTGTTATTCCTAGTCATCTGATTCCAAATGTGTTACGGGTTAGTAACTCTGGTCAGCTTCCTCTAGCGATCGGCCCGTTGCGCTTACCGGAGAAGGAGGTGTGTGATCCACCTTTTGTTCTGGCCGATGCCAACGGATGTATCAGACTTGGGAACTTGCAAGGGCTCTTGGAAATGATCGAGTCCGACAAGGTAGCTAGAGACAAAGCATGGGAAGGAGAACATCTCGTGCTGGATTATTTGACCGACCGGGATCAAATCCTTGAGCTGTTAAAGTCTACTAAAGGATGCTTCCGGCTTCCGTCCCTTACCACGCTGACAGTTCAAGGGGATCGCATAGATGCAAGCGGTATCCGGCTGACTAAGATTCTCATGCGTCGCTTTCCATCTCTACGCCATATAGTTTTTGAAGGTCACTCAAAAGACATTAAGGAATTAGCGGAATGGGCAGCACGGTATTGCAAGCATATGGAATTGCTTGGTGTTGAGACTGCTAGCCAGCTACCCTCGAATTTTCATGAGTGCAAGCAACTGCGAGAGTTGACTGTCCGTATTGGATGGGATCTGGCTCCAGATTCGATACGCCATGCCATTGTAATGTGTCCCAACTTGGCGCGCGTCAATGTTAAGCTAAAGGCACCGGACTTTCATGAACAGCTGATGGTGTCGCTGGCATCTGAACCACCGACTGCGAAATTCGCAGTTTCGTCTACTGCACATATTAACGAGTTGGAGGGGTTTTTACATCTTCGACCAGGAGTTATGCGTTTAGCGTTGCGAGCTAATAAAGCCCTTGCAGGTTCGTGGAAGCAGGCACATATAGCCGACATTAATATGGACTGTGTAGAGCATCTTGATCTTTCGGGGACGAGCTTGCACTTGTGGCAGATTGCGGAGTTGGCACGTAATGCTCCCAAGCTTCGCAAGCTGGTGTGCGGTCCTGTTCTATCACAAGCTCGTGAATTGGACCTTACAGGATGTCATTCCAATGCAGTACGTGAGATTATGGCGCAGGCCTATGACGTTGAAGTGCTGAAACTGCGTGGAAGCAAGATAACCTCTCAGCTCCTTCACAAATGGATTAAAGACGGGAAACTTGAGGCGCTGCGATATATCGACGTTTCTGATACTGGCCTTGACGGGGTTCATCAAAAGACGCTCGTTAAGGTACTTGGAAATTTGCCACATCTACGTAATTTTCATCTGTCTGCGACTACTAGAGAGCTGGTTTGGGAGCTGCCACAACGCTGGCAATCCATCGACGGTTTAGCTGAGCGCTGTCGCCGCAACCTTTGCTTTCAACCGATCAGGCGAAATCTTATTCATCTCTATAGCCATGAGAAAGGAGCAAAGCATCGCGTCTTTGATGTAGATCCATTTCACTGTGTGGTGACAGCAATGCGGTATGCTACAGGAGAAGTGAGAGGTAGATACATCCAAAAGGCCATCGATCCCGATGTCGTCGCGATGCTCCTGCAGAATAGCCTTATTGACAGCCTTAGCTTTCACCAGATGACTGCCGTTGATGCGTCGGATATTCCTATTCTTCGCGGCGATGCACTGAAGAGCATAGTAGCGACATGCCCAAGTATGGAAACCTTCTCTTTGGCGCGCTGTCAAGGGCTCTTGTCGTCAGATATTAGATCGTCTCTTGGTGAAAGTGTGGTGCATTTAAAGAGCCTCGATCTGCATGGTTGTACTGGAATTGATGACACCGTTTTTGACGCGTGGAAGCTACCACCACTCTTGGAAGAGATAGATCTCTCCTGCACTTCTGTGTCACATAGGGCGGTAGACACTTTTAAAGACCGTCATCCTGAAATTCGAATTAAATTTGACTCGAGGTGGGAACAGAAGAGGACAGGTAGCGACCTATCTAGCTATGATCTGTTTTTACGAAATGCAGAGAAACTATGCCCCGTGTCTGCTCTGGTGCTGGCTAATTTATCGTCGACGTTACATGCGCGAGTTACTGCTTTGAGATCTAGTAGTGAACTGGAAGAGGGAAAAACTGTTACTATAGACATGTCTCACCTACTGTCTCCCGAAGCCATGGAGTCTTTTGCGTTGTTTGCCAGGGAGGGCTCTCTGTCACCACTCGATGAAGAGGTCGCTATAGAACTCTACAAATTTGCTGAAATGTTTGACATCTCTAAGATCCGTGACAACGTGGGGGTGTGGTATTCCAGAGGACTGACTATAGATAATGTTGCACAACGCCTTCATCTAGCGCGTAACCACAAGGTTGAGGAACTCGAAGGCTGTTGTCACCGCTTTATCGATGTAATGCTCCGACCTGATCGCCTTAGCCTGTATTCTCAAGCTAGTGCCGAAACACAACAACTCGCCGACGCGTGCCTAGTGGGAGAGCCTCCTAGGATAGGATACTGGCTCACGCAAGCTTCAGGATATTTTCCTGTCGATGAAGTAGACGATTTTCCAGATGTTGTCTTCGTCACACTTGATGGTAAAGAGCTACCTGCTGATCGCGGGGTTCTTGCTGAACGATCTCTCTATTTCCGTCACCTCTTCGCGGGAGGGATGAAAGAGTCTATTGAGCAGGAAAAAATTGAGCTTCATGTCGACGGCGCGCAGCTAGAAGAAATTTTGCTCTATCTCTATCAGGGTGCGTTACCACAGCTTGCACATTGGGATTTCGATGCTCTTGTGTGCCTGTGCGAGGCGTCCAATATGATGATGGTCGACAGCCTCGTGAGCCACTGTTTAGACGAGATCGGCAGACGAGCCCCAACACTGCCCGAGGAGCTGCCTGGCTTAGTACATTGGGCATATTTGCATGCGTTCGAACGCCTTGGCCGTGAAATGCTACGCTTATGGTTGGCAGAGGAGAAATTAGTGGCCATTGATCAAGATCAATTTACGATTCCTTGGCACATGCTGCACCGGCATCCTGTGGTGAAGCAGATGGCTAGATTCCCTGCTGCAGCCCACTTTCTTAAACAGCTGGGATGGATCAAAGATGGAAACGTGCTTGGATATGCGTTCATCTAGAACTTGGATGGGTACCACATCTCTTTAGTCCCTCAAAGAGTGTCAGGAAACCTCTGAGTTAACTACGGTACCTCTATATTCTCATGAGGCCTGAAGGGCCAGCTAACGTTAGCCCCATCCTCACGGGAGGGGCTATCATAAGACGGCCCGTTGGGCCTTAGAACCAATCGCTTACCAATATCTCTAGTTTAGTTAAGGCGATTGCATTCATTGCTTAAAAAATAATATTTGCAAATTTTGGGTAATGGCAAGGGCTTACACCCCGGGCTATACAGGTTACAGCCCTTGGGGCCTAAAAAAAGGTAAGGTAGCATTTCTTTACACTCCCGCTAGGGCTACAGTAAGACGACCCGGCGGGTTTCATGGGCGCTCGAGTCTACTTCCATGATGATCAATCAGAGAGTAGGTCGATGACACCTACATCGGGGGCGCTGCGTTGAATAGGACGCGTGATAAATAGGCGTAGCCAGATTTCCAGAGCCAACACCGCCCATAGGTGATGAAAGGCTTTGCGTCGGCTATCGTGTGTTGCAAGCTGCTCCGACAGCCACGAGCTGGAGATGTAGCCGGTGTCAACACAGGTGCCTGTCTGAAGCAGATCGAAAGCTTGCTGCACTTCTGGAGTGTTTGCCCACGACTCCAGGAAATGTGGGCGCGACTGCTTGGGCCTATTCACCACAGCATCGGAAAGATAGGGGCGGAGGATAGTTTTAAGGCATGAGGCCGTGTCTTCAACAGCAAGCTGCTCGGGTTCGGGAACTCCAGCGAGGTACTCGACGATTTCACGAGACAAATAGGGAGCGCGCCAGTCGAGACCATGGGCGGACGTAAGTCTATCGTACTGGAGCATGTAGCACTCAGGTAACGTCGTTTTCATGTCGAAGTAGCGAAACGAGGATACGATAGACGGTATTCTACTTAGTCGATGGAACTTATGTAGAAATGTGTCGGGATCGAAAATGCCTTGGAGATTTGGTGATGCCTTGCCCAACATCTTGTTACTGAAAAGTGTGTGCGCACGGATGTACTCTGCTTGCCACGGATTGGTGCGCGCGTCTTTGAGTAGGTGCAAGGCCCATGGCCTGTAGATGCGGTTGGTCCATGGCACTAAAAAGCGGTGAAGGAATGGTTGGATGAGGCGATGCATCAACGGAATATAGCGGTCTGTCCTCTCTGCAACGGTGTAGCGGCTGTGACCCGCAAGGAGCTCGTCGCTGCCCATCCCCGAGAGCACCATCGTCGTTTCTCCAGCGGCGAGTTTAGCGAGTCTCCACGTTACCAGTACATTTGGGTCTGCAAGAGGTTCGCCTAGGTGCCAGATGACCTTTACGAGATCGTCCAGAAATGTGCGTTGTGTGATGACCTCGAGCTTATGAGGGATGGTGAGTTCCTGGGCAACTTCGGTGGCGCAGCGAATGTCTTGGGCGTTGTCGCGCTGGAAACCTACCGTGAAAGCCGACACTTTTGGGCCGTCATCGAGCTTGCTGGAGTAGTAGGCGACGCTTGCGGATCCTAGCCCTCCAGAGACCAGGCAGCCCACTGAGGCTTTGGAGGCGATGTGCTGCTCTACGGAGTTTTCGAGCATGTGGTTGAGATGTTCAGCTACGCGCGCAGGAGGTTCTGTAACCGGTTGTGTGAAGAAAGATGAATAGGACCAGTAGGGATGAATACTTTTGTGCTGGTTTAAGAGCAGCGTGAGATAGTGTCCGGGAATGAGCTTATTGACCTTTTGTATTGGAGTTAGGTCTTGGGGGAAATAGCCTAAGGACAGGTACGTCGCAATGCCATCGACAGCAGGAGTCTGTGGGACGGCGCCGGTAGCGAGGATGGCGTTCATTTCGCTAGAAAAAATAAAATGGTGGTCGTCTTGGTACCAAAACAGCGGGCACTTTCCAGTGCGGTCACGAGCTATCAGTAGCTGGCTCGACACTTCATCTAATATTGCGACCGCGAAATCACCGTTAATGCGCTGCAGGAAGGCTGCGCCCCACAGCTCGTATGCGTGAGCGACAAGAGTAGCAGGATCTTGGGTGTCGACATTGTGGCCACTATGGCGGATGTCTTGAATGAGCGATTTTAGGTTTAAGATGGTGCCGTCGAGAGCGACAAAGACGGTGTGTTTGGTGTTGGTTCCCAAGCTTTGACCGAGAGCACCCACTTGGACATTACGCCATGTGTGTGGGTATTGAGCTCCTTTGCAGCGACGTGACAGCGTGTCGAGCATAGGTTTAAGCAGGTCTGTAACCTGAAAAGCGTCTCGGTAAACAACCCCAGCGATAGCACCCATGCTGTTATACTCCACCCCTACAAAAACACTATTGTATACGACGGAAGGCTGATTGGCTATTGTTCTCCGTCTCTGGACGAGTAAGTGCCCTTCGGGGAACCAAGATGACGTCTACGTAGCCAGAGGGAGGCGCCCCCAGCGAAGCAGCATACAAGCCCTACAGCGAGTAGACTTTTCCATCGTGACCTGTGGATGTAGGCGGGTACGGTAATATGGTGAAATAGGACCTGTTGAGCCCCCATTAGCGTGGCACGTACTTCGTCGATGTCTTCGGCGTCGATATGGTCTTCATGAGTGTTATAGGTGGTTGCATGTACAAGTGTGTCGCCGCGAACAGACTGACGCGTCTGTAATGTGAGGGCGTCACAGTGCCACTCGTGATTTTGCGGGCTTGTTTTCCATTTATGGTCTGAAAGCACTATGGAGACCGTTTCACGTATTGAAGTGGGGTGCTCAATACCAATTGGCGTCGTACTTGTGGTGTCGTCGAGGCGTGGTAGATTGTTAGCAAGGTAGAGCGCGGGGATGCAGAGCGTTTTCTGCTTTGACCCCGCTGTGACCTCCCAAGGATTCTCTAGGAGGTAGTGTTCACTGAAGATAATCTCACCTTGTTCACGATTGTCGACAACAGACCCTATTGAGGTGGGCTCTAAGCTTCCGTGCACTTGGCCGTAGGTGTGTTGGAATTGGGCAAGGATTTGTCCCTTTCCTTCGTGTGCTAGACGACGCCGCATTTCGTCGGCTTCTTCTCCGCGGAGTGTTGTCGTAACTAATAGCTGTGCGGGCGTCTCTTTGCTGGAGACGACGTATGTTGTTGCGACGTCCACCAGGTGTTTGGGGGAGCTGCTATGGATGCTGCTAAGGCCTCTTGTTTGGGGAAGAAGAACTAAGGCATGTTGGTAGCGACTGCAGCGCGATAGCTCTAGGTCCCCACCTTGGTATTGGATCGTAGGATCCACCCAGTAGGTGTTGCCGTCGAGGCGGATCTGCACGATAGCATGGTTAAAGGGTTGTGGAGACGGGTGCCACGTTGCTACGCGGTGTTTGAGCCAACTGGAGACCAAGGCCGGGTGGGCTTCGATGTCGAGCTGATGAAGGATGCAACAAAGGAGATGTGCCTTGTCCCATTGGTCACCCCAACCGCGACGTAGTACTGCAGTAGGCTCGACAGGATCGTGCAGGGGGATTTCCTTCAGGTGCTCGGGCTGTGCAAGGCCCTCTTGTACGTGATGAAGAGCTGCCAACACACGCTGCTTTGGGGTGTCAGAGCTGCGTGCAATTCTCTCGGCGATATTCTGTACTGTACGAGAAGGCTTCTCTGGCAGCGCAAACAGTGAGTGTCCCCACACAGCCACATCAGCCCAGTCTCGGAAGTCGCTAATTTGTATCCAAGGAATAGGCTTGTGCCAGGAAGGGGCATCTGGCTCCGGTGTGTAGGCGGTGACATGCTGATCGTTCCACACCCATTCCGTTTGGGTATCGTTGACTTGGCTGCCATGTGTGGGCCTGGCGATATGATGCTCTCGAATATAGGGATACTGTCCAGGATCGCCTACCAGGCGGTAGAAGATTCTCCCAACGCTATAGGGGTATTGTAGTGCAAAGGAGTCCACGAAATGCTCGCGCAACGCTGGCAAGCTGCCTTGTATAGAGTAGCTATACTCCAGGATGTCGCCTTCTTTGAGATCGTCCATGAAGGCAACAATAGATGTCTGAGCGTCGTGTTCATGTCCTGTGGAATTCCAAATGACGGGAGCTTGATGAAAGGCTGCCATGCCTAGGCGGTCGAAGGTGCGGCCTCGGCGTTTGATGACTAGCGTGTGCCATGCAATCTTCTGCCACTGAGGGAAATAGCGGACTTCAATAAGTGCCTGGGGTACATCATCTTCATCTTCGCTGCCGTCGAGGCGGCGCACGAAATGAGAGTAGACTGTGTCAGTTCCAATGTGCACCTGTTTGTCGATCAACAGCATGGCCGCTTCGGTGTCACTGCGGCGTTCTTCTGCAGTGTAGGACACTTCAGATACCCAACCGGGAGCGGGAAACTGCCCGAGGCTACCGACGCGTTCGGCGGACTCAAAAGAGTATAAAGGCACGCGTTTTGATGGCCACGCAAAGACCTCAGCCTGCGGTGAACTTGTGTCAGCGGCGAGGGTCGCAAGCCAAAGACACAGGAATAGGGTCGTCCAAAACCTTCGCTTCGCCTCCATAGATCTCCTTTTCCCATTGGGAGACAACATGATAGCGTATTGTGGGCTCTTTATGTCAATCGCGCTCTTGGAACGTCGTGATTGATTGTGCTAGTATATGCGTAATTTGAACTTTATTTAGGTGATGGAAAGTATGGCAAATAGACCGAAAATTCTAGCATTCGCAGGAAGCCTGCGACGCGATTCCTACAATAAAAAATGTGTTCAGGTGGCTGCCAAGGGCGCAGAAAAGGCAGGGGCCGACGTCACTTACATCGATCTGCGGGATTTTCCGATGCCTATCTATGACCAAGAAATTGAAGATGCTGAGGGCTTGCCAGAGGAAGCACTCGAGTTTAAACAGCTGTTGATGGACCACCAAGGGCTACTCATTTCATCACCCGAATACAATAGCGGCTACTCCGCGGCGCTTAAAAATGCCATCGATTGGGCATCGCGGCCTGCTGATAAAAATGAAAGCTCTCTCGCGTGCTTTGTCGGTAAAGTCGCGGGACTTGTGGCAGCGTCTCCTGGAGGGCTCGGTGGGCTTAGAGGGCTTTTTCAGCTGCGTTCTGTCCTTCTCAATATTCAGGTGATCGTGCTTCCAAAGCAGACCACAGTGGCTTCGTGTTCGAATGCCTTTGATGATGACGGAAATTTGGTTGATCTCAAAAAACAGGCCGCCGTCGAAGCTGTGGGTGCGGAAGTGGCGAGTTTCTTGGCGAAGTTGCAGAACTCTTAGTTTCTGGGGGCCACAAGCCGCCCCGTTGGGGCTCAGGGTGTTTTTTTTTCACCCCACCCTCGCGGGTGGGGCTATCGTAAGCTGGCCCTTTGGGCCTCATGAAAACGTACATGCATTTGGAGCTCCTTCGAGAGTGTAAAGAAATTGGCGTCGATGATGAAATGATCGTTGTCCCACATGAGCTCGCACATTTTCCGGCGGCCTGAAAGGCCAGCAAGCTGTACAGCCCAGGGCGTAGCCCTGGGAAATGTAAAAACGTGCTCTGAGCACTGTAGGTGCGACACATGTTTAGTGTTAATGTGTCGCCCCTGCGGGGGTGTAAAGAAATAGAGAAGTAAACTCGAAATGCTTCTTAATTCGCTAATGCTTAACTACGTAGATTCCCTATAGCGCGAGCGCAGCCAGCGTAGCTAAGCGAGGGCCATGGAGTGCGGCGCTCCGCGCCGCCTTTTTTGCGTCTACATGTTCCTCACAGACCTATTTTAGTGTTCGTGACTCCTTATTTGGAGATGCGAACGATTCCAAAGGGCTTTCTGCCGTGCCACGTCGCCAAAGCAATCATCTACAGATGCTTCTCAAAGGCATTTTTCATGTCTACGAACTTCAAAAAGGCGGCGCGGAGCGCACGCACTCCATGGCACTCGAGGACTCGCGCTATCAGTGTATATCATTGGTTGCTTGAAGCTTATGACTTAAACACAAGGTCGCGACGATTTCTTTACACTCTCTTCAGAGCTAAATAGTCACTACACATTACCCAGCCCTCACGGGCCATTGCGCAGCCAACGTAGTTACCCCTGTTGTCTAGGCCGCGAAGGACGGAAGAGTGAAATGGTCGTCCAAATCATTGAAATTTGGAATTACGCTCCCCAAAGCATCGGTGAAGCCATTAAGAGACTCTGGCGTAGCGCCAAAGGCATCCATAGCAAACCCTATCATCCCCTCGTTGTCACCTTGCCCTCCGGCCTCTAGGGCCTTTTCGATTAATTTCGAGGCGTCGCCACCTAGCAAGTTCTCCATGCCGCCGCTACCTGTGATTTTACCGAGGGCCCCCATGAAGGCATCCGAGAGAAGCTCTGGAGACGCGTTTCCGCTTGCGATGCTCCGCAGTAGGCTAAGAAGTTTTGCGACCTGCGCTTTAAGCTCTGCCTCCTCGGAAGAGGCTCCGTCAAGTTCGGCAGCGTGCCGCGCTCCTGCAGCTTTGGCGGAGGCGCTTGCTGCAGCAGGTCCGCCGGCATTACGTGAACGCACGCGCTCTCTCTTTTCCTTTGGAGGTGGTTTACCGCCACCTAGTAAGTTATCGAAAGCGAATTTGTCAATCATATCTTGGGCGGGGCCATAAAATGAATCAACGAGGTCTCCGACAACGGGTATGTTCTCCAGTGTGTCTTTTAAGATGTTGTCTTCACTTGAAAGTAACATCGCCATAGCCAGTGAAATTACTATGGGCAGAGCCCCCCATATTCCCATCACGGGCACCATTGTTGCGGCCATTAGGACACCACTGCCAACAAGCAAGAGTAGAGCGGGATTATTCATAATGCCTGTTAAACCAAACTGCTCCATCAAGGGTCCAAGCACAGGTATCTCTTTAAGCCCATCCGCGAGTCCACCGTCCAATAGACTTCCGAATCCATCTAGCAGTCCACCAAGAGTAAGCACCTCATCTGCCATTCCGACAAGGGGTCCTGCCATATCACCAACAGCCCCGAGTCCGGCACTGTCTAGCATGCCACTTAGGGGGCCACCTCCTTCGTCTTTTTCTTCTTCTGCAGCGCCTACGGGACCACTATCTTGAGCTACTGCGTATGCATAGTCACTGCCCTTGGAGACGCCCTCGTCCATCTTACTGAGGAACTCTTCAAGGTTCGCGATAGCTTCGTTGATCACAGCAAGATATCCCATCAACGAGTCTTTCTGAGGCCCGTCGGGCATACCTTTCATCTGCGCTTCGACCATTCCCTTGTTGTTGCCAAGTATGGCGGCCTTGTTCGCTTGCACCTGCACATTTTGTTCCAGGGGACCTGCGAAAGGATTCACTGCCCCAGGAATTTTAGGGAAATTATCTGGAAGAAAGTTCTGTGGGCCGTTTTTGATATTTCCCAAGAACCCCGTCGCCATTGCCGAGGCGTTGGAAACCTGGCTAATGGTTTCGTTCACCCCTTGGATCAGCGGATTACCGGAACCGGCGTCGCCTCCCACTAAACCTTTGAGCTCTTTAGGCAGCATTCCCGCCAAAGACTTTGCTACGCCGTCGGCGCCTTGAAAACCCCCTTCTAAGAGTTGCTTCGGCGACACCAACGATTTCCCTGGGGGAAGCTGTGGGGTATCTGGTTTGAGTTTACTTAAAAATGAAGAGTCCTCTTCACTATCCGATTTTCCCATTGAAACCACACTATCTGTGATCTTTTTGAGAACTTTGGGGGCATCAGACCCCTGTTGAATTGACTCTGCGCCAGCCTCGGCAATATGTTCAATATCGGCTGACGGATCGAATTGCGGCTGGTTGCCGCCTCCTATAGCATCTGTCATAAAATACCTCTACGTTATAGTCTCCTTGCCAGCAGTACGTACACTACATCTTTCATTCCATTGTCACAGCAGAGATATCTGGCAAAAAGACAGCAAGCCCCCTAAGGGGAGCTTGCTATACATAAATTCCTGTTCTCCAAAACCTGTTAAGCAGCGTTGAATAGACTTGAAATATCCAAGTCCCCCCCGCCTATATCGAGGCCTGGGATACCTCCAACGAGATTACTGGCACCTTTGGCAAAATCCCCTAATTTTTCGGGAGTCTCCCCTAGGGCATCCATGGATTTTCCTATCATACCATCGAGATCACCGCTCATACCGGCATTGGCAGCATCGCCGAGCAAGCCCGCGGGACCTTCACCAAGCAGGCCTTCTAGGCCATCAGAGCCGGTAATGTTTCCGAGTGTCGACAGCATATCTCCTGTAAGTGCCGAGGGATCGACATTTCCACTTGCAATTCCACGAAGCAGGTTCAGTAGTTTTGCTATTTGACCTTTAAGCTCTGCTTCTTCGTCAGCAGCATGCTCAACAGTATTGCCTGCAACGCTAGAAGCTGCCGCAGTGTTACCTGCATTCCGTGATCTTTCTCTTGGACCTGAGCTGCTGGAGGAGCTAGACTTATCGTCGCCGCCGCCCCCCATACCAAAGATCGACAAGATAGGATCAAGCAATCCCATGATAGGGTCCAGTATGCCACCGAGAAGATCTCCGACGATGGGAATATCCTCAAACATACCGCCAAGGAAATCGCTATCTCCACCCTCTTTATCACTCATCATCATCATGACACCTAAACCTATGCCGATAAGAGCCATCGGAATCGCAAAGGGCCCCATCATCACGAGTGCTAACACACTTCCTCCAATAAGCATCATTGCCATGGGGTTATCCATTAGGCCACCCAACATGTCTGTAATTCCTTCAAGACCGAAGCCTTCGAATATCCCTCCAAACATATCTGTGAGTCCGTCCAAGCTTAGCATGTCAGTGAGTCCACCGAGATCTAGCATATCCGTCAGTCCACTCATCAGGCCGCCCAAATCCATTAAGTCAGTAAGGGGTCCGAGTAGATCTCCAAAGATGTCTCCCAAGCCTCCAAAGAGTCCTCCAAGCCCGCTTTCAGCTTCTTCCCTTTTCTCCTTCATTTCTTCGACTTTCTTCTCACGAATTTGGCCATCATCGGTGGATCCGGCTTGCTCAAATTCACTAGATTTTGCAACGCCTTCATCCATTTGCGCTAGGAACTCTTCAAGATTAGCGATAGCTTCATTGATTTTACCCAAGAATGCCATCAAAGAGTCTTTTGGTGGGCCTTCTGGCATATCCTTAAGCTGCGCTTCTATCATGCCCTTTTGATTCTTCAGGCCCTCCAGCTGATTCGTCGCAAGCTGTGCATTCTGTGTGAATGGCGCTGAGGCTGGGTCTATAGCTCCTGGCCCAGCAGGCATCCCCTTAATCTCACCCAGGTTGCCAAGCCAATCTGCAGCACCAACACCAGCGATAAAATTCTCTGCCTGCGCTGAGGCTTTAGATATTCCTTGGATCGCATCTCCTAGTCCCGCAACCTTAGCTGCTTCCTCGGGATTGGCTGCTGCCACGTCTCCTGAAAGCACTTTCTGTAGCTCATTAGGTAGAGTCCCAGTGAGCTTTGCTGCTACTTCCTTCACACTGTCGTCATCAAACCCACCTTTAAGCAGGTCCTTGATTGCCTTTTCCGATGTTCCTGGCGGTAAGCCTGGTTGGTCCGGTCTGGTAAAAAGGACCTGAACATCCTCCTTTTTTTCGCCTCGGTTCGCCGTTTCGACGCTGTCGGTGTACTTCTTCGCAAGCCTAGCGGGATCGATACCACTCTGCTCCCCAATAATCTCTGCTCCGGCCTCTGCGATATGCTCTGCATCCGCCTGCGGATCTACGAGGCTGGGGTCAAAATGAGGCTGTGAGCCCCCGCCTTCTCCTATTGCACCTGACATTGATTACCTCCTAACTTTTAGCTTTTATTTGCACGTCTCTCAGCAGCCAACTATGGTTCGGTTTATGCTGCTTCTTTGCTTTTTTTGGCTTCGCGCTGAGACAGTTCTTTTATCATCATTTTCGCTCGATCTCGGATCTTTGCATACTTAGGTTCCCCTCCGCAGTAACGCACTGTCGTTTTTAGACAGTGAACCGCAACCGCGATCATATCGAGTTTGAGGTAACAGTCCGCCATATGGAAATGAGGGATCGGATCGGTAGGATCTGCTAAACCACACATCTGATAAAGTTGAGCAGCACCAATGTACTTACCCCTCATGTGTTGACACGCGGCCATCCCTAATATGTAGCGGATCCGTGTAGGATCCAAGAGCGTTAAGAAGCGAAACATACGTAACGCATCTTCGTATTTTCCAGAGCTATAAAGACGTTGACCCTCGGTGTAGAAACCCTCCATGGTGTCATCCGAGATGTTGATTGCCTGTTTAGGACTCATACCCTCCACGATCATTCTATCCATAATCGTGGTAATGGCATCTTTGACAGGTTGCATGGCAGGACTATCTCCTACCTCAGCGTAGAATTGCTGAATTTGTTCCTGAATTTTGTCGCCCATGCTTTTCCTTCCTTTTCCTAATCAATTGATAGCGTTAGTTTTTCTAGCCCTGTTCGCATCTGGTGATGTCCGCTTTTCAGCCCATGTTGTTCATCCATAGAGAAAAATCTTCCCTCATAAAACGGCGCAACCACCTATAATAATAATACTACTATTTATATAGTGTGTCAACTTAAATATTTAACTTCACCTATTATTGTAATCAATACCGATTAATATTAAAACTTTAATTAAAAATAAATGTTTAAATAAGACTACTACCAAGAACAGGCATATTGAACGAGAGGACTTTGTGTCACAGAAAAAAACATGGAGGCCATGGAGTGAAAGCGAAGACTACTTTCATTCCTATCCTCACTTCCTTGCCGCTTTTTTCGCAGGAATAGAGGACAGGAAAGGTGAGCTTACCTGTTGTTGAGTGCCTTCCTCACTTCCTTGCCGCATTTCTTCGCAGAAATAGAGGACAGTCCGGAGTCACAAGATGATGAGGATAGAGCCAACTGCTGCAAAGTCTAAGCTAACCGACCTCGTCGTCACCGGTCAGCACTTTGATCTTAGCTTCGATCTTCGCCCAGCCAGCTTCCGACAAGTCTGCGCCATCCTCTTGGATGATCGCCGAAGCCATGAGGGCCGCAATACTTGCCGTTGTGGATGTCGGCAGACCGTGCAATACGCCGAAGATGATGCCAGAAGCAAACAGATCACCAGCTCCTGTCGTTTCAAGGTCGCCGGCCACTGGCTCTGCATCGAATTTCTGTACAGACCCGTTGGCATCCTTGATCCAGCATCCTTCTGCTCCCATTGTGGTCACCACAGTGCTGACATATTTTCCAATCAACTCACAGGAAGCCTTCGCGTCATCGTCGGTGAGATGCTCTATGTCACCCACCTCTGTGTACGTGGCCATTTCTAATTCGTTACCGAGAAGGATATCGATCTGCCCAGCTTCAATGAGTGCCTTAAAGGTCTCTTTTTTCGCCTCCACAACCTTCGCACCATCGAGACCAACAGAAACTGTAGCACCAGCAGCTTTGGCCATCTTGATTGCGGCCGTGAAAAACTCATCATTGAAGGCTGTATAGCCCTCGAAATGCATGTGGAGAGATCTTCCGTCTGCAAAGGCCACTATTTCCTCGGAGGTAACATGATCAATGCTCAGCTCTTTAGCAGCCCCAAGATCTGTGTACATCGTACGTTGGCCATCATCGGTCACCACACTTAAACACACGCCTGTTACTTTAGAGGCGGATACCTTGAGACCAGAAACGATTCCCAGACGCTCCAAACCTTCGCGATATACCTTGGCCGCATTAGCCACCTTAGACGCCCCAGGCACATCATCCACCTCAGCATCCTCATCCACCGCAGCATCCTCATCCACCTCAGCATCCTTGCCGAGCACACCACAAACTTTGACATTGCTTTTTTTACCCTCAAGTAGCGCAATGCCTTGAAACACGTTTGTACCACAGCCACCAGGACTACTTGTGTGTTTCTTTCCGATCAAAATGTCGTTAATCACAGCGATTTTCACAAGCTGCTGGCTACCTGGCGCCGCATCTAGAGGAAGACCACCCCAAGCGGGATTCCAATGAAGCACGTGATCTACAATGGGTTCCATGTATGCCAGGTAACATAATCCAGAGTCAGCCATCTATATTCTCCTCGTGAGTAGCTGCGCTTCTATCCACGAGGCAGCGTCTTCAAGATTAATTGCTTTAAAATCCCATTGGCAGCTGTGTCTGCCGTCTAACCCCTGATTCCCCGAAGGGCACTGCACAAGTATGGACGCACAACCCGCGCTGTTGCCCATCTTGCCATCGTCGGTTTTGTCACCAATGACAAAGCTATTGGCCAAGTCTATCTCGACACCTTTTACAAGCATATCGCGGCATGCTTGGTCGATCATGCCTGTCTTTGGTTTACGACATGGACAGTCGATGCAATAGTCTCCAAGCGCTTTTTCAGGGTGGTGAGGACAATGATAGACTGCATCGAATTGCACGCCTTCGTGGGCGAGCAGCCCCGTCATGTGGTCCATGTACTGCTGGAACTGCTGCTCAGTGTAGTAGCCACGCCC